>DCZC01000028.1:0-430 GCA_002331565.1 Gemmatimonas sp. UBA2094
GCCCGGCCGGCCGCCCGGCCCTCGCCGGCCGCCGCGCCTCTCGCGCCGGTCACGCTCGATTCGGCCTTTCTCAAGAACTTCCGGTGGCGCAACATCGGTCCCGACCGCGGCGGCCGCTCCATCGCCGTCAGCGGGGTGAAGGGGCGTAAGAACGAGGCCTATTTCGGCGCCGTGGGCGGTGGGCTCTGGAAGACCACCGATGGCGGCGAAACCTGGGCGCCGGTCACCGATGGGCAGGTGAGCAGCGCGTCGGTGGGCGCGATCGCGGTGAGCGAGTCCAATCCCGATGTCGTGTACATCGGCATGGGTGAGAGCGCCATCCGCGGCAACATCATGCCGGGTGACGGCATCTACAAATCGACCGATGCGGGCAAGACGTGGAAGCATGTCGGGTTCCGCACCGTGGACGCGATCTCGAAGATCCGCGTGC
>DCZC01000028.1:589-9349 GCA_002331565.1 Gemmatimonas sp. UBA2094
GACGCGATCTCGAAGATCCGCGTGCATCCGGCCAACCCCGACATCGTCTATGCCGCACTGTTCGGCAAATACAGCGTGCCGAGCGACGAGCGCGGCGTGTACAAGAGCACGGATGGTGGCGCGACGTGGAAACGCGTGCTATTCCGCGACGCGAAGAGCGGTGCGGTCGACATCGCCATCGATCGCACCAATCCGCAGGTCCTCTATGCCGCGCTCTGGGAAGCGTATCGCAAGGAGTACCAGATGTCGTCGGGCGGGGACGGCTCCGGCCTGTTCAAGAGCACCGACGGCGGCGACACCTGGACGGAGATCACGCGCAGCAAGGGGCTGCCGAGCGGTCTCATCGGCAAGATCGGCGTGGCGCTCAGCGCGGCCAACCCCAACCGCGTGTACGCGCTCGTCGAGAACGAGAATGGTGGGCTCTTCAAGAGTGACGATGCCGGAGCCACCTGGACGCTGATGAACAGCGACCGTCGCATCCGTCAGCGCGCGTTCTACTACACGCATCTGTTCGCCGATCACAAGAACGCCGACGTGGTGTTTGCGCAGAACACGTCGATGTTCCGGTCGGCCGACGCCGGCAAGACCCTCGGCGACGTGAGCGGCAACAGCCACGGTGACTGGCACGACCTGTGGGTGGATCCGGATGATCCGAATCACCTCGTGGCCGGCAACGACGGTGGTGGTGCCGTGACGTACGACCTTGGCAAGAAGTACACCGCGCAGGATTTCCCCACCGAGCAGTGGTACCACGTGATCACCACGAAGCACGTGCCGTTTCACGTCTGTGGGTCGCAGCAGGACAACAGCACGCTGTGCACGCCGATGAACTGGAACCTCGGCCGCCAGAACGCGGCGCCGGGCCAGGAAGCGCAGGGGGGCATGGCGGTGTCGTACCAGGTGGGCGGCGGTGAGCCCGGCTACATCGCGCCCGACCCCCTCGACATCGACGTGTTCTACTCTGGCACGAACAACGGCGGCTACGTCGACAAGTTCAACCGCAAGACGGGGCTGTCCCGCGAAGTGAACCCGTATCCGTGGTTCTACTCGGGCGAACCGTCGAAGGAGATCAAGGAACGCTGGCAGTGGACGTTCCCGATTCTCTTCTCACCGATCGACCCCAAGCTGCTGTTCGTGTCGTCGCAGCGGTTGTGGGCCTCGCGTGACGGCGGCCGTACGTGGAAAAACCTGAGCCCCGATCTCACGCGCCACGCGCCGGAGACGCAGGAAAAGTCGGGCGGCCCGATCACGGGAGACATGAACGGCCCCGAGGTGTACGGCACGATCTTCTCGGTGGGGCCGAGCAAGAAGGACGTGAACACCATCTGGACCGGCTCCGACGACGGCCTCCTGTTCATCACGCGCGACTTCGGCCGGACGTGGACGAACATCACGCCGAAGGACATGCCGGAGTTCGGGCGCGTCTCGCAGATCGACGCGTCGAACTTCGACAACGGTACCGCGTACGTCTCCGTGCGTCGCCCGCTGCTCAACGATCGCGCGCCGTACATCTTCAAGACCACCGACTTCGGCAAGACGTGGACGAAGATCGTGAACGGGCTCGGCGCCGAGGATTACGTGCATGCGGTGCGCGAGGACCCGGCGCGCAAGGGGCTGCTGTACGCGGCCACGCAGCATGGGGTGTATCTCTCGTACAACGACGGCGCGAACTGGCAGAGCCTCAAGCTCAACATGCCCGACGTGCCGGTGGCGGACCTCATTGTCGAGCGTGACGAACTGGTGATCGGTACGCACGGTCGTGGCTTCTGGGTG
The DNA here is from genome assembly GCA_002331565.1 of Gemmatimonas sp. UBA2094. Taxonomy (GTDB): domain Bacteria; phylum Gemmatimonadota; class Gemmatimonadetes; order Gemmatimonadales; family Gemmatimonadaceae; genus Gemmatimonas. The sequence continues at coordinate 2,363 of DCZC01000028.1, forward strand.
CTCGACAACGTTGCCCCGATCCGTCAGGCTACGCCGCAGGTGCTGGCGGCGAAGTCGCACCTCTTCGCTCCGCCGGCGGGGCTGCGTTCGTCGCCGGGCGTGTCGATCAGCTGGAAGCTGGCCGAGAAGCCGAAGCGCGGCACGCTGGCGATTCTCGACTCGACGGGCGTCGTGGTGCGCGAGTTCACCGGTGATACGGCGGCCGCTGCGGCGGCTGGTGGCCCGGGCGGACGGCGTCGTGGCACGTCGAGCACCTTCCCGCTCCGGGATGGACTGACGCGCTTCACCTACGATCTGCGCGCCGATGGCATCGAAAGCTTCCCCGGCATGATCTTCTGGGGCGCCGGAACGGCCGGTCCCGCGCTGCCGCCGGGTACGTACACGGTGCGCCTCACGACCGACGGGCAGGAGCTCAAGGCGCCGCTCGCGATCCGTCGCAGCCCGCTGCTCCCCGACGTCACCGACGCCGATCTGCGTGCGCAGTACGCCTTCGGCAAGAAGGTGCGTGACAAGACCAACGAGGCGCAGCGTGCGGTGATCGAGATCCGCCGCGTGAAGGAGCAGCTCGACGACCGCTACAAGAAGGCGAACGACGATGCGCAGCTGAAGGCCAAGGGCGAGACCCTGCGCGGCAATGCGTTCGCGGTCGAGCAGAGCGTGTATCAGGTGAAGAATCAGTCGGGACAGGATCCGCTGAACTTCCCGATCCGGGTGAACAACCGACTCGCCAACCTGCTCTCGATGGCGGAGCGCGGCGATGGCCCGCCGGGTACGTACATGCCGGAAATCCTGTCGATTCTCACCAAGGAGCTTGGCGGCTACCAGGCTACGCTCGAGAAGGTGTGGAAGAACGATCTCGCGGCAGTGAATGCCGAACTGGCGCGTCTCAAGCTGCCGCCGCTCGACCCCAAGTGCACGGTCGTGGCGGGATGCACGGCGACGCCGTGATGCGCCCTCGCGCGCCGATGTTGCGTGTCGCTACGATGCTCGGGGCCTTGGCCCTGAGCACCGCGGTGGGGGCATGTGGGCCGAGTGTACGCACCAAGGTGGCGGACGCGATGGCGGGATGCGTCGCCCAGCGGAACGCGCTGTTCAAGGCCGGACGCGCCGCGGAAGCGTTGGCCGGGAAGTTGCCGGCGGCGATCGACAGTCTCGCCGATCAGACGGCATACCGCGTCGGCTTCGTGCTGTATCAGCAGGTGGCTGCGGCCGCGGAGTCGCAGACCGAACTCACGTGTGCGCTGGAGCTGGGGTCGCACTACGACCACGAAGACGTGCGGGCGTGGCTCAAGACGTTCGAGCGCAGCCCGGACGCCCCGGTGGTGGCCCATGCGAAGCGTCTGTACGAGGCACAGCTGGCGCGCCTCGGGCGGGCGGTGCCGGCGACGCCGTGATGTGACTGACGTAGACAAAGAACGGAGGGCACGAGGCGATCGCCTCGTGCCCTCCGTCGTTTCGTGAGCGGAGGTTGGCCCCCGTCACTCCCGCGCAGTCGTTTCGCGCTACCGTTACCGCTCGATCTTCACACCGAGCATGCCCCAGGGCTTGTAGAACTCGTAGCTCGGGTCGTCGCCACCACCGCCACGATTCTCGCGATTGCCCACGTAGGCGCGGAGCGGGGTGTTGGACAGGTTGATGAATTCGCCGAAGATCTTCACGCCCTGGCGGAGCTGATAGCTACCCGAGGCGTCCACCTGGAAGCGCGCCTTGGTGCGCGTGTCCGCTTCCGGTGAAATGGCGCTGATGGTGGAGACGAACGCGCCGGAGTAGTTGCCGCCAACGCGGAGCGACAGCGGCCCCTTGTCGAAGAACAGCCCCACATTGCCGGCCTGCGGCGTCTGTTCCGGAATCGGGGCGTCCACGCCGTCGCGGCCGCGACCCGGGATGTCGGCCGACGACTTGGTGTACGTGTAGTTCGCGTTGATGCCCAGCGACTTGAGGATGCCGGGGAGGAACGTGAAGTTCTGCTGCCACGCCACTTCGAAGCCGTACAGGCTCGCGGTCGGCCCGTTCACCGGCTGGATGATCTGCTGGGCATCGGGGCCCACGGCGTCGTCGGCCGTGCGCGCGCGCGCGGCGGAGTAGATGAAGTTGTCGAGCGACTTCGCGAACGCACCGGCCGAGATGAAGCCGACGTTCTGGAAGTAGTGCTCGATCATCAGGTCGTAGTTGATCGCCGAGGTCGCCTTGAGGTCGGGGTTGCCGACGCTCGCCGTCTGCTGCCCGGCCACCACGTTGACGTACGGCACCATGTCACCGAATTGCGGGCGCACGAGCGCCGTGGTGACCGCCGCCTTCACGTTGGTGTACTCGCTCACCCGGTACGTGGCGTTGATGCTCGGGAAGACATTGATGTAGCTGCCCTTGTCGGTCGTTTCGCGGATCGGCTCGGCGAGGGCCGAACCGGCCGCGTTGAGCCGCACCACGTTGCCCGTGTTGTTCACGCGGGTGGCTTCCACGCGCACCCCGGGCACCACACGGAAGTTGCCGGCGTCGAGATTGGCCATGAGGTAGCCCGCATACACGTCTTCCTTGACCTTGAACGAGCCGCCGGCCGAGGTGGTGGCAGAGGTCAGCGTGTTCACCGTGAAGGCGTTCGGATTTGCCGCGATGAAGTCACGCATGCGCGTGGGGTCGAACGTGCGGCCGAAAGCGTAGTCACCGTCGAAGATGTTGCGGCCGGCGGTTTCCGTCGTGAGGGCGCTCATGAGCGTCGCCGCCGTGGCACCCAACGTGTTGGTGCCGATCGCGCTGGTGAAGTTGGTCGTGTTCAACACGTTCGACCGGTCCTTCAAGCGCGCCGCCAGGCCGGCCTTGAGGGTGCCGCTGAACGATCCGAACTGCACCGGCATGGAGCCGTTGATCTTGGCCGACAGGTCCTCGTCACGGGTGTCACGCACTTCCTTTACGAGGCTGCTGAAGGGAAAGCGCGTGGGATCGTCGAACGAACCCGTGACGACATATGCCCGCGGGCGGTCGGGATTCGCGAAATTGTAGGCCAACGACATGTTGCTCTGACGGAACGACATGGTGTAGGCGCCGGGGCGGTTCTCGGTGGCGCGGGAAACGCCAACTGCCCAATCGAGCGACTTGCCGTCGCCACTGTAGTGCTCGCCGCCCAGCTGCGTGGTATAGATGTCCTGCAGCACTTCGCGCAGACGGATGTCGCGGTCGAACTGCGAGCCCGTCGTGACGCCGGAATCGGCGCTCACCTGCGTCCAACGCGACCCGCTGCCGCCACGGAAGCGGAACCGCGCGCGGGCGCGAATTTCGTCGTCGTTGAACTGGTTCCACGAACCGCGGAGGAACACCTTGCTGTTGTTCGAGAGCAGGTAGTCGAGCGTGCCGTTCACGCCGGTGCGCAGGCGGTCCACCTGCGGATAATCGCGAAACTCGAAGAGATTCGGCGCATCGAGCGACGTGAGCGACGGCGCGACACCGCAATTGCGCGTCTGCGAGCACCAGTCGCCTTCCACGTTCTGCGAGGCGCGATCGTTGCGGTAGTACGTGCCGCCCACCATGGCGCCGAACTTCTGACCCTTGCCGAAGCGCTTGCCGGCATTGAGGCCGAGGTTGGCGAGGAGACCGCCGCCGAGCTGGTTCTGACCGCCGGCCGCGGTGGCATTGAAGATGGTCTGATTCGCACGCGCGGTGCGCGTCACGATGTTCACGTTGCCGCCGATGGCGTCGGCGTCCATGTCGGGCGTGAGCGTCTTCGACACCTGAATCTGGCTCGCCTGGTCCGACGGCACGATGTCCATCGGCAGCTGGCGGCTGTTCTGCTCCGGTGTGGCGAGACGCAGGCCGTTCACCGACATGCCGTTGAAGTTCGGGCTCGTGCCGCGGATCTGCACGAAGCGGCCTTCACCCTGATCGCGCAGCACGGCGATGCCCGGCACGCGGGCGAGCGCTTCGGCCATGTTGGGGTCGGGGAGGCGGCCCACGAGTTCGTTGTCGATCACGCTGGCGATCGTGGACGCCGTGCGCTGCTGGTTGAGCGCCGACGCCTGTCCGACCACCTGCCCGCGCACCTCGACGGCCTGCAGCGACGTCATGGCCTCGGCCATCTTGACGTCGAGCGTGACCGTCTTGCCGGACGCGACCGTCACGGTCTTGCTCTGCGGCGCGTACCCGATGTAGCGGAAGGTGATCGTGCGGCTACCGGCCGGCACGTTGACGGCGCGGTACAGACCGCGGTCGGTGGAAGCCCGGATGGCGGTGCCGTCGACGAGGACCAGCACGCCGGAGAGCGGACGACCCGAAGGGTCGGTCACGGTACCCGTGACTACGCCCTGCGCCTGAATGGCCGGCGCGACAATGGCAGAGGTCAAGACCGCACGAAGCAAGTATGAACGCATGGGACCGGAAAAAGAGGAGGGCGCTGGCTCCGTACCAGCACCCTCAGAGGTTCGGTGGTCCAGATCACTACTTCGCGTTCATTTTGTAACGGACGTGTCACGGCGGGCGATCCGTTCCTTTACACTGCGCCAGTCGAAGATGTGAAAGGTCCGGTCCGTCGACATCATGACGAGCATCCCCTCGGGGAACCCGGGGCCCAGTGGGAACGCCGTGACCTCGAGGCCGTCGGTCTCTCTCGCGCTGACCGGAATCACGGCCAGCAGGTCGTGACGGCCCTCGCGCGTGAACACGCGAAGCCGCTGGCCTTGCTGATCGGAGACCAGCAGATAACCGGTGCTGTCGCTGGTGGGATAGATCCCGATGCCCTCGTGGTCACTCACGAAGCCGGTGGTGCCGAAGACGGCACGCTCCCGGTTGGCGTCGGGGGCGTCCGGATCGGCGGCGTATTGACGGATGCCGAACGTTTCATCGCTGTAGTACACCTGCTCGAGATGCCGGTCGACGGCGATGGCCTCGATTTCCTTCTTGCCACTGTAGGCACCGAATGCACGAACCTTGCGACCGCTCACCGTGCCATTGGCGTTGGCCGTGAGGCGATACTGCCAGAGGTAGCCATTGGCAGGCCCGGACTTCCCCCCGACAATCGCGAAGACGGCTCCGTCGCGCGATCGGCGGTACAACGCGACACCCATGGGTGCGCGGCTGTCGTCGCCGTCGAACACGGGGATGCCGCCATTGTCGATGGGCTGCATCTCCGGCAACCGGAACACCCGGATGGCCTGGCGCCCGCGTTCGGTTGCGACGGCAATCGACACCGTGTCGCGCCCGATGACGAATCCCTCGACGATGTCGACGTTGTTCATGCGCATGAGGGGGCGCCTGGTGCGTGACGTATCGATGGACCCGTCCAACCGGAACGCATACACGCCCCCGGTGGAATCGCCCTTGTCGGTGCCGATCACCAGCGAGCTCTCCGGCGCCACCCGGTTGATCCAGATTGCCGGATCGTCGGAGTCGTTCAGGACCGATTGGGTCACCACCGTAGCGCGCAGGGTGTCGTCGGCCGCGGCTGTGGCGCTGTCTGACGCGGGCTTGCCGGCGCCACCGCAGGCGGTGGAAAAGATGGCCACGGCGAGGGTGAGCCGAATCGAACGGGGCAATCGCATGGCGAAACTGGAGGCAGGTCGGATGAGGTGAGCGGACGCAGCATCTGCTGAAACGTATCGACCGGATCCGGCAGCGGTGAGCGACCCGACGCTTCGTTACCTTGCGGAATGACCAACTCTCCGCCTCGCCCCGTTGCACTCGTCACCGGCGCCTCTCGCGGCATCGGACAGGCGATCGCCCAGCGTCTGGCCGCCACGCATGATCTTGTACTGGTGGCGCGTCATGCCGACCTGCTCGCCGCCGTGGCCCGGGCGTGCGAAGCGGCCGGGGCGACCGTCCAGACTCTCGCGCTCGATCTGCGTGATGGCGTGGCCGCGGCGGCCGCCCTGAGCGGGCTGCAGGTCGACGTGCTGGTGAACAACGCCGGCGTGGCCGTGCTCAAGCCCTTCCTCGACATGACCGCCGAGGAGTGGAACCGCCAGGTGGACGTGAACGTCAACGCGTTGTACCACGTGACGCGCGCGGTGTTGCCGGGCATGGTGCAGCGCGGCCGCGGGCACGTGTGCATCATTGGCAGCACGGCCGGGCGCAACACGTTCGTGGGCGGAACGTGCTACACCGGCACCAAGCACTTCGTGATGGGGTTCGCCGAATCGCTCATGCTCGAGGTACGTGATGCCGGCATTGGGGTGTCGGTGATCACGCCGGGCTCGGTGGCGACGGAGCTGTTCCCCGAGGGGACGAACACCGCGTGGATGCTCGAACCGGAGAACATCGCCGATGCCGTGGCGTTCGCCGTCACGGCACCGCCGCACATGCTGGTGCACCGCCTCGAGGTGCGTCCGCTGTCGCCGAAGCGCCCGCGCAGCAGCTTCTGACGGAACCGACGCCATGAGCGACGCGCGCGAACTGCTGGCGGTCCGGGAGATCGCACATGCCTTTCTGTTGGCCGAACATCCGGGCGACGTGCAGCAGTTCGCGCTCGACCGCGTCACGCCCCTGCTCGGCGCGACCTTCTCGCTGGTGATGCAGCTCAGCGACGACGGCGCACTGCTGCGGCCGGTGGCACAGCACGAATGGCCCGCAGCCTACCGGCCGTGGATCGGCGCGCTGCGCGTGCGGGTCGGTGACGGGCCGAGCGGGACGGCGGTGGCCGAGCGGCGGCTGGTGGAGGTCGTGGATCTGTTCGAGGATCCCACGCTGGACGGGTGGCACGACGTCGCCCGCGAACTGGGGTTCCGCAGCATCTTGGCGGCGCCTCTGGAAATTACCGAGGGGCCGATCGGCGCGGTGGCGTTCTACTTCGCCGATGCGACCAAAGTGACCGACGAGCAGCGTGCACTGGTGCGGCTGGTGGCCGATCAGCTGGCGGCCGCCACCGACAAGTCGCGGCGGGCCGACGCGCTGCGACGGGCCAACGCCGCGCTGGCCGAAGCCAACGCCGAACTGGAGCAACAGGCCCGGCAGTGGCAGGCGGCGCCGCGCGCGCGGGACGCGGCGGAAACCCTTGTGGGGGATGCC
>DCZC01000159.1:0-225 GCA_002331565.1 Gemmatimonas sp. UBA2094
GGCGGCTGCCGCTGCTCGCGGGATGACTTGGGCGCGCCGCCGGCGCGCCCTTTGTTGACAAGAGAGGGAGCAGGAGGAAGGCGTTCAGGAAGCAGGGCGAAGGCACCTGCCTCCTGTCACCTGACGGCCTTCCCCCTGCGTCCTACCTTGTCATACGACGCGCGCCATCAGGCGCGCGCGTCCACCAGCTGTTCCCGCGGCGTCGTCATCACCGCCACCATCATG
>DCZC01000159.1:386-8303 GCA_002331565.1 Gemmatimonas sp. UBA2094
CGTCGTCATCACCGCCACCATCATGTCGCTCGTGACATTGAGCAGCGTCTTGAACATGTCGGGGAGCGTGTCGAGCGCGATGAGAATGCCGATCCCCTCCACGGGCAGTCCGATGCTCGTGTAGAGCGGGACCTGCAGCAGCATACCGCCGCTGGGGATGCCGGGGGTGCTGAAGTTGAGCACCACACTCGACGCGGCCACCAACGCGAGATTCGCCGTGCTGAGATCGATGCCATACAGCTTGGCAATGAACAGCGCGCCCACCACCCAGTAGATCGCGCTCGTGAGCTTGAAGACGCTCGCGCACAGTGGCAGTACGAACCCGGTGGCGGTGGGCGGCAGCTTGAGCAGATCGGTCGCACTCTTCACCATCGCCGGCAGACTGGCGAGCGAGCTGCGGGTGCCCATGCCCACCACACTCGCCGGCACCATGGCGCGCGCGAAGGTGAGCACGGACACGCGTCCCGACAGCGATATCACCACGTAGATGCCGGCCGTGGCGATGAGATGCAGCACGATGTTCACGATGAAGTAGAAGCCGATCGCGCCGAGCACGTTGGTGCCGAGCTTCTGTCCGAGCACCGTGGCGAGCGCGAAGATGCCGAGGCCACCGAGGGCGAGCATCCACCGCACGACGACGAGCATGGTGTCGGCCATGCCGCGGAAGAACCCAAGTTGCGCGAGTCGCGGGCCATCGGCGACGCGGCCCAGCGCGAACGCATAGAGCAGCGTGAAGAGCACCACGGGCAGCAACGTGCCGTCGGCCGCCGCCTTGATGGGATTGAGCGGAATGAGCGACAGGATGAACGTGCGCACCGAGAGGGCGTCCGCCGGCGGTACGTCGATCTTTGCCGTGGCGCGCAGGCGCGCGGTGGCCGCGGGGTCGAGCACGAGCGATTCGAACCACACACTCGACACCACGCTCGAGAACACCGCGCAAGCGACGAGCAGCAGGAGCATCCAGCCGAATGCCTTCGCACCCACCGCGCCCGTTTGCCGCAGATCGTCACCGCCGGCCACGCCGACGATGAGCAGCGGCACCACCAGCGGAATCACCGTCATGCGCACGGCATTGATCCATGCGGTGCCAACGACATCGAGGGTGGCGAGCAGCCCCGAGGTGAATACCGAGGGGGCGGTCTCGTTGGATAGCAGCATCCCCAGCGCGAGGCCGAGGACGAGCCCGAGCGTGACCTGCACACCGGTGGATTTGAGCGGAGAACGGTGGGAGTCCGACATGGGCGCCAACGTACGACGCCGCACGGCACGGCGCCAACCTAGAAGCGGGATCAGCGCTCAGTGTGTGCGCTCGACGCCGGCGACGACGGCCGTTCGCTCAGAACCCGAAGCCGGTGGACCAGGTGATGAGCGTGCGATTGCGGGTGGTCGCCGGTGCATCGGTACCGAGTCGCCGGTACACGCCGATCTCTCCTCCCAGGGCCAGGATCGGCCACACATGCAGGCTGCCGCCCACGTAGGTGCGCTTGGCGAGGGCGCCCATGGGGTCGTTGAACGTGCGCAGCACCCCACCGGTGAGCGCCACGCCACTGCCCCAGTGCCCAAGCGCGTTGGCGAGGCCCACGTTCATGCCGGCACCGCCGAACCCGACTTTGGCGGCTCCCAGAAAGCACCAGTCGCGCTCTTCGCTTTCGCGCACCAGCCCCATGCCGTAGCTCAGCGCCCACTTGAGCGGCGCCCCGTAGGAGAGGCCGCCCATGCACTGGTCGAACTGCCAGCGCGGAACCGCCATCGGCGTGGGGCGCCGGGCCGGGCCGTCGATGAGCACCGGTGACGGGACCGTCTGGGCCGTGACCGCGGGGGCAGCGATGGCCGAGGCGACGACCGCCCCGGCAGCGCACACCCGCCGCACCATCGCCGCGGGGCGCATCAGTACTTCATCCCTGTCGCTTCGGCGAAGTCACGCATGGCCTTCTCCTGCGCTTCGGTGAGGGTCTCGGGCACCGCGATGGTGATTTCCACGAGGAGATCGCCCTTCCGTCCATCCTTCTCGATGCCCTGACCGGTCACGCGGAACCGGCGCCCCGCCGAGGTGCCGGCCGGGATGCGGATGGCCACCTTCTTCCCGTCGAGCGTCTTCACGCTCACCTTCGAGCCCAACGTGGCCTGCGCGATGTTGATGGGCACAGTGGCGATGAGATCGAGCCCGTCGCGACTGTAGAACCGGTCGGGAAGCACGGTGAAGGTGATGACGAGATCGCCCGCCTGGGCGCCGGCCGTGCCCTTCCCGCCCTGCCCGCGCAGCCGCACCTTGGTGCCCGTTTCGGCGCCGGCCGGCACGGTGATGTTCACGGTGCGACGCACGCGCGCCTCTCCGGTACCGCGGCAGGTGCCACAGCGTTCCGTGGGCACGCTGCCCCGCCCCATGCACACCGGGCAGGGACGGTTCACGGCGAAGCTCCCCTGCCCGAAGGAGATCACGCCGCGGCCGCTGCACTCGCCGCACGGCTTGATCCGCGCGCCGGGGGCGGCACCGTTGCCACGGCAGACGGCGCACTCCTCGTTGACCTCGAGCGCCACCGGCACCTGCCCACCAGTGGCCGCCGTGCGGAACGGGACCTCCACTGTTTGCTCGACGGTCTGTCCCTTCTCCGTTCCCCTGGCCCGCGCCCCGCGGGCACCGGCTGCCCCGCCGAACATCGACGAAAACAGGTCACCCAGCCCGCCGATCCCCCCAACGTCGAAGTCGGTGAAGGTCCCGGCACCGGGCTGCCCCGTCCCGGGACGCGCCCCGGCCCCCGGACGCGCCGAGGCGCGCCCGCCGCCGAATCCCACGCCGCCGAAGGCCCCGAGTCGACGCATATCGTCGTACTGCTTCCGCTTCTCGGCGTCGCCGAGGACGTTGTGCGCCTCGGAGATTTCCTTGAAGCGTTCGGCCGCCTTGGGGTCGTTCTGGTTCGCGTCAGGGTGATACTGCTTCGCGAGTCGCCGGTACTGCTTCTTGATCTCGTCGGCCGTGGCGGACGAGGAGACCCCGAGGACTGCGTAGTAATCGGTGCCGTTGGCCATGAGGAGCTGCTCGAGACTGGCTTATGCGGTCAGTTGCCCGACCACTGCTTCACGATCACGCGCGCCGGGCGCAGCACGAGGCCGTTGATCACGTAGCCGGCCTGGAAGCAGATCGCGACCTGGCCGTCTTCTTCGGCGCTCCCGGCCGGCGCCGTGCTCACCGCCTCGTGGAGATTGGGATCGAAAGCGTGTCCCGTAGGATCCACGACCTCGAAGCCATGGCCGGCGAGCGACTTGAACATCTTTTTCTCGACGAGTGCGACCCCATCGACCACCGTCTTCGCGTCGACCGTGCCGGGATCGACGTGGGCGAAGCGCGTGATGTCGTCGAGCGCATCGATGAGCCCCCGCACGAGCTCCCCCTGCGCCCGCCAGCCCGCTTCCTGACGTTCCTTCACGGCGCGGCGGCGGAAGTTGTCGTACTCGGCAGCGAGCCGCAGATGCTTGTCCTTGAGCTCATCGATTTCGCGCTGGCGGTCGTCACCGGTCGCGCCGTCGGACGCCGTTTCGGGCTCGAGGTCGTCGGTGTTGGCGATGATTTCGTCGGCGTTCGATATGGGATCGGTCATGGTTGTCGTGAATGCAGCGTGCTGAAAAGCAGCGAATTGACGCGTGAGCGCGTCGCCCCTGGCGGCGCGACATGGTTTCCCTACGGAAGGGCCGGTCCGAAGTTGCGGAGGCCCGCGGTTCCACCACGGCCGAACCGGGTGGGGACCGCGTTGAAATGTGCGAAGTTCACCCGCGGGCGGTCCACCCTTCGATGTGCTCCTCCCGCCGGAACGCCAGGCGGAGACGGTCGAGCGCCAGCTGTGCGGCGCGCCAGCGGATTTCATGACGATCACCGGGCAGCACGGCACGTACCGCGTGTACGTCGCCGCCGATGTCGACGCCCACCCACACGGTACCCACGGGCTTCTCCGGAGTGCCACCGTCCGGGCCGGCGATGCCGGTGATGCCGAGCCCGATGGTGCTGCCGAAGCGCAGTCGTACGCCGGTAGCCATGGCCCGTGCCACGGGCTCACTCACGGCCCCGTGCTCCGCAATGACTTCGGGCGGCACGCCCAGTTCGCGCGTTTTGACCGCATTGGCGTACGCGATGGTCCCGCCGAGGAAGGTGCGGCTGGAGCCGGGCACGGCCGTGAAGCGCATGCCAAGCATGCCGCCGGTACAACTCTCCGCCACCGCCACGGTGGCCTCGCGTGCGGCGCACTCGGCGAGCATGAGCGCCGCCAGGTCGTCGTCCCCTTCGCCGTACACGAAGCGTTCGATCTTGGCACGTACGAGCTCGCCGGCTTCGTTCAGCGCTGCGGTGGCGGCGCGCGCGTCCTTGTCCCAGCTGGTGAGGCGCAGGTCCACGCCATCGCTGCCGGGGAGGTAGGCGAGCGACAGGCCGGTCACGCCGCGCGCGAGCTCACCGAGCCGGTCGGCGAGCGCAGATTCGGCGATGTTGGCCGTGCGCAGCGTCTTGCTGCGGATGACGGGGCCGTCCGTGGGGAGCCGGTCGCGCAGTGTGGGGATGACGGTATCAGCCAGCATCCCGCGCATTTCACGTGGAACGCCCGGCAGCATGATCACCCAGCGCCCGTCCCCGTCCTCGAGCCAGATGCCCGGGGCGCTGCCGTGACGGTTGGGGAGAATGGTGCACCCCTCGGGGACCATCGCCTGCTGTTCGTTGCTCACCGGCAACGCGTGCCCGAAGCGCTTGTGCCACCGCTCGCGGAGGTTGGTGAGGATCGCCTCGTCCATCACCATTCCCTTGCCGAAGATCGACGCGATTGCCGGCTTGGTCATGTCGTCGGCGGTGGGCCCGAGGCCGCCGGTGGTGATGACGGCGCCGGTGCGCTCGAGTGCCCCCTGCACGGCGGCCTTGATGCTCTCCGCATCGTCACCGCAGGTGGCACGCCGGACGATGCGTACCCCGAGCCCCGCCAGTTCACGCGCGAGGTGCGCGGCGTTGGTGTCGATGGTGAAGCCGAGCAGCAGCTCATCGCCGATGGTGACGATTTCCAGGTTCATGCCTTTAATCTAGGGGCATGAGGCACGGAGGAGGGGAGGCACAGAGGTGACGGCTTGCTGACACTGCCCGGTATCGTGGCCGCATCATGCTCGACCCTCTCCATTCCGAGATCACGGCATCGATCGTCGACGCTGCGCTTCAGCTGCATCGTGAGATCGGCCCTGGGATGCTCGAGTCAGCGTACGAGGTACTGCTCGCTGATGAACTCAGGAATCGCGGCCACTCCGTCGTGCGACAAGTGGCGCTCACAACTCAATATCGCGGTCGGACACTCGACAAGGCGTTCCGCGTCGACCTCCTCGTGGACGATGTGGTCATCGTGGAGATCAAGTGCAGCGAGCGACGATCGCCGCTCTACCGCCGACAACTTCTCACATACATGCGCTTAGCGCACATCCACGTGGGACTGGTGCTCAATTTCGGATTGGAAACGATGAAGGCAGGCATCGACCGTGTGGTGAATGACCGCCACATCGAGTAGCTCCGTGCCTCATTTCCTCCGTGTCTCGCGCGCCGATCAGGCCGCCTTGAGCACCTGTACGCCGTAGCGGCGCATGTAGAGCAACAGCGAGTACAACGTGAGCGCCACGGCGCCGGTCATGCTGATGACGCCAACAAAGCCATTGAAGATTGCGAAGGCGCGCCAGGCGCCGTCGGCGAGCCAGCCGCGGTGTTCGGCCAGCGTGAGGGCGAAGAACCAGAAATAGGCAGCGCCCATCCAGATGCTTTGGAATGTGGTCTTCCACTTGGCCGGCCCGATGGCGGCGATCACCAGGCCGCGACGCGCGGCGACCTGACGGAACACTGTCATGAACGCCTCACGGCCGAGCACCACGATGACGATCCAGAGTGGCAGACTCACGCGACCGAACGGCAGTTCGAAGAGGAACGGGCTCGCCGAGGAATCGCCCGACGCCACGAGCGCGTGGTGCTTCTGCAACAGATACATCGGAATGAGCGTCGCCAGCAGGAGCAGCTTGTCGGCGAGCGGGTCGAGGAGGCGGCCGAGGTCGGTGACGAGATTCCGCGATCGCGCGAGGTGGCCGTCCCAGTAGTCGGTGATCGCCGCGACGAGGAACAGTACGAACGCGACGAGCCGGGCGCTCCAGGACGTGGTGAACGGCAACCATGCAATCAGCGGCGTCAGGGCGATACGGCCCACGGTGATTGCGTTCGGGAGGTTCACGCGACAGTCGGGTTGGTCGGGATGCCGGGGCCACGGCCGCTCCCCCGACGAATCCTCAGGCGAGCGTCTTCAGCACCAGCTTGGAAACGGCGTTCAGGGTGTCGAGCACCCCGTCACCCGTCACGGTAACAGATTCGAACTGGATGACGAACGGCATGCAGGTGAGATCGTACCCGTCCACCGCCTTCAAAATGAGCTATCGCGATGCATTGTAATAGACCCGCCCCGGCACTGTGTAGCGGTGGAAGCGGGCGCTGAAGCCGCGGATCGTCCCGAGATCGACCGGCAGGACATCGAAGAAGCGCGTGTGCTCCGTCTCCGTGCCGATCAGAGCATGTCGCGGCGGGCCGCGAGCGCCTGCGCGATCGTTACGCCGTCGGCGTACTCGAGGTCACCGCCAACGGGGAGGCCACGGGCGATGCGGGTTACCCGGACGTCGCGCCCGGCCAGTTGCCGCTGCACGTACAGCGCTGTGGCTTCGCCCTCGAGCGAGGGATTGGTCGCCAGGATAACCTCCCGCACCCCCTCCGGCTCGATGCGTACCAGCAGCGACCCGATGGTGAGGTCGTCCGGCCCCACGCCATCCAGTGGCGACAGACGCCCCCCCAGCACATGGTACAGGCCACGAAACTCACCGGCCCGCTCGATGGAGGCGATGTCGCTGGCTTCCTCGACCACGCACACGAGCGTGCCGTCACGCCGCGCATCGGCGCAAAGCGCACACAAGGGCGACTCGGTGAGATTGTGGCAGCGGTCGCACTGCCGCACGCGTTCGGTGAGCGTCACCAGCGCCTCGGCGAGCCGCCGGCTCTGCGCCGCCGGCTGCCGCAGCAGGTGATAGGTGAGACGCAGCGCGGTCTTGCGCCCGATACCGGGCAGCCGTGCCAGCTCGTTGGTGAGTTCGTCGATGACCGACACGCGCTGCCCGGAGCCGAGGCCGAATCAGAACGGCAGGTTGAACGGCAGGTCGATGCCGCCCGTCACCTTCTTGAGCTCCATCTGCATGGCGTCGGCCGCTTTCTTCTGCGCCTCCGCCACCGCGACCACGACGAGGTCTTCGACCATGTCCTTGTCGCCCATGATCGACGGATCGATCTGGAGCCGCTTGAGCTGCATTTTTCCGTCCACCTCGGCCGCGACCATACCACCACCGGCGAGCGCGCTGAAGGTGCGCTGCGCGAGCTCGTCCTGCATCGCCTGCATGCGGGCCTGCATGTCCTTGAACTGGCCCAGCATCTTGAAGATATCCATCGGGAAATTCGGATGAGGTGTGGTCAGTCGAGCAGTTCGAGGTCCAGCACCCGCACCGCCGCCTCGAGCAGCGGATCCTTCGCGGCGATCTGTTCGGTGCGCTGCTGCTGCACGTCGTGTGCGGTGAGTCGCTTGGTCGTCGAATGCACCGCCGCGGGGCCGGTGGCTGCCGCACTGGTGCTGGCCCGCATGCTGAACGTGGTGATCCCCGGGAGCGTGTCCTGCAACACGGCAATCACATCCGCCCGCGCCCGCTCGACGGCCATCGCGAACGTGTCGTCGCTTGGCGAGTATCCGAGGGCGAGAACGCCTTCCGGCGACACCTGCAGCGGGGCGAGGCGCTGGACCGACTCGGCAACCATACCGCGCCCGCCGGCTCGCAGGGCCTCGGCCACCCGGCTCCACGCGGCGTTCACCTGCTCCAGCGTCGGTGGGG
>DCZC01000002.1 GCA_002331565.1 Gemmatimonas sp. UBA2094
AGTAGGCCGTCGCCGGCACCCTTTGCAGCCCCCGCTGCGTGGATCAACTCCACGCGGCGGGGGCTGTGTCGTTTCTCCCCCGGAAATTCATTGTCCCGAACGCCTCGCCATGGTACCCTTCCTACGCGACAGCTGACGGGACGGTGACACCGCCCCGCATCCTTCTCCGCGCTACTCGAGCATGGGCCTCGGCCTGGCGCGGACGAGCGAAGCGGGTGTCCATCAATGACCGCGCCAGGCTGGAACCATTGCCGCCCCCGGGCGGGTATAGGCCGATGACTCCCACGGAGGTTCCTTCACGTTGGTTCATAGCTCCCGCCCCCGCCGCGCGCTGGCCCTTTCAGCGCTTCTCGGCTGTGCAACCATCGCACCCCTTGGCGCGCACGCCCAGGCCCGGCGTAGCGACTATCTGCTCGGCCGACCCAAGGCCACCTTCACGCTTCGCGTCGGGGCCGGACGCCCCAACGCCTCCAACGGCGTCTTTGCCGTCACCGATTCCGTCGGTAAGAAGCTGCTGACCCTCAGCCCCGATCAGTTCGTCGGCGCCAACTTCGGGGCAGATCTCGGGGTCCCGTTCACGCAGAAGCTCGAATTGCAGCTCTCGTTCTCTTCGTCGTCGCGTCAGGCGGAGTCCGAGTACCGCGACTTCGTGGACAACCGCGATCTCCCCATCGAGCAGGCCACCCGACTACAGCGCGTGCCGATCAGCCTCGGACTGCGATACAACCTCGTGCCCGCCGGGCGCTCCATCAGTCGCCTGGCGTGGGTGCCCAATCGCATCGTGCCCTACGTAGCGGCCGGGGCGGGGACGATGTACTACCGCTTCCGCCAGAATGGCGACTTCGTGGATTTCCGCAGCCGGTCGCTGGACGTGTTCACGGCGCGGCTCGAGGCCAAAGGGTGGGCGCCGCTGGGCTACGCCGCAGGCGGACTCACGTGGTCAGTGCTCCCCGCCGTCGCGCTCAACACCGAAGTGCGCTACGATCATGCCAGTACACCCATGCGCGGCGACTTCACGGGCTTCGGCAGGACCAGCCTGTCGGGCGTCGCGATCAATACCGGCTTGCAGTTCCGCTTCTGATGTCCTCCGCTTCGTTCACTGACGACTGCACGTCGTTCGACATCCGCCGCACCGTCTCCGGAGAGCTGTCCATGTCCCGCGCACGTCTCGTACGGCGCCTGGTGGGGCCGACCGCCATTGCGTCTCTCGTCCTCGCGCCTGCGCTCTTGCCGGCGCAGGCCACGTCGGCCATCGATCCGCGCTTTCAACCGTGGATCGGTTGCTGGCGCCCGATCGATTCGGGGCTGGGCCTCGAGGAACTCGATGGCGACAAGCAACCCACGCGGGCATGCGTGGTGCCGAGCACCACGACCACCGGCTCGGTCGAGCTGATGCTCTTCCATCGCGATTCGCTCATGTCGCGCACGGTGATGCCCACGCCTGGCCGGCCCCTCGCCCGTCGGATCGACGAGTGCGATGGGGTGGAGAGCGCCGAGTGGACGCCCGGCAACGCGCGGCTCGTCCTCAAGGCGGAGTTGACGTGCGCCCGTGGCGTCAAGCGCGTGGAAACCGGAATGCTCACCATGAACGATGCGGGGCAATGGGTGCAGTTCCAGCACCTCGCCGTCGGCAAGAATGAAGCGACCACCGTGGCCCGCTTCCGCTTCGAGGGCGACAGCGTGCTTCCCGCCGGCGTCGACATGGGCCGGGTGCGTTCGACCCGCGCCCTGCGTCTGGCGGCGGGTGGCGCGATCGAAGCGACCGACGTCATCGACGTGGCGAAGTTGGTTCCCACCAGTCTCGCCGAAGGGTGGTTGTCCGAACTCGGGCCGCGTCTCGCACTCGATTCGCGCACCTTGGTGCAGCTTGCCGACGGTGGTGTACCGCCGCGCGTGATCGACGTGATGGTGGCGCTGGCCAACCCCGACAAGTTCCAGATCGGACCGGCCATGACGAACGCCCGCGGTGCCTCGCAGGGGCCGAACATCGCCACCCTGCGGACCGGTCGTGCCACGTCGGCGCCTCGCTCGCGCTGCGAACTCATGGATGACTTCTGCTACGGCCCCGGTGGTATGGGGGCGTGGGGCCTAGGCTATCGCTACGGCCTTTTCGATCCGTGGGGGTACGGCTACTTCAACCCGTACCGCTATGGCATGGGCGGCATGGGGTGGAACGCGTATTCGCCGTGGGGGGGAAGCTACGGCTGGGGCGGCGGTTGGGGGTACGGTGGGTACTACGGCGGGGGCCCCGTGGTCATCGTGCCCAGCAACACCGGCGCGAGTGCCAGCAGCAGCGGCCCGGTACGTGGGCGCGCCGTGAGCGGTGGCGGATACACCCGTGATAATCCCGAGCCCCGTACGCCTGCCACCTACACCCCACCGTCGAGTGGAACTGCCGGCGGCAGCGCTGGTGGCACGTCGGGCGGATCGTCCGGTGGAGACGGTGGTGGGCGGACTGCCAAGCCGCGCGGCTCCGGCGGTCTCTGAGTAGGCACGAGAGAAGGGGGCGATCACCATCGTGGTCGCCCCCGCTTTCATGCATGCCTCTTTGTTAGCCGATCCCTGGGCTCAGCCTTCGGCCTTCGGACAGCACCGCCTCCACCAGCGCGTCGATGTCTTCGTCGCGCGTGCGGTGGTTCACGTGCGCGACACGAATCGCGAACCGGCCACCCAGAACGGTACTCGAAGGCAGCGCCACACCGCTTTCCTGCAGCCGGACGAGCAACTCGCGATTGAGTGCATCGAGGGTGGTCCCGTCGCCGTGTGTCGGCGACGGGCGATAGCGGAAACACACGATGTTGAGCGGGGCCGGGGCCAGCAACTCGAGCTCCGGATGGCTCACGATGATGCCGACGAGCCGGCGCACCTGCTGCACATTCTGCGTGATCACGCGCCCGAAATGAGACACCCCATCGGCATGGAGTTGCATCCACACCTTGAGTGCCTTGAAACCGCGCGTGAGGTCGAGCCCTCGCTCGTTGAAATACATCCCGCCGGCAGTCGGGCCGCGATCGCCCGGTGCGAGGTACGTGGCCGTGTTGCGGAAGGCCTCGTGATGCGCCGAGGCATCGCGCACGAGTACGCAGGCACACTCGAACGGCATCGAGCCCCACTTGTGGAGATCGAACGCCACCGAGTCCGCGCGCTCCATGCCGCATACCTGATCACGCACCAGTGGCGAGAGGGCCGCTAACGCGCCGAATGCGCCGTCGACGTGGAACCAGAGCTGCTCGTCGGCGCACAGATCGGCGAGCGCCACGAGGTCGTCAGTGGCGCCCGTGTTCACCGTACCGGCGGTGCCGATCACGCAGAACGGCGTGAGCCCGGCGGCCCGGTCTGCGGTGATCATGGTCTGCAATGCATCCACGTGTACGCGATACTCGGCGTCCACCGGGACGGTACGGAAGGCACGGGCGCCGAGCCCAAGCCATTCCGCCGCCTTCTGCGCCCATCCATGCGTTTCGGTGGAACCGTAGAAGACGAACGGGGAGGGCGCCGGTTCGCCTGGCCATGCTTGGGCGCCGTCACGCCGGGCGTCTCGCCCGAGCCGGCGCGCCACGGTGATACGCGCGCATGCCAGCGCATGCACATTGGCCATAGTACCGCCGGTAACGAAGAGGCCACTGGCGCCGGGCAGGCCCAACCACTCGGCGAACCATCGAACAACCTGGCGCTCGACCATGGCAGGCGCTTGATGGAACCCTCCGAGGTGAGGGTTCATCCCCGATGCCAGCATGTCCGCAAGCATCGCCAAGGGGGTGCCGTTGCCTTGCACCCAGCCGAAGAACCGTGGATGCCAATTGCCGAGGCCGTACGGCAGGACCCGGGTACGGAACCGCTCGTAGGCAGCCGCGGCGCCTTCTCCGTCCGTCGGGCCGACCTCGTCGAAGCTCCGCAGCAGATCCGGGGGCACCGGTTGCCAGACGGACTGCGTGCTCAATACGCTCTGCGCGTCGATCAGATCGTCGAGCATCCGGTGCCCGAGCGCGCGCAACGAATCCCAGCCATCGGGTGAAACGGGGTCGAAGGTCGCGCGATCGGCCAATGAGGACAGCGTTGGGGTGATGGACATTGGTGAAAGATAGGCGATGCGTCGGATTGATCCGATGCGCCGGAGGGTGGTCACGCACTCCCCGCGGGCGGATCCCATTGTGGAGCCTCCTGCGAACCACCCCCAATACGGAGCGTTCATGTCGCTTTCGACTAGCCAGCCAAGCAGGGCCCGTCTTAAAATCAAGGAGTTGCCAGCTACCGAGCGACCGCGTGAACGCATGCGACTGCTCGGTGCGCAGGCGTTGAGTACCACCGAACTGTTGGCCACGCTGATCGGATCCGGCAATCAGGGCGCCTCGGCGATGACCTGCGCGCACATGATCTTCGAGCAGAGTGGGGGGTCGTTGGGGAGGCTGGCGTCGATGCCGCTCGGCACGCTGACAAGGGTGCGCGGGGTGGGACAGGCACGGGCCGCGGCGGTGCATGCGGCGCTCGAACTGGGGCGGCGGATGACCGGCGAGGCGCGCGAAGCCGGACAACCGTTGCGCGGGCCGCGGGATGTGGCGGCGGCGTATGCGCCGCGGTTGCAGGACGCGCCGGTCGAGGAGTTTCATGTCGCCATTCTCGACGCGCAGCATCGGTTGGAGCGGGACGTGCTGGTCACCCGGGGGCTGCTCAACTCGTCACTCGTGCATCCGCGGGAGGTGTTTCGGGAGGCGATCGCGGAAAGGGCGGCCGCGGTCATCCTGGTGCACAATCACCCGAGTGGCGATCCCACGCCGAGCGCGGAGGATCGCGCGGTGACTGAGCAGTTGGTTGCCGCGGGACGGTTGCTGGACATTCCGGTGCACGACCACGTGATCGTGGGCCGTGGACGATACGTAAGTTTTGCGGAGGCAGGCCTGTTGTGACGACGATCGCGCTGCACGAGATGATTCCGGGGTTCGGGGCCGGGGCCGATGGCACGTACGAGCGCCTCGACCACGAGCTGCTCGTGCGCGCGTACAAGTACTCCGACGTGGCTCACGCCGGACAGGTTCGTCACTCCGGCGAGCCCTATGTCTCGCACTGCGTGGAAGTGGCCCGCATTCTGGCGGACCTCCAGCTGGACACCACGACGGTCGCGTGCGGTCTGCTGCATGACATCGTGGAAGACACCGACATCACGGTCGAGGATGTCGCGCGCGAATTCGGGCCCGAGATCGCGCAGATCGTGGACGGGTTGACGAAGATCGCCAACCTGCCGATGTCCTCGCGAGAAGAGCGGCAGGTGGAGAATTATCGCAAGCTGCTCCTCTCGATCGCGAAGGATGCCCGGGTCATCCTCATCAAGCTCGCCGACCGTCTGCACAACATGCGGACGCTGGATTGGCTGGCCCCCGAGAAGCGTCGTCGCATCGCGCAGGAAACGCGCGACCTGTACGCGCCGCTCGCCCACCGGTTCGGTATGGCGAAGGTGCGCTGGGAGCTCGAGGATCTTGCGTTCAAGCACCTCGAGCCCGATGGCTATAAGTCGCTGGCCAAGATGGTGGCCGCCAAGCGCGGGGAACGCGAAGCACTGATCGGGCAGATGAAGGAGCCGCTGGAGAAGCGGCTCACCGATGCCGGCATCGCCGACGTGGAGGTGACCGGGCGCCCGAAGCATCTGTGGTCGATCTACAAGAAGATGCAGCAGCGCGACCGTCCCTACGAGGACATTTACGATCTGCTCGCAATCCGCGTCATCGTGCCCAACGTGCTCGAGTGCTATCACGCGCTCGGCGTGATTCATGACGGGTGGACGCCGGTGCAGGAGCGCATCAAGGACTACATCGCGCAACCCAAGAGCAACGGCTATCAGTCGCTGCATACGACGGTATTCGGTCCGGGCCGCCAGCTGTTCGAGATCCAGATCCGGACGCGCGACATGCATCGGACGGCCGACTTCGGCATTGCGGCGCACTGGTTGTACAAGGAGGGAACAAAGGGCGCGGGGGAACTCGACAAGGCGCTCGCCTGGTTTCGACAGGTCCTCGAACTGCAGATGGATGCGGAGACACCGGGCGAGTTCCTGGAATTCCTCAAGCTCGACCTCTATCAGGACGAGATCTTCGTGTTTACCCCCACCGGTGACGTCATCCAGTTGCCGAAGGGGGCGACACCGCTCGATTTCGCGTTCGCCGTCCATTCCCAGGTGGGTGCCCACTGTGCGGGGGCGAAGGTCAACGGACGCATTGCCCCGTTGTCGCGGGAGCTCAAGAACTCGGAAACGGTGGAAGTGCTCACCAATCCGAACGCGAAGCCGAGCCGCGACTGGCTGGCGCACGTGCGGACGGGCAAGGCGCGGCACAAGATCCGTCAGTTGCTGCGGCTCGAGGAACGTTCATCGGCCATGCGTCTCGGACGAGAGATTCTCGAGCGGGAGCTTCGTCGTCGTCGCTTGCCCAAGGCCGACGACACTGATCTGTATCCCATCGCGAAGCTGCTCAAGTTGAAGGACGCGCCGCATCTGATCGCAAGCGTCGGCGCCGGCGACGTCAATGTGCTGCAGGTGCTCAAGCTGCTGCATCCCTTGCTCGATACGAGCCCCCCGGAGCCCGCGAAGCCGAGCACCTTCGAGCGCATCGTCAATCGTGTCACGGGTTCGGGGAAGGGCATTCGCATTCAAGGTGCCGACGGTCTCCTGGTGCGCTATGCCCAATGTTGCCAGCCCGTGCCCGGGGATCGTGTCGTCGGGTACGTGACGCGCGGTCGCGGCGTGAGCATCCATCGCGGTGATTGTCCGAACCTGCTGCTGCTGGCGCACGAACCGGAGCGTCGGCTCGAGATCGACTGGCAGGAAATGGCGGGGGAACGCTTCGTCGTGCGCTTGGCGCTCGAAGGCAATGACCGTCGTGGTCTGTATGCCGACGTGGCGGCTGCCGTGAGCGCGACAGGGACCGACATCAAGAGCCTCGATCTCAAGACTACCGATGGCAAGGTCACCGGGTCTGCAATGGTCGAAGTCGAAAACCTCACCCACCTCGAGCGCATTATCAAAGCGGCGCGCCGGGTGAAGGGTATTGCCGTGGTGAGCCGCCGCGAGAAGATCACCGCCGAAGAGTAGAGAAGCTCGGCCGAGCACGAGCACATCTCGCCGACAGATCTCGCGCTTTTCATTCCGGGCGGCGATCCTGGCGGGCTGCTACCGAACAAAACCCGACACTGCTAGATTCCCTAGCATGGGCTCCCTCTTCCGACTGCAGTCGCCGTTCGCGCCGGCCGGCGATCAGCCGCGGGCCATCCGCGAGCTCTCCTCGGGTCTCCATCGCGGCGACCGGCATCAAACGCTGCTCGGGGTTACCGGATCCGGAAAGACGATGACGGTGGCCAACGTCATCGCCGAGTGGGGGCGGCCCACCTTGGTACTGTCGCACAACAAGACGCTGGCGGCGCAGCTGTACGGGGAACTCAAGTCGTTCTTTCCCAACAATGCGGTCGAATACTTCATTTCGTATTACGACTACTACCAGCCCGAAGCATACGTCCCCTCGAGCGATACCTACATCGAAAAGGACGCCAGTATCAACGAAGACATCGACCGCCTGCGGTTGCGCGCCACCAGTTCACTCATGGAGCGCGAGGATGTGGTGATCGTGTCCACGGTGTCGGCGATCTACGGCCTCGGGGATCCGGTGTCGTATCGCGAGCGCATGGTGGCGCTGGCGCGCGGACAGCAGGTCGCCCGTGACGACATTTTGCGCGCGTTGGTGGGCATTCAGTATCTGCGCAACGACGTGGCGTTCGATCGTGGCACGTTCCGCGTACGTGGCGACACGGTGGAGATCTATCCGGCCTACGAGGAGCAGGCCGTGCGTCTCGAACTCTGGGGCGACGAGATCGAGCGGATCAGCAAGATCGACCCGGTCACGGGGGACACCATCGCGACGCTGGAGCGTATGGCGATCTACCCTGCCAAACACTTCATCACGAATCGGCCCACCATTGAGCGCGCCTCGAAGGCCATTCGGGACGAGCTCGCCGAGCGTCTTGCGGAGCTGCGCCTGCAGGGCAAGCTGCTGGAGGCGCAACGGCTCGAGCAGCGCACCAATTTCGACCTCGAAATGCTCGCAGAGATCGGCACCTGTGCCGGTATCGAGAACTACTCGCGGCACATCAGTGGGCGGAATGCCGGGGAGCGCCCGGCCTGTCTGCTCGACTACTTCCCCGACGACTACCTCGTGGTCGTGGACGAGTCACACGTGACGCTGCCGCAGGTGCGGGCCATGTACAATGGTGACCGCGCCCGCAAGCTCACACTCGTCGATTACGGCTTCCGCCTGCCGAGCGCCCTCGACAACCGTCCCCTGGTGTTCGACGAGTTCATGCAATTGGTACCGCGGCTCATCAGTGTCTCGGCGACGCCCGGCGAACTCGAGCTCCAACTGTCGGAGGGCGTGGTGGTCGAGCAGGTCATCCGACCCACCGGGCTGCTCGATCCGGTGCTGGAGGTGCGGCCAGTGAAGGGGCAGGTGGACGATCTGCTGCACGAAATCCGTCAGCGCGAGCGGAAGGGCGAGCGGGTGCTGGTCACCACGCTCACCAAGCGCATGTCGGAAGATCTCACCGACTATTTGCAGCAGATGGGCGTGCGCGTGCGCTACATGCACAGCGATATCGATGCCATCGAGCGGATGGAGATCGTGCGCGGGCTGCGGCTTGGCGAGTTCGATGTATTGGTGGGCATCAACCTGCTGCGCGAAGGACTCGACATGCCGGAGGTCTCGCTTGTCGCCATTCTCGACGCCGATCAGGAAGGGTTTCTGCGCAGTGACCGCTCGTTGATTCAGACCATCGGACGCGCGGCCCGCAATCTTCATGGGACGGCCATTCTCTATGCCGACCGCATCACCGGCTCGATGCAGCGTGCCATGGAGGAGACGACCCGCCGCCGTACGATGCAGCACGAATTCAACCTCGCGAATGGCATCGTCCCCAAGGGTGTGAGCAAGAGCGTGGACGAGGTGCGCTTCATCACGCGGGTGGCCGACGCGCGAGTGGAGCGCGACGGAGAGGCGGCGGCGCCGCGCAGGTTGCCGAGCGAGAATGTGGCGCGGTCGCGCGAGGAACTCGAGCAGTTGGTGGGCGAGCTGGAAGTGGCCATGCGTGAAGCAGCCACGGCGCTCGACTTCGAGGCGGCGGCCCGCCTGCGTGATCAGCTGTTCGAAGTGCGTACCGCGCTGGGGCAGGCACCTGCACAGGCACGCGGCAATGCGGCGGCACCGAAGCGTCCGCCAGGCAGCGCTCCCATGCGTCGCGCCGGCGGCAAACGTGGTCGCTGATATGACCGACGACACGCTGGCGCACCTGCTCTCCCGCGGGGCGCCGCGCGCGCCGGAGCGCGACGCGTTGGAAGCGTGGGGACGGGCGGTGGGCGCCGCGTTGCCACGCCCGGCCGTCATAACGCTCGAGGGCGATCTGGGGGCGGGGAAGACGACCCTCGCGCGCGCGCTGTGCGCGGGTCTCGGAGTCGACGATCTCGGGGCCGTGACGAGTCCCACGTTTTCGCTTGTGCAACAGTATGCCGCCCCGGCCGGACCAGTGGTGCACGTCGATCTGTACCGGCTTCGCACCGACGCGGAGCTCGACGCGTTGGGATGGGACGAACTCGTCGCCACGGCGCCGGTACTACTCGTGGAGTGGCCGGAACGGGCGGCGCACACGTTGCCTGTCGGCTCCATCGGCATCACGCTGCAACACGATCCCGGCGATCCCGAACGGCGGATCCTCCGCGTATCGTCACCCTTTCAACGCTGATCGTCACCTCGCCGCCGCCGTTTTCTGGTCTCCTGGCCCGTGCGGTGAAATTGACGGACAAAGGCGATACACTTGGGAGTGTCGTCTTTCTCCGCCTCCGCCCCGCTCCTTGCCCTCGAGGCATCCACCACCGCCGGCTCCGTCGCGGTGTGGCGCGATGGCGTACTGGTCGGGCACGAATCGGTCGTCATGGGCGCCGGGCAGGACGATCGACTGTTTCCAGCCATTCAGCGGCTGTTGCACGAGGCGCAGGTGGCCCCGCGAGAGCTTCGTGGGGTCGTCTGCGGGGCGGGTCCCGGCAGCTTCACGTCGCTGCGCATCGCGGCCGCGCTGGCGAAGGGGCTCGCCCACGGCACGGGGGCGAGGTTGTTTGCCGTGCCCTCGCTCCTTCTGGCAGCCGCCTCTGTCGAGATCGGGCCCGACGATGCCGGCGGCCGCGACTTCGCGATCCATGCAGATGCGTTGCGCGGTGAGCGCTATGTGCTCCCAATTCGGATCTTCGGCGATGGGGACGTGGCCGCAGCCGGCCCGCTTGCCCGGCTGTCGGCGGGGCTGCTGGCCGCCACGGTACCGGCTGATCGGCGGGTGGGCGTGCTCGGCACTCCGTTTGACGACGAGACGCCACCCGTCACGCCACAGGTGAAACACCTCCTCCGCGTCGCGGGCGAATGGCGCGAACAGCCGGTGTCGCTCGACGCGTGGGAGCCCGAATACGGCCGACTCGCCGAGGCGCAGGTGAAATGGGAGGAGCGCTTCGGAATGCCGCTGCCGGAAACACCACCCATGCGCACCTGATCGCGTGCCCGGACGGGACAGGGAGGGGTATGGAGCGGGGCGTGTGGCGGGACGAATGGCAATCACCGTCCGCGACATGACCGCCGACGACGTGCTTCGGGTCGCCGAGATCGAGCAGCGGTCGTTCAGCGATGCGTGGCCGGCCAGTGCCTTCCTCGAGCTGCTCGGCCGAGGGTACGCCCGGCTCCGCGTCGCCGAGGATGCGGCGGCGGTGGTGTGGGGGTACTGTGTCCTGATGCGTGCGGCCGATGAGGGGGATATTGCCAATATCTGCAGCGCCCCTGAGGTCCGCGGCGGTGGTGTCGGAGGGCGGCTGCTCGACGACGCCCTGTCGGCGGCGGATGCGTCCGCCGTCTCCGCCGTGTATCTGGAGGTCCGCGCCTCCAATGCGGCGGCGCGTGGCCTCTACGAAAGCCGTGGTTTCCGCGTGGTGGGGCGCCGACGGGACTACTATCAGCATCCCACCGAGGATGCGTTGGTCCTGCGCCGGCCGCATCCGGACATTGTCAGTCCCCCCGCGTAGGATTGGTCCGGTCGCGCACGTTTGGATGACACACGTGCGCCGGGGACTTGGTATTATCCCACTGTCCGAATCAAGTCCCACACACTTCGTCGTTCTTACGATTTCGAGGAGGCAACGTGAGCCGCAGCCTGAACAAAGCCATTCTCATTGGCAACGTCGGGGGAGATCCCGAGGTCCGCACGGTTGGTACCGGAGGCCGCGTGGCCACCTTCTCGCTGGCCACGGGCCGGCAGTGGACCGACCAGAGCGGGAACAAGCAGGAGAAAACCGAGTGGCACCGCTGCGTCGTCTGGAACAGCGGTCGTGGCACGGGCCTCGCCGACGTGGTCGAGAAGTACGTCCGCAAGGGCGAAAAGGTCTACATCGAAGGGGAAATCGAATATCGCCAGTGGCAGGACAAGGATGGGCAGACGCGCTACACCACCGAAATCAAAGTGAAGGAACTCATGCTCCTCGGCGGGCGTCCGGGCGGAACCGGCATGGGTGACGACATGGACGGAGCGCCTCGCCGGTCGGCCGCACCTGCCGCGCCGCGGAAGGCGGCCGCGCCAGCGGCCGGTGGTGACGACTTCAACGATTTCCCGGGCGCGCTGGCCGACGACGGCGACGACTTGCCGTTCTGAGTCGCGGGCTGATGCGTCGATCCCGGCGGCTCGGAACATGGGCCGCCGGGAATTGCCGGGAATGAAATGATACGCGCCCGCCGGGGGACGAACCGGGCGTTACGACGGAACGGGGAAACCGTCTCCCGTGTGGGAGGTTCGCTCGCGGATTCGCGGCAGACCGCCCGTGGCCATCGTCACTGGCCGATCGTCCCTTCCCATGTCGAGGTTTGCCGATGCGCGCTGTCGATCAGCCGCACACGCCCGCCACCGTGTCGGACCAGCAGGCCACGTTCCTGCTGTCCCGTCCGCTGGTCGCGGCTATCGCCACCGTCGCGCTCCTGCTCGTCTGGCGCCCGGCACTGCTGCGCGCGCAGGACGCTGCTGGGGCGGCGCAGGAGCCGTCATCCACGTCGCATATCGTGACGCCCGGTGAGACGCTGTGGAGTTTGGCGGTGCGATACTACGGCGACGGCCGCCAGTGGCAGGCACTCGCGCGACGCAACGGGATCCCCATCTCGGGCGTGCCGCCGCTCAAGGTTGGCATGTGGTTGAGAGTGCCACCCCGTCCCACGGTGCGAGGGGCGACGGCGGCCATGGCGGCCGCTGCTCCCGCCGAAAGCAGCGCGGCAAATCTGCGGCCCCCAACGGGGACGACCATGGGCGAGCGCAGCGCGCGTCGCATCGGGCTCGCAGACCAGGAGGCGGCCATGAACTCGCGGAAGCCGTCGGAAGTGCTCACGGTGTTTCACCGGGATCTGCCAGATGCTGCCGAAGCCGAGCGTCGCACGCGCGCCGTCCTCCGGCCCAACGCCCCGGCCCCCCGTATCGCTGAATTCCTCGCGGCCCCGTTCGTCACGAGCGAGCGGGCACTGGTGAATCTCGGCCGCATCGCCGCCCGGGTCGGTTCGCCCGCTGCCGGGGATGCCGATCCCCAGCGGGCAATCAAGACCGACGAAATCGAGCTCGAGGCGCCGGAGAAGCAGAGTTACACGGTCGGTGACCGCTTGCTCGCGTTCGGGAGCCCCATGCGGATCGGCAAGGGGCAAGTCGTCATTACGCCCACGGGCATTCTCGAAGTCGTCAAGGTGGGGGCCGGCAGACCGGCGCTGGCGCTCGTTGTTCGGCAGTCGGGACGTATCGAAGTGGGTCAGCATCTCCTGACGGCCCCGGGCGGCAGCGCACCGTGGGTGAAGGCGGTGCTCCTCGAGAGCCCCGACGTGCCAACCACCATTGCCTGGCTCGATCCGCAGGAAGCGCAGCCCACGCTGCAGAGCTACGTCGTCATCGGCGCGGGTAGCGCGAAGGGGCTGAGGCCCGGCGACGAGGTGGCGATCTATCGTCGTAGCGCCAAGGGGACCGCCGAAACGATTGCGGCCTCGGCGCGTGTCGTGCGTGTCGAACATGATTTCGCCACGTCCATCGTCACCAAACAGTACCAGACCGACATCGCGCTGGGACTGCCGGTGCGCCGCTTCGCCAAGGCACCGTAGTCGGACCTGGGGCAGATCGTGCCCACCGCCGATGCGCGTGGCGACTCCCTGGCGGAGCGCCACATCGCGGTAGCACGACGGTGAGACCGTCGCGCGCCGGGTGCCCCGTGGCCCCCGGCGCGCGTTTACATTCAGGGGTATCCACCACTCATCACTTCACGACGAGGCAGCGGGCGGCATGGCGAAATCAGTGCTGGTGACGGGCGGCGCCGGATTCATCGGCTCCCACGTCGCCGAGCGGTTTCTGGCGGAAGGCTGGAACGTCACCATCCTTGACGACCTGTCGATCGGACGCGAAGAGAACATTCCGGACGCGGCGCGATTCGTCCGCGGCTGTATCACCTCGTCCGACGCCGCCACGCTCGTGAAGGAGGGGCACTTCGACGTGATGTGCCATCTGGCGGCGCAGATCGACGTGCGCCGCAGTGTGAACGACCCGGTATTCGACGCCACGCGAAATATCCTCGGCACGCTCAACCTGATGGAAGCGGTGCGCACCAGCGGTCATGCCACGCGTGTGGTGTTTTCGTCCACGGGCGGCGCGCTCTACGGGAATTTTGACCCGCCGCCGAGCACTGAGACCTTTCCCAAGGATCCCGAGGCTCCGTACGGTATCGCCAAGCTGTCGGTCGAGCATTATCTCGCGTACTACGGACGCGTGCACGGGCTCGACACGGTGGTGCTGCGGTACGGCAACGTGTACGGCCCGCGTCAGGACCCGCATGGCGAGGCTGGTGTGGTGGCCATCTTCTGCAATCGACTGCTTGATGGTCGTGCGCTTACCGTCTTCGGCAACGGCGAGCAGACGCGCGACTACGTGTACGCCGGAGATGTCGCGCGCGCCAACTTCCTTGCCGCGACCAGCGAGCTTCCGCCACGCGGACGTCTTGACGCCCGCGCGTTCAACATCGGCACCAGTATCGAAACGTCCGTGAACACACTGGCCGAGACGTTGCGTCGGATTGCAGGAGCCACGGTGTCCATCGACTACGCACCGGCGCGCGCCGGTGAACTCGCGCGGTCGGCACTCGAAACCGGCAAGGCGCGCAGCGTTCTCGGCTGGACGCCACAGGTCGCCCTCGACGAGGGGCTGGCCCACACCTTCCACTTCTTCGCCGACCGGTGGGCCCAGTTCGCGGCCGGGGGTAACGCGTGATGAGTATGACCGGTGTATCGGCCGGCACATTGATGCTGCTGCAGCTCTCCACCCAGGGTGGCGCGGCGACCCCACGCTCGATCGTAGGGCTCATCGTGGGCAGCGATCCGGTCACCAAGGTGGTGCTCGCGGGACTCGCCGTGCTTTCGCTTATCTCTTGGGCGATCATGTTTGCCAAGTGGCGCACGTTCAGTGCGGCCGAAAGGGCGGGCGGGAGTTTCGTGCGTGAATTCGAGCGTGCGCGCGGCATCGACGACGCCATGCTCCTTGCCCAGCGTTCCCAATCCAGTCCGTTCACGGCGGTATTCTCGCGCGCCGTGCAGTTCCTCAACGATACCAAGCCGGCGTTGGGCGCCACCAACGAGCGCACCGCCCGTCTCTCGGGTTCGCAGGTTGAGGCGCTCCGCCTCCTGCTCGACTCGCAGACCGGCCGCGAGCGGGAGGCACTCGGCAAGTTCATCCCCTGGCTTGCCACCGTCGGCAGCGTGAGCCCGCTCATCGGCCTGTTCGGCACAGTGCTCGGTGTCATTGAGGCCTTCGAAGGCATCGCTACCAAGGGCTCGGGGAATATCGGGGCGGTCGCCCCGGGTATTGCCACGGCGCTCATCGCGACGGCGGCCGCCCTCGCTGTCGCCATTCCCGCGGCCTTTGCCTACAACGTGTTCGCCTCGCGCCTCAATCGCTTTGATAACGAGTTGGAAGGGTTCGGCTCCGAGCTCATCGCGCTGATGGTGCGCGAAGGGCGGATCTGACGCATGCGTCGCGGTCGTCGCGGTGAACGGCTTGGCGTGAACGCCGAAATCAACGTGGTGTCGCTCATCGACGTCATGATGCTGCTGATGATCATCTTCATGATCACGGCGCCCATGATGCAGGGGGGCGTAGACATCTCGTTGCCGAGCGCCGAAGTGAAACCGCTCGAGCCGAAGAACGGGCTCGTGGTCACCATCGACCGTCGCGGGCAGATCTTCGTCGACGATACGAAGCTCACGTACGAGGAATTCGCGGGGAGCATCAAGGCGCTGTCCGACCGGAAGGGGGCGGGCGGCGTGTTCGTCCGCGCCGACCAAGGCGTGGACTACGGCACCGTGATCAGGCTCGTCGCGGCGATGAAGGCGCGTGGCATCACCGAGGTTGGGCTGGTCGCCGAGCCGGACGAGAACCGCTGAGCATGGCCTCCTCCGCGTCCACACGAATGGCCACTTCGGGGCGGCAGGCGCTCAGCCGTGGCATCGTTGTTTCGGTGGGCGTTCATGCCGGGCTTCTCGCGCTGGTGCTGTGGGTGGGGAGGCGACCGGAGGACGCGCGGCCGCCGGTTTACCGGGTGGAGCTGATCGGCCAGGCCGGGCCGCGACAGGCCGGGGTGGAGCAGCCGATCACGGACGCCACCGCGTCGGCGGACCCCGTGGCTGGTGCCGAACGCGTCAGGGAGGAGAAGGTGGTGCCGACGCCGAGCAAGGCGAAGAAGTTGCGGCCGTCGCCCAAGGCCACGCCATCGACCGATCGCACCAAGAAGGGTGGGGCGAAGAGCGCGCCCGCACCCACGGCCACGAAGAGCAACGCTGCGCCGAAATCGGGGGCGGGCGCCACGGGGACCAAAGGCGCCGACGTCGCCAATGTGCGTACCGATGGGATCGCGTTCCCCTATCCCGGGTACCTGAGCAACATCGTTCGGCAGATTGCGCTCAACTGGTCACCGCGGCGGGTATCGGCCGCGCTGGTCACGGAGCTCAAGTTCATGATCCGTCGCGACGGCACCGTGGCGGGAATCGAGGTGGTGAAGCGGTCGGGTGATCGGCTGTACGATCTCGATGCCATGGGGGCCATCGAAGTGGTGGGGACCAACAAGGGGTTCGGTCCCTTGCCATCAGGGTGGGCCGATGATGTGCTAATTGTTTATTTCACCTTTGATTACGCGTTGCGCCCGCAGTGATGACAGTCGCAACCGGTTTCCTCAACTCGCGTCGCCTGATGGTTTGCACGAAGGCCCTCTCCCGTCTTGTCACGGCCGCCCTGACGCTCGGCGTTCTCGCGGCCGCCGCGTCGCTGGCGCCACGTACCGCGGAGGCACAGTCCACCAAGGGCGTGAGCCTTGGTCTGCAATACCGCCCCGGGGAGAAGACGTCGCTCATCGTGCTGCCGGTGGCCGGGGCCATGGGCGACTCGGTCACGGCGATGTTGAGTCGCGATTTCGACTACAGTGACCGGTTCACGGTGGTGAGCCCATCGGCGGCACCGCCGGTGACCGGCGCCATCAACTGGGCGCTATTCGCCAAGCTCGGTGTGGACGGGATCGTACAGGCGACCATGCTGCCCAGCGGATGGGTGCGGGTGTTGCTGCACGATGTGGGGTTGAAGAGCGTACGCAACCAGAAGGATTTTGCGCTTCCGGCCGGAGCGATGTCGCCCGCATGGCGGTTGGCGGCGCACGGCGTATCCGACGCAGTGGAGGAATGGATCACCGGCCAGCGCGGGATCGCGCAGACGCGCATCGCCTTCACCCGCGGCGGACGGGTCTGGACGGTGGACAGTGATGGCGCCAACGCGACTCCCGTGACCCCGAGTGGCATGTCGCCACAATGGCTGCCCAGCGGGCGCGGCATCGTGTACAGCGTGCTGGACGGGGTCCGGAACCCGATCATGTTCACCGACCTGGCCACTGGCGCACAGCGCCTGATCGCGAGTGCGCCGGGGATCGAGCATACCACCCCGGCGATTTCGCCGGACGGGCGGACCGTGGTGTATGCGCGGGGGTCGGATAGCGGGACGGACCTGTATGCCCAGCCGTTCGACGGCGGCGCGCCGCGCCGGGTGACGGTCGGTCGGGGGCGCGCCAGCGCCCAGCCCACATTCAGTCCGGACGGGCAGCGTTTGGCCTTCATGTCCGACCGTTCCGGGCACCCGGAGGTTTATATTAGCGATCTGGATGGTACGAACGTGGAGCTACTGACGGCAGCAGCATTCGGCGACCGTGATTACCGGGCGGGACCGGATTGGTCTCCCGACGGCCGCCTGGTGGCCTTTCAGTCGCGAAACGGAGGCACCTTCCAGATCATGACCATCAACCTGCGCGATCAATCGGTGCGACAGGTGACGAACGACGGCCGCAATGACGACCCCTCGTGGGCTCCGGACTCACGGCACGTGGTGCTCACCTCGAACCGCAGCGGCGTTCGGCAATTGTGGGTGGTCGACATCGAGACCGGGCGTGCGCGACAGCTCACGCGTGGTCCCGAAACGCGACTCGCCGCTTGGTCCCCACGCCTGCAGGCGCAGTAAGCGTTTCAGGCAGCAGCTCCCCCTCACCCCCCGGAGTGTTTCGACATGATGCGTTCGTCTCGTCTGATGCTGGTCATGGTGTCTACGTCGCTCGTGCTCGGCGCGTGCAAGAAGAAGCCGGCGCCGGCGCCCACCCCCGCTCCCGCTCCGGCGCCGGTCGAGCGTGCGCCAGAGCGCACGACGCCGCGTGCGGCGCCCGTCGACACCATGGCGGCGTACAACGAGAAGGTCGCGGCGGCGCGTCTGCGTCTGCTCGAGACCATCTACTTCGAGTACGATGCCGACGAGCTTCGCGACGACGCGCGCGCGTCGCTCGATGGCAAGATCGCCATCCTCAACGCCAACCCGTCGCTGCGCATCCGCGTGGCAGGTCACTGTGACGAGCGGGGGAGCGACGAGTACAACATCGCCCTCGGCCGCCGTCGTGCCGAAGCCGCCAAGCGTTACCTGACGGACCGTGGCATCGATGCGGCGCGCATCGAAACGTCCTCGTTCGGCCGCGAGCGCCCCGCCATGCAGGGCACGTCGGAAGAAGCGTGGTCGAAGAACCGTCGTGACGAGTTCGAAATCACCGCTGGCGGCGAGAACCTCAAGCCCGCCAGCTGACCGCTGTCGCCACACCCGGAGTCATCGGCATGATCCAGTCGTTTTCCCGCCGTGTGTGGCGGCTCGTCCCCCTCGTGGCCCTCGCGGCCACGGGGGGCTGTTTTGCGACACGTAGTGACATGCGCATCCTGCAGGGCGACATCGCGGCGATGCGGGCCGACGTCCTGAAGGGGCAGCAGGAGCAGAAGGACGCCCTGATGCAGACGCAGCGCCTGATCGCGATCGCCAGCGACTCGGTCGCGAAGATCAGTGCGCGTACGGTGGCTATCCAAGGAGATGTGCGCGGGGAGATGCGGGTGGTGCGCGAGCAACTGCTGCAAGTGCAGACGCTCCTCGGGCAGAGCCAGGCCACGATTGCCCGGTTGCGCGCGGAAATGGAGGCGCGCAATGCCATGATGTCCATGGCGCCGGCGCCGGTCCCGGCTCCGGAGCCGGCCGCCACGTCCAGTGGCCGTACCGGGAACCCGCGGCCCACCACGCCGCCATCGGCGCCCGGCAGCGCGGATACGAGTACGGGCGTGCTGGCCGGTCCGAATCAACTGTACACCACTGGACGCGATCAGCTGCTGCGTGGCGCGACCGCCACGGCGCGCATGACCTTCCAGGAACTCATCACCAACTACCCGCAGTCCGACTACGCCGCCGATGCGCAGTTCTGGATTGCCGAGTCGCTGGCGAAGGAGAACAACGTCCCGGCGGCCGACGCGGCCTACGCGGCGGTGGTCAGCGCCTACCCCACGTCGGCGAAGGCGCCGACGGCGTTGTAC
Source organism: Gemmatimonas sp. UBA2094 (assembly GCA_002331565.1). Classification (GTDB taxonomy): domain Bacteria; phylum Gemmatimonadota; class Gemmatimonadetes; order Gemmatimonadales; family Gemmatimonadaceae; genus Gemmatimonas. The sequence goes on from DCZC01000002.1 coordinate 18,990, forward strand.
AAGCGCGCGCAGCTCGTGTTGAAGCAGGGCAATACCCAGCAGGCCAAGCAGCTGTTCGAGCAGGTGGTGGCGCGCTTCCCGCGCAGCGACGAAGCCGAACTGGCCGCCGAAACACTCAAGACGCTGCGTTGAACGGGCGTTCGACCTGGCCATACACGGAACGAGTCTCGCATGTCGGGCAGTCACACCACGGAAATGCCGTTCCTCGAGCACCTCGAGGAGTTGCGCTGGCGCCTCTTTCGCGTGGCGGTGGCGTTGGCGATCGGCATCGGTGGCAGCTTCGCGCTGATTTTCAGCAAGCAGATCGACGTGGTTGCGCTCCTGTCGCAGCCGATTCGGCCGTTCCTCAAGGGGCCGCTGATCGTCACGCACCCCGGTGATCTCTTCGACATTGCCATGGATGCCGCCATCACGCTCGGCATCATCTTCGCGTCGCCCGTCATCGCGTGGCAGATCTGGGGGTTTCTGTCCCCGGCGCTGTACACGCACGAGAAGAAGGTCGTCATTCCCTCGCTCGTCGGGGCGGCCGTGCTGTTTCTGATGGGCATGGCGCTGGCATTCGAATATGTCGTCCCGGTGACGCTCGGGTTCTTCATGAGCTTCCAGAGCGAAGCGGTGCAGGTGATGCCGACCGTCGACAAGTACGTGGGCTTCATCCTCTCGATGTGTCTCGCGTTCGGTGCCGTTTTCGAGCTGCCGGTGCTCATCGCACTGCTGACGGCGCTCGGGATCGTGAAACCGGCGTTTCTCGCCAAGTTCCGTCGGCATGCGGTCGTGGGCTGCCTGATCGCGGCGGCATTCATCACCCCGGGCAGTGATCCCACCTCGCTCGTCGTGCTGACGGTTGCGCTGTACGGCCTGTACGAGGTTTCCATCACGCTCTCCAAGTTGATCTTCCGTCGCCGCGAGCGAAGCCTCGCTGCCGAGGTCGCGTGATTTCACGCGCAACCGGTCGCGGCTGGCGGCGCACCGGGCTGGCGGTGCTGGCGGGGCTGCATCTGCTGGGGCGCGATGCCGCGGCG
>DCZC01000220.1 GCA_002331565.1 Gemmatimonas sp. UBA2094
GCCGGCCGCCACGCTGACCGGCTGCGTGCCCGGCGTCGACGCGGCCACGCTGGGGCAACGGGTGATTGCCGCCGTCGGCGAAACGTTGCGCACGCGTGGCCAGGTGCATCACCGTGACGCCGCCGCGACGGACGGATGGGCGGCGCTGGTGGCATCACACCACCGGCAGTTTTCGGATCCCGCGTGGCTCTGGCGCCGGTAGCGCGAGCGGTCCATCGTACCCTGCGCAGACGTTGCGTCCGTCGGGCCGTCGGTCCGTCGTGTGCGGGCCGGGCCGGGCACACGCCAAGCAACTCCCCGAGTCCCCAGTGCTGCATGCGTCCTGAATTCCCTAGCCGTGTGCGACGTGCGCGTCGCCTGCTCACCCTTGCCGGGGCGTTGTCGCTGGCCGCCGCTGCCGCCTGCCGTGGCGACGACGAGCGGGCGGGAACCATCGGGGACGCCGGCGGGACCCTCATCGTAGTGATGCCGGCGGAACCGGGCACCCTCTTCCCGCCACAGGTCACCGGCACGCAGGGCGGCGCCGTGATCAGCGCCCTGTTCGACAAGCTCGCCGATATCGGGCCGGCGCTCGAGACCTACGGCGACGCGGGCTTCCAGCCTCGGCTGGCCCGCACGTGGCAATGGGCGCCCGACTCGCTGTCCATCGCCTTCACGCTCGACAGCGCCGCGCACTGGCACGACGGCGCGCCCCTGCGGGCGGCCGACGTGGCCTACACGTTCCGCGTGTACACCAACGACAGCGTGGGCGCCGACGCGAAGTCGCTGCTCGCCAACATCGATTCGGTCACCGCGCCGGACGCGCGCACCGCCGTGTTCTGGTTCAAGCGCCGCACGCCGCAGCAGTTCTACGACGCGACCTACCCGATGTACATCCTGCCGGCCCACCTGCTCGATACGATGCCGATAGCGCAGGTGGGACGCGCCGCGTTCGCCCGCAAGCCGGTGGGCACGGGCCGGTTCCGCTTCGTCCGGTGGGACGCGGGTCAGCGCATCGAAGTCGTAGCCGACACCACCAACGCGGCCGGTCGCGCCAAGCTCGACCGCATCATCTGGAGCATCGCCCCCGACTTCGGCGCCGCAACGGTGAAGCTGTTCGCCGGCGAAGCGGATCTCCTCGAGCAGGTACGCACGGAAAACCTCGCGCAGCTCACGCAGACGCCGTCGTTGCGCCTCGTAGTGAATCCGGCGCTGTCGTACAACTACCTCGGGTTCAATCAGCGCAACCCGGTGGACACCGCCACGCCGCACCCCGTGTTCGGCGACTCCCTGGTGCGCCGCGCCCTCTCGATGGCGGTCGATCGGGAACGGCTCGTGCGCAACGTGCTCGACTCGCTCGGCACCGTCGCGCTCGCGCCGGCGCCGCGGGCGCTCATCCCCGACACCACGGCAATCAAGCCGCTGCGCTACGACCCGGCGGTGGCGCGCGCGCTGCTCGACTCGGCCGGATGGCGCGACAGCGACAACGACGGCGTGCGCGATCGCAACGGCGTGCCGCTGGCGTTCGACATCTCGGTGCCGAACAGCAGCCCCACCCGTCAGCGATTCGCCGTGCTGCTGCAGGAGCAGTTCAAGGCCATCGGCGTGAAGGCGACGCCGGTGCTGCTCGACGTGAATGCGTTTTTCGAGCGCGGGGCCAGGCTCGACTTCGATGCATCGATCGGTGGATGGGCCAGCTATCCCGGTCTCGTGGGCATCCGCCAGACATGGATGTCCAACGGCGAAAGCAACGAACTCCGCTACCGCAGCCGTGCGTTCGACGTGCTGGCCGACAGTGCCCTCTCGACCTTCGACCGCTCGCTGAGCCGGCAGCTGTGGGGACGCGCCTTCCAGCAGATCATCAACGACGCTCCCGCGATCTGGTTGTACGAACAGCGCGCGCCCGTGGCGCTGCACACGCGCTTCGTGGTGCCGCCGCTGCGCGCCGACGGGTGGTGGCACGGACTCGCCGATTGGTCGGTTGACCCGGCCCAGCGCATCGACCGTGACCGCATCGGGCTGACCGCCCCCGGAGGCGCGCGCTGATCACCCCGTACCGGCGGACGAGTGCCCGCCTGCTGCAAGGCGTGGTCGCAGCCTTCGCTGCGGCCACCTTTGCGTTCGTGTGCATTCAGCTGGCTCCCGGCGACCCGGCCACCGCACTGGGCGAGGGCGTCCCCGCCGTGGTGCGCGCCCGCGCCCGCGCCGTGTACGGGTTCGACGATCCGGTGCTGGTGCAGTACGGTCGATGGGTGTGCGCCATCCTTGGCGGCGATTTCGGGTATTCCACGTCGCAGCATCGCCCCGCCCTCGATGTCGTGCTCGATGCCATCCCCAACAGTCTGGCCATCGTGCTGCCGGGGCTGCTGCTCGCCCTCGTCGCCGGCTCGACCGTGGGCACGTGGCAGGGGATCCACGCGGGGAGCCGCCGCGACCGGTGGCTGTCGCGCCTCGTGTTCGTACTCCATGTGCTGCCCGAGTTTTTCCTCGCGCTGGCGTTGCTCGTGCTGTTCAGCATCGCGTGGCCGCTCTTGCCGAGCGGCGGCGTGGTGAGCGACACGCACGCGTACCTCTCGCCCATGGCGCAATTCGCCGATCGCCTGCGGCATCTCGTCCTCCCGTGTCTGGTGGTCGCGCTGTTCGGCGCCGCGACGCTGGTGCGCTTCCAGCGCCAGAGCATGCGCGACACCATCGAGCTGCCATTCGTGCGCACGGCGTTCGCCAATGGATTGCCGCCGCGTCGCGTGTATCTGGGCGCATGGCGCGCCTCGCTGCTGCCCGTGCTCACGATGCTCGGCGTGCTGCTCCCCTTCGCGGTGCTCGGGCTCGTCTTCGTCGAACAGATCTTCGCGTGGCCCGGGCTTGGTCTCGCGCTCTTCAACGCCATCAACGCGCGGGATTACGACGTGGTGGCCGCCTGCGTGGTAGCCCAGGGGCTGATCACCGGCGCCGGTTCGGTTGCGGTGGAGCTGCTGCGGGAAGCGGTCGATCCACGCCTCGCCGATGCCGCGATGGAATCGTCGGCGCAGCTCGCGGCCCGGTCGTGACGCGCCATCCGCTCTGGTGGGGCGTGTGGCTCCTCCTCGGCCTCGCCGCGCTGGCCGTCGTGGCGCCGTGGCTCGCCCCGTACGACCCGAACGCGTCGCTCGATCTCATCGGCCTCAAGAGCCAACCGCCCTCATGGGCGCACCCCTTCGGCACGGATCCGTACTCGCGCGACGTGCTGAGCCGCGTGCTGTACGGCACGCGGATCTCGGTGAGCTTCGCGCTGCTCGCCGTGTCGATCGTCGTGGTAATCGGTACCGTCTACGGGACCGCGATGGCCTTTGCGCCGCCGCGGCTGGCCACGCTGCTGCGGCGCACGCTGGACCTGCTCATCGCCGTGCCGCGCCTGCTCGTGCTGCTGGCCGTTGCCGGGGTGACGGGACCACTGGCGATGCCCTCGCTGGTGCTGCTCACGGCCGGCACCGGCTGGTACGCCTGCGCGCGACTCGTGCACGACGACCTGATGGCGCTGCGGACGCGGGAGTTCACCATCGCGGCGCGGGCCACCGGCGTGCCCGTGGTGCGGCTCGTCTCGCATCACCTCCTCCCGCACGTCACGCCCACGCTCATGACGCTGACCACGCTCGCCGTTGCCGGTACCATCGGACTGGAAGCAGGGCTCAGCTTTCTGGGGCTCGGCATCCAGCCGCCCACGGCGAGTTGGGGCAACATCATCCGCGACGGCGCGGGACTCGTGCCCTCGCAGTGGTGGCTCACGGTGTTTCCGTCTCTGGCGATGCTGCTACCGGTATTGGCGTGCAACGCCGTGGGCGACGCCTTGCGCGACCGCTTCGCGTCGACCCACTTTGGCGGGTCCGTGCCCCCGGCGGGATCGTTGCCGGCGCCGATGCGCTCCCCCCACGTGCTTCGTTCGTGACGCCTCACCACCAGACCTTGCTCGACGTGCAGGCCCTGCAGGTCACGTTTCCCGGCCGCGCGGGGATGGTGCGCGCCGTCGACGGCGTGTCCTTCACGGTGGCGGCGGGCGAAACCGTGTGCCTCGTGGGCGAGTCGGGGTGCGGCAAGTCGCTCACCGCGATGTCACTGCTGCGACTGGTTCCGCCGCCGGGCCGCATCGAGACGGGGGGCCACATCCGCTTCGATGGCCGCGACATCCTCACGCTCGACGAGCCGGCGCTGCGCAGCATCCGCGGCCGTGAGATGGCGATGATTTTTCAGGAGCCAAGCACCGCGCTCAACCCGGTGCTCACGGTGGGTGATCAGATCGCCGAGGTCGTGCGGGTGCACACGCGGTGCAGCCGGCAGGAGGCGTGGCAGCGCACCGAGGCGGCGCTGGCGCAGGTGGGCATCGCCGATGCGCCGCGTCGTGCCAGACAATACCCGCACGAACTGTCGGGCGGCCTGCGGCAGCGTGTGATGATCGCCATGGCGCTGGTGCTTTCGCCGCGGCTCGTGATCGCCGACGAACCCACCACGGCGCTCGACGTCACCATCCAGGCGCAGATCCTCGACCTGCTGCGTGAGCTCCGTGCGCGTACGGGCATGGCCCTGCTGCTCATCACCCATGACCTCGGGGTGGTGGCGGAAATGGCCTCCCGCGTGATCGTGATGTACGCGGGGCGCGTGGTGGAGGAGGCGCCGGTCGAGCCCCTGTTCTCGTCCCCGCACATGCCGTATACCGAAGGCCTGCTCAGGGCGATGCCGCGGCTCGATGACGGCGCGTCATCGGAGCGCCTCAGCACCATCGCCGGCACGGTGCCGTCACCCGACGCGCTCCCCAGCGGCTGCACCTTCCGCGACCGGTGCCCCTACGCGTGGGAGCGCTGCGCCCGCGAGGAGCCGGCGTTGCATCAGGTGGGCGCCGCGCATCGCGTCCGCTGTCATCTGGTGCAGGAACCGGATCGGCGTGTGCCGACGGCCGCCGGGGCACGCGCGTGACGATGCCGCCCGCCACGGTAGCGCCGCTGCTCTCGGTGCGCGGCCTCACGAAGCATTTCCCGGTGCGCCGCGGGCTGTTGCAGCGCGTGACCGGCGCGGTGAAGGCGGTGGACGACGTGTCGTTCGACGTGGCGCGCGGTGAAACCCTCGCGCTGGTGGGCGAGTCGGGGTGCGGCAAGACCACCACCGGCCGGGCGCTGCTGCGTCTCGTCGAACCCACGCGCGGGTCGGTGCACTTCGGCGGCACCGACATCCTGGCGCTGAAGGGCGAGGCGCTGCGTCGCATGCGGCGTCATATGCAGATCGTGTTTCAGGACCCGTACGGCTCGCTCAATCCGCGCATGACGGTGGGCGAGGCGATCCGCGAAGGGTTGCTGGTGCACCGGATCGCCGAAGGGCACGAAGCCGACCGGCGCGTCGCGCGACTGCTCGAGGAAGTGGGGTTGCGTGCGGAGTACGCGTCGCGCCTGCCGCACGAGTTCTCCGGCGGGCAACGGCAGCGCGTCGGCATCGCCCGGGCGCTTGCGGTGGAGCCGTCGTTCATCGTGTGCGACGAACCGGTGTCGGCGCTCGACGTGAGCGTGCAGGCGCAGGTGGTGAACCTGCTGCGCGACCTGCAACGTGATCGCGGGCTGTCGTATCTGTTCATCGCGCACGATCTGGCGGTGGTTTCGCACATGGCCGACCGCGTGGCCGTGATGTACCTCGGCCGCATCGTGGAGCTCGCCCCGCGCGCGGCGCTCTTTGCCGGGGCGCGCATGCCGTACACGAAGGCGTTGTTGTCGGCCGTGCCCGTGCCCGTGCCCGGCGCCGTGCGCCGGCGTATGCTATTGCAGGGCGACCCGCCGTCCCCGGTGGACCCACCGCCGGGTTGCGTGTTTCATCCCCGATGTCCGCATCCGGCCAAGGATGCGGCCTGCACCCGTGTCGTACCGCCGCTCGAAGAAAAGGCCCCCGGGCACTTCGTGGCGTGCATCAAGGAACCTCCCACCTCAGTCCCCTCCCCGTGAGCACCGCCGTCACCAACGACCGCTCCTTCTTCGGCCATCCCAAGGGACTCGGTCTGCTCTTCACCACCGAAATGTGGGAGCGCTTCTCGTATTACGGGTTGCGCCCGCTCCTCGTGCTCTTCATGGCCGCCGCCCTCAACGAGGGTGGCTTCGGCCTCGAACGCACGCAGGCCTCCGCCATCGTCGGCATCTACGCGGCGTGCGTGTATCTCGCGTCGCTGCCCGGCGGCTGGATCGCCGACCGGTGGCTGGGGCTGCGTCGCGCCATTCTCCTCGGAGCGGTGCTCATCACCGGCGGGCACCTCGCCATCGGGGTGTCGGGCTTCGCCGGTGCGGGCATCGGGAAGATCTTCTTCTTCCTGGGGCTGGTACTCATCGTGCTCGGCACCGGGCTGCTCAAGCCGAACATTTCGGCCATCGTGGGGGACCTCTACCCCGAGGGCGGGGCGCGCCGCGATGCCGGCTTCTCGATCTTCTACATGGGGATCAACACCGGCGCCTTCGTGGGCCAGCTGGTGACCGGCTACCTCGGTGAGCGCGTGAGCTGGCACTGGGGCTTCGGCGCCGCCGGCATCGGCATGGCGTTCGGCCTGGTGAGCTTCTGGTTGCTGTCGCGCAAGCTGCTTGGCCCCATCGGCGACGACATCGTGCGCAACCCCGATGCCACGGTGCAGGCGAAGCAGGAGCGCACCGTCCGCACCAGCACGCTCGCCGGGCTCGGCGTACTCGCCCTGGTCTTCGCGCTCGCGGCGAGCGGCGTCATCACCATCGATCCGCAGCAGGTGGGCGGGGCGATGACGTTCGTGCTTGTGGGCATCGCCGTGGTGTTCTTCGCGTACATCTTCGCGTTCGGCGGTCTCACAGGCGACGAAAAGAAGCGCAGCGCGGTGATCTTCGTGCTCTTCGTCTTCGCCGCGATCTTCTGGGCGGCATTCGAACAAGCGCCCACATCGCTGCAGCTGTTCGCGAACGACTTCACCGATCGCAACCTGTTCGGGTTCGAGATCCCGGCGACATGGTTTCAGTCGGTGAACTCGCTGTTCATCATCATCATGTCGCCCGTCTTCGCCGCGCTGTGGATCGTGCTGGCCAAACGCCACATCGACCTGTCGAGTCCGGCCAAGTTCGCGCTGGGGCTCGCGCTCGCCGGCGCGGGCTTCCTGCTCATGGTCTCGGCGGCCAATCAGGTCGTCGCCAGTGGCGGTACCGCGCTCGTCTCGCCGTGGTGGCTGATCGCCAGCTACTTCTTCCAGACCTGCGGCGAGCTCTTCCTCAGCCCCGTCGGCCTGTCGAGCATGACCAAGCTCGCCCCGCGCCGGTACGTGGGACAGATGATGGGCATCTGGTTCCTCGCCGCGTCGGTGGGCAACCTCGTCGCCGGGCTCGTGGGCGGGCAAGTCGACCCCACCAAGCTCGAACAGACGCCCGCGGTGTTCAGCGGAACCGCCATTGCGCTGTTCGTCAGCACGGCGATACTGCTGGCGATGGTCGTGCCGATCCGCCGCATGATGGCGTCAGTCAAGTAACGCGGGAGACCACGTAGGTACGCGCGGGACTACGCGCGGTGGACGACGCGTTGGGACCGACGCGCTGGGAAAAACGCGCTGGGACCGACACGTTGGGACCAACGTGGCAGGGGCGCGGCGGACGACGCGGCTGTACGACGCATGGAAGGACGCGCGCCCGGCTCGGCCTTCGGCCGGGTGCCGGGCGCTGCGTTGTTCCCGGCGTTGTTCCCCGCGTTGTTCCCCGCGTTGTTCCCGGCGTTGTTCCCCGCGTCAGGTGCCCGCCCAAAAGGGCCGGGCATCACGTAGTCCACCGCGTCGTGCAGCGGCGTCGTCCACCGCGCCCCTGCCACGTTGGTCCCAACGTGTAGGTCCCAACGCGTTTTTCCCAACGCGTAGGTCCCGGCGCGTCGTCCACCGCGCGTAGTTCCGCGCGTAGTGGGCGGCCCACACCAAAGCCAGTTAAGGCCAGGTGAAGAGGGAGGTCGGCGTCGTTCGTTCGCGGCTCCGTTCCACGTCGGGCGTGTCGCGCCAGAAGGTGCGGCTCCGATCGAGGTTGGTGAGCCGGAACTCGACGCGCTTGCGCGGGTCGTCGCTCACCGGCACGCCGATGTCCAAACGCCAGAGGCGCCGCGAACGCGGGGGCACGGCGGCCAGCAGCGAGATGCCCACGACGCCGCGCCACGGTGTATCCACGGCATAGGGCACCGAGCGTTCGGCCATCAGGCGACCGGCTTCGGCGAAACCGGCGAACCCCACGTCCGCCACATTCAGGCGGGTGGGAATCACCAGACGCTGCTCGGCGCGGAACACGAGACGGCGCGCACCGGGGTCGTGCGACAGCCGATGCCCCATGAGCCCACCCTCGCGATCGGCGAGTGACAGTTGCAGCGGGACCTGCATGCGGCGGGCGGCGGCCCACTCCATTTGCAACACCGTGGTTTGCCGCACGGCCGGCCGGAAATACCACGCGGCGCGTCCGGTGCCGAGGATGTTCTCCCAGCGATCGCGGTCGAGACTGTAGCGCGCTTCCGTGATGCCCTGCGCACCGAGGAACCACTTCTGCCCGCCCCAGCCGAGGTAGATGTTCGTCGCGAGGAAGCGGTCGCGATCGGTGGCGGGCCCCACTACGATGGAGTGGCCGGCGGCGACGCCCACCTGCACGCCCAGGCGGATGTCCTGCGCCCCGGTGAGCGCGTCGAATCCCTGGACACGCACGAAGCGGATGGCGCGTACGCCGAGCAACAGATTCGCCCGCATCACGTTCTTCGGCGCGAAGAACGGCGGCGGCGCACCGGTCGTATCGGTGCGCACGCCCTCGCGGGTGAGCAGCAGCGGCGTCGAATCCACCGACAGCTGTTCTCGCGTCAGCGACATCCCGATCAGCTTGAGCTGGCCCACCGGGCCCACCCGCGTGAGGCCACCCACATCGGCGAACGTGCGTCGCACGTTCACGGCGTTCGTCTCCAACGTCCCGCGCAGGAGCCGCATCGGCTCCCGTGTTCCGCCCAACTCGCCCACCCACGCGAACCGCTGCAGGTCGGTGTAGTACGGGCGGACGGCCTGCATGCGGAGGCGCTGCCCGAACGGCTCCCGCCGCGCCTCGAGACGCAATTCGTTGCGCTGCCCCAGAAACTGATAGTCGGTGTACTGCGCGCCGAGCACGTCGTTGTACGCCAATCCGTCGCGGTACTCCAGCAGCGCCTGCGTGGCATTGCCGGCGAGGTTCGCTTCTCCGAGCTTCAGCCCACGGAACATCGGACTCGACCCACGCAAGATCGGCTCCAGCATGAGACTGAAGTCGTCACGCGTTTCCACTTCCAGCCGCACGCCCCCCTGCTCGTCGTCGTAGGCGTTGATGCGCGCGTCCACCAGATACGGCTGCGCGCGCAGGATGCGCTCGGATTCGGCGCGCTTGATCTGGTTGCACGCGTCGCCGACCTTGAGCAACAGGAACCGGCGCACCACCTCGTCACGGGTATTCACGTGCAGCGCGCGCACCGTGCGGCGCACCCATTCGAGCTGGCGCGGCAGCTTTTCGTTGAACGGGGGCTGCGTGATCACCACGATGTCGCTGATCGTCTGTCCTGAGCATCCGGTCACGGGCAGACGGCCGCGACTCGACACCGGCTGCTGCCGAGTGGCGGTGGAATCGACCCGGGCGTTCTGTTGTGCCGACACGACGTCAACGAGTGGGCCCGCCATGCCACTGCACACCAGCAGTACGCGTACGGCCCGTCTCATCGCCCCGGGTTTCGCT
>DCZC01000005.1:0-607 GCA_002331565.1 Gemmatimonas sp. UBA2094
CTCGATGTGCTCTTTGCCGCCCGCAATCCGCGGCTCGCCACCCGCGACCGCCGCCGGGCCGCGCTCGTGGCCGCCAACGTGGGCCAGTCGGTACTGGCGCAACGCGCCCGCGCCCACGCCGCCGACAAGAAGGCGCTCGTGGACGATCTCCGGCGCATCCTGCTCGCCTATCTGCAGCCGCTGCTGGAGCCGGAGAGGCCGATCACCAAACGCCAGCGAGAGAAGGCCTGAACGGTTTCGGCCTACCCGCTCGCCGAATCGACTAAATTCTCCGTATGGCCAACATCGTCACCATCGGCATCGTGCAGGACACGGCGTCCGATGATCTGGAGGCGAACGTCACCAAGGCTGTGGCGCGGGTACGCGACGCGGCTGCCAGGGGCGCCCAGATCATCTGCCTGCAGGAGCTCTTCAACGCCCCGTACTTCTGCAAGTCGGTCAAGCCCGAGCGCTTCGATATCGCGCAGGCGACCGACGGGCCCATCGTGCACACCTTCCAGGCGCTCGCGAAAGAACTCGCGGTTGTCATCGTGGTGCCGTACTACGAGAAGGAAGCGGCCGGGCTCTACCGCAACTCGGCCACCGTCATCGACGCCGACGGCAGCGT
>DCZC01000005.1:834-972 GCA_002331565.1 Gemmatimonas sp. UBA2094
TCGAAGAGAAGTACTACTTCGCCCCTGGTGACGTGACAGGCGATCAGCGGAGCGACACGCATCCCGGGTACAACGGCTTCCGCGTGTGGCGCACCAAGTATGCCGACATCGGGGTGCTCATCTGCTGGGATCAGTGGT
>DCZC01000005.1:1142-2786 GCA_002331565.1 Gemmatimonas sp. UBA2094
GTGCTCATCTGCTGGGATCAGTGGTACCCCGAGGGCGCGCGCATCACCGCGCTGCTCGGTGCGCAGATCCTGTTTTATCCCACGGCCATCGGATGGCATCCCGCGGAAAAGGCCACCTTCGGCGACGCACAGGTGGACGCGTGGCGTACGGCGCAGCGCGCGCACGCGATCGCCAACGGCGTGTTCGTGGCGGCGCCGAATCGCGTGGGCCACGAGCCCGAGGCCGGCACCGACGGTCTCGAGTTCTTCGGGCAGTCGTTCATCTGCGATCCGTTTGGCCGCTACCTCGCGCAGGCCGGCACCGAGTCCGCCATTCTCACGGCGACGTGCGACCTCGGCCTCATCGAGGAGACCCGCCGCAACTGGCCGTTCCTGCGTGACCGTCGCATCGATGCCTACGGTCCGATCCTCAACCGCTGGCTCGGGAAGTAAGTGAGCGACGCCTTGCGTATGCCCGCTGAGTGGGAGCGTCATGACGCCACCTGGATCGGCTGGCCGCATCACGAGCCCGATTGGCCGGGCAAGTTGGCGCCCATTCCGTGGGTGTACACCGAGATCGTGCGCGCGCTCGGGCGCTTCGAGCGCGTGGAAATTCTCTGCCACGACGAACGGGTGGCCGAGGAGGCACGTGGGTGCCTCACGCTGCATGGGGTCGAGGAGCTCCAGTATCGCCTGCATCTCCAGCCCACCGACCGGGTGTGGTTGCGTGATTCCGGTGCGACCGGCGTGCATCGTGCCGACGGAAGCGCCGCGCTCGTGCGCTGGGGCTTCAATGCGTGGGCCAAGTACGACAACTTCTCGCTCGACGCCGAAGTGCCGGCGCGCATGGCGGAGATCAGCGGCCTGCCCGTGATCAATGCGGTGCGTCACGACAACGGACAGCCCCTCATTCTCGAAGGCGGCGGTATCGAGACCGATGGGGCGGGCTCGCTGCTCGTAACCGAAGAGTGGCTGCTGAGCGACGTGCAGGTGCGCAACCCGGGGTATTCGCGTGCCGACTACGTGCGCGCGTTCCGCGAGTACCTTGGCATCACCAACACCATCTGGCTCGGCGAAGGGTGCGTGGGTGACGATACGCACGGGCACATCGACGACATCGCCCGGTTCGTGTCGCCGGGCGTGGTGGTACTCGCGCACGAGGAGGACGCGAACGACGAGAACCATGCGCGGTCGCTCGACAATCTGCATCGGCTGCAGCGCGCCACCGATGCCCAGGGGAAGGCGCTCGACGTGGTCACCCTACCCTTCCCGCGCGCGGTGATCATGGACGGCATGCGGCTCCCCGCGAGTTACGCCAACTTCTACGTGGGCAACGGCGTGTGCATCGTGCCCACGTTCAACGATCGCAACGATCGCGTGGCGCTCAACATCCTGGCCGACCTCATGCCACAACACGAGATCGTCGGCATTCACGCCGTGGACCTCGTGTGGGGGCTGGGCACCCTGCACTGTCTGTCGCAGCAACAGCCCGCCGCGCGGAGCGGGGCGTGAAGAGCGACGACCCGCGCGACCCCTTGCACGACGACCGCGACGCGAACGACGCGCCGCCGCCGGCCAACGCGCCGGAGCTGCCACGCTGGGCGCACCGGGCCGCACCGGGCGACGAGTTCAGCGACGAACGCATGCAGGCGTACTTCGGCCCCA
>DCZC01000041.1:0-3198 GCA_002331565.1 Gemmatimonas sp. UBA2094
AGCAGAATCGGGCCACGCGCCATGGCGCGGGCCTTGGCTTCCTTGGTGTCGGTGATCTGACGGTCGTCGCCGTTGCTCAACGTGGGCGTGGCGTCGGTGGCGTCGCCCTTGAGCTTCGAGACGGGGAACTCGCCCGTCGTGGCGACCTCGGCCGCGACCTGCTGGGCGCGCAACTGCCTCACGGCGAGAAACTCCAGCACGCGATCCTTTACGTCCTTGAGGCCGTAGTGGTCCTCATCGAGGATCTCGCCGGCCCGGGCCAGTTCGAGATGGTCGTCGCTGCGGGCGTTCCACGGGAGCTCGGCGATCCACTCGAGGTACGTGCGAATGACCTGTGCTTCCATGCTCTCGCGGCCGGCACGCTCGAGGCGTCCCAACTCCCGCTCCACCTCGGTGCGCGCCTCCTTGGGGAGATCGAGCTTGCTGAGCTTTTCGCGCAGCTCGGTGATCTCCTTGGAGGAGTCGTCGTCGCCCAGCTCCTTCTGGATGGCCTTGAGCTGCTCGCGCAGGAACATCTCGCGTTGGCGCTCACCCAACTCCTCCTGCACCTGGCTCTTGATGTCTTCCTGTGCCTCGAGAAGGCCGATCTGGCGCTGCACGTGCACCAGCACGCGCCGCATGCGCTCTTCCACGCTGAGCGTTTCCAGCAGCCCCTGCTTCTCGGGCACCGTGAGCTCGATGTATCCGGCTACCAGGTCGGCGAAGCGGCCGGCGTCCTCGACCGAGTCGAGCACCTGATGCACGACTTCCTCGGGCAAGCCGCGCTTCTCGCCGAGCTCGGCCGCACGCTCACGCGCTTCCTTGTGCAAGGCAGTGAACGCGGGATCCTTGAGATCGAGCGGCATCATCTCTTCGGACGGCACGATGACGGCCGTGAGATGCCCTTCCTGCTCCCCGTAGTGCAGGGCGGTGGCCCGCTGTTCACCCTGCAGCAGGAGCTGCACGCCACCCAGGCCGCGCTGTACCTGCCCGATACGGGCGATCACACCGGTGCTGAAGAGAATGTCCGGAGTGGGTTCCTCGGTGTTGTCTCGCTGCGCGACCGCGAAGACGAGCCGGTCGCCCTTCAGCGCCGTTTCGATGGCGCGAAGGGTGCCCGGACGACCCGCCGCGATCGGCGCGGTGATCCCGGGGAACATGACCGTCCCACGCAACGGAAGGACGGGAAGTGTCTGGCGCTGACCCATATGAATTTCCTGAGCAAAGGGAATGGCGCCCTTGGAAAGGCACGATCCGCACCGTCGGGATTACGCCACCACGGCAGAATTGGCAAGCGGCAGTGTGACAGAACGGACAAACTTCGTCGGCTGCGCTGCCAATCCGGCGTCGAAGCAGGCGACCGTCGGGTGGTGAGTCATTCTGCAACTTTGCCGCGAACCCCGCCGTAGGGGATTTGGCCGACACCGTCGGTGGCCGTCCACACGGCATGTTTGTCCCTGTGGGATGCTGTTCCCGGTTTCTCTCCCGTGCTACACTAAGGAAGCCGGTTCGACTCCCCGAATTACTGTCCCGAGTGTCCGAAAACACCGCCCATCACGCCGAAGACGCCGAACTGCGTGCCCACGTGGAGCAGGCGCTCAGCGCCGCCTACGAGCTCGATCAGGAGATCGGCCGCGGTGGCATGGGCATCGTGTACCGCGCCCGTGACCGGCGCCTCAAGCGTCACGTCGCGATCAAGCTGCTGCCGCCGGAGCTGTCGTTCCGCCGGGACGTGCGCTCGCGCTTTCTGCGTGAGGCGGAAACCGCCGCGCAGTTGAGCCATCCGAACATCGTGCCCATCTACTCGGTCGATGAGGTGGGCAACCTGGTGTTCTTCGTCATGGCGTGCATCGACGGCGACAACCTCGCCACGCTCGTGCAGAAGCGTGGACCGCTACCCATCGAAAACGTGCGCCGCTGGCTGCTGGAAGTGTCCGACGCGCTGGCCTACGCACATGCGCGCGGCGTCGTCCATCGTGACATCAAGCCCGACAACATCCTGCTCGACGGCATCGATGGGCGCGCGCTCGTCACCGACTTCGGGATCGCGCGCGCCGCGTCGTCGGACAGTGGCGATACGGCCCGGTTGACGGCGACGGGCATGGCCATCGGGACGCCGACGTACATGAGCCCGGAGCAGGCTTCGGGCGATCGCGATCTCGACGCGCGCAGCGACCTCTATTCCTTGGGCATCGTGGCGTATCAGATGCTGTGCGGCGAGCCGCCGTTCGTCGGCGGCACCACGCCGGCGCTGCTCGTGAAGCATCTCGCCGAACCCCCGGTGCCCATTGCGCAGCGCCGCCCCGACGTGCCGCCCGATCTGGCAGCCATCGTGATGCGACTGCTCGAAAAGAATCCGGAGCATCGCTTCCAGCAGGCCACCGGGCTGTCGCAGGCGCTCAAGACCGGGGTGGTGCCGCCGGTACCCGGCGGGTCCACGTCGGGCAGCATCCCGTTGGGAGCGGCACCGCAGGGCACGTCGCCGGTCGCCTTCAACGGTGCCCCCATCGGCGGCATGCCGATGCCCAACCACGGCAGCTCGGGCTATCAGCCGCCGGCCTATTCGCCGCGCACGCTCACCACCGCGCCGGCCGGCTTCGGCATGGGCGGTACGGGCAACACCGTCGCGCCGGCCCCGGGCTACCCCCCGTCGTATGGCGCGTCGAACGACGACAGCTACCTGCCCACCGCCGAGGACATCGCCCGCTGGGAAGCCCCCAAGGTGGTGAAGTTCCGCAAGCAGCTGGTGCCGTATCTCTTCGTCAATGCGGCGTTCGTGTTCCTCAGCATCTTCGGCGACTCGAGCTTCGGTGGCGTGACCACCATCTGGTCGGTGTTCATGGCGTGGAACTACGCCAAGCTCTGGTCCGACGGGTACGACTGGAAGGACGTGCTGCGTCAGCCGAAGCATCGCCTGTTCGGCGAAGTCATCGAGGATCTCACGAACTCCGTGATCGCCACCTTCAGCAGCCGCAAGCGCGAGGAACTCCGCGCGCAGGGGAAGCTGCGCAACCGGCTCGCCGGCGCGCTCAAGCTTGGCGGGCCGAATGCCTCCGTCACCGCAGCGTCTACTCGCGGGGCGGCGGCGCCGATGGCACCGGCACGCGACGAGGAGCTGGGGTCGTATCTGCCGCTCGTGCGCGGCGCGCGCGCTGACCGGGAAGAGATCGGCCGTCTGCTCGGCACGCTGCCCGCCGACGAGCGCAAGCGCATGCCCGA
>DCZC01000041.1:3444-3656 GCA_002331565.1 Gemmatimonas sp. UBA2094
AAGGAACTCGTGCGTTTGGAGACCACGATGTCGCCGGAGCGGCTTGCGAGTGCCGACCAGGAGATCGCCGCGCTCGAGGCGGAAGCGAACCCGCTCGACACCTCGCGCAGCGAAGCCCGGGTGCGCCGGCTCGCGCAGCTCCGGCGCGAGCGTCGGGCACTCGTGGATGGACAGGCGCGGGGGCAGGCGCGGCGCGGCAAACTCGCAACCCG
>DCZC01000001.1:0-5831 GCA_002331565.1 Gemmatimonas sp. UBA2094
CGGCGGCATCGGTGCCGCCATTGCGCGCCAGCTCGCGGCCGACGGTTGCTCGCTCACGCTGGTCGGCCGCACGGCGCGCACCCTGCACGCGCTGGCCGCGTCCATCGATGCTGACTGCCGCGTGGTGGCATGTGATGTGGCGGAGAGTGCCGCCGTGCAGCAGGCGTTCGCCGCGCTGCCGCCGGTGGACATCCTGATCAACAACGCCGGTCAGGCCGAAAGTGCGCCGGTTGCGCGCACCAGCGACGACCTGTGGCACCGCCTGCTCGCCGTGAACCTGAGCGGCACGTTCTTCTGCACTCGCGCTGTGCTCGATGGCATGCGCCGGTCGGGATGGGGGCGCATCGTGAACATCGCCAGCACGGCGGGGCAGCGGGGCTATGGCTACGTGGCGGCCTATGCTGCCGCCAAGCACGGGGTGGTGGGCTTCACGCGCTCGCTCGCGATCGAGGTGGCCACGAGCGGCATCACCGTGAATGCCGTATGCCCCGGGTTTACCGAAACCGACATGCTGGCGCGCAGTGTGGCCAACATCGTGGAGAAGACCGGCCGTAGCGAAGCGGAAGCGCGCGCGCAGCTCGCCGCGCTCAATCCGCAACGCCGCTTCGTCACGCCGCAGGATGTGGCGGCGAGTGTCGCGTGGCTGTGCTCCGATGGCGCCGCGGCGATGACCGGTCAGGCCATTTCCGTGAGCGGCGGAGAGGTCATGTAGCATGGCGACCCGCAAACGCTTTACCCGTGTGCACGTGGTGGATGCGGAGCAGCTGGGGCAGGAAGCCCGCGTGCAATCGTCCGATCACTCGGCGGTACGGCTCTGGTTGCGCCTCCTCTCGTGCAGCACACAGATCGAGCAGGAGATTCGTGCGCGTCTGCGCGAGCGCTTCGGCATCACACTGCCGCGTTTCGATTATCTCGCCCAGCTCGAACGGCACCCCGCGGGGCTCAGGCTCAATACGCTCTCACGCAATCTCATGGTGACCGGTGGCAACGTTACGCTGCTCACCGAGCAGCTCGTGGGCGACGGTTGGGTGGAGCGCATCACCGATCCCTCAGACCGGCGGTCGACGCTCGTGTCGCTCACCTCGCGGGGGCGCGCGCAGTTCCTGCGCATGGCCGCTGAACACGAGGAGTGGCTGGTGGACCTGTTCGCCGGATTCGACGGCGCACACCGTGACATGCTGTACGAACAACTCGGCCGCCTGCGCGCTCATCTGTCGCCGCGCGCGACGCCGACTCTCTCGCGCAAGGAGCGCGCCTCATGACTGCACTGCCCCCCGGGTTCGACGCTGGCACCCGCACGTCCATGGCGGCGCATGCGCCGATGCACTTCCGCTGGGACGTGGCCGATGGTGTCGCTACGGTGACGCTCGACCGCCCCGAGCGGAAGAACCCGCTCACATTCGACAGCTACGCCGAGCTGCGCGAAACGTTCCGTGCACTGCGCCATGCCGACGACGTGCACGCGGTGGTGCTCACCGGGGCCGGCGGCAACTTCTGCTCGGGCGGTGACGTGCACGAGATCATCGCGCCGCTTGTGGCGATGGCCGCGCCCGACCTGCTGCGCTTCACGCGCATGACCGGCGATCTCGTGCTCGCCATGCGCGCCTGTCCACAGCCCATCGTGGCGGCAGTGGATGGGGTGTGTGCCGGGGCCGGGGCCATCATGGCCATGGCGTCCGACCTGCGCATCGGTACCGCGCGCGCCAGAACGGCCTTCCTGTTCAACCGGGTGGGGCTGGCCGGCTGCGACATGGGCGCGTGTGCCATGTTGCCGCGACTCATCGGACAGGGACGCGCCAGCGAACTGCTCTTCACCGGGCGCAGCATGTCCGGCGAGGAAGGGGAGCGGTGGGGTTTCTTCAATCGCCTGGTGAATCCCGACGATCTGCTGTCGGAGGCGAAGACCACCGCAGCGGCGCTCACTCGCGGCCCAACGTTCGCCAACGGGATCACCAAGACCATGCTGCACCAGGAGTGGGGCATGACCATCGAGCAGGCAATCGAAGCCGAAGCGCAGGCGCAGGCGCTGTGCATGCTCACGCAGGACTTCCGCGCGGCGTACCACGCCTTCGTCGCGAAGGAGCAACCGGTGTTCACGGGACGATGACCATGCAGCACCGCGATCATCTCGCCTGGCCGTTCTTCGACCCCGCCCACGCCTCGTTGGCGGCGCGCCTCGACGAGTGGGCCGCCGCACACGTGGCGCACGTCCACACCGCTGATGCCGACGCCGACTGCCGAGCGCTGGTGCGTGTGCTTGGTGCACACGGCTGGTTGTCGCATGCGGTCGCGGGACGCGACCATGGCGGCGCCGGCGATGTCATCGATACACGCGCGATCTGCCTGCTGCGCGAAACCCTGGCCCGGCACAACGGGCTCGCCGACTTCGCATTTGCAATGCAGGGCCTAGGGTCGGGGGCGATCAGTCTCGATGGCTCTGCCTCGCAGCGGGCCCACTATCTGCCGCGCGTCGCCCGAGGTGACGCGATCGCGGCGTTCGCGCTGTCCGAGCCCGACTCCGGCTCCGATGTGGCGGCCATGCAGTGTGCGGCCACGCAGGACGGTGACACGTACATACTGAACGGCGAGAAGACGTGGATCTCCAACGGCGGCATCGCCGATTTCTACGTCGTGTTCGCCCGCACCGGCGAAGCGGCTGGTTCGCGAGGCCTCTCGGCGTTCATCGTCGATGCCGGCACGCCGGGGCTCGAGATCGCCGAACGCATCGACGTCATCGCCCCGCATCCGCTCGCGCGGCTTCACTTTGCCGACTGCCGAGTGCCGGTGTCGCAGCGCATTGGGGCGCCGGGTGCCGGGTTCAAGGTGGCCATGCGCACGCTCGACGTGTTCCGCACATCGGTGGCGGCGGCGGCACTGGGCTTCGCGCGCCGGGCCATGCAGGAAGCGCTCGAGCGGGCAACCAGCCGCCGCATGTTTGGCGGGGTGCTCGCTGACTTCCAGCTCACGCAGGCCAAGCTCGCCGACATGGCCATGCAGGTGGACAGCGCCGCGCTGCTCACCTATCGGGCCGCGTGGCAGCGTGATCAGGGACGCACGGTGACGGGCGAGGCGGCGATGGCCAAGTACGTGGCTACCGAGGGGGCGCAGCGCGTCATAGACGCTGCGGTGCAGATGTGGGGCGGTATGGGCGTGGTACAGGAGGTGCCGGTGGAGCGGCTCTACCGGGAGATCCGTGCGCTCCGCATCTACGAGGGCGCCAGTGAAGTGCAGCAGCTCATCATCGCCCGCGAAGTACTCAAGTCGTATGCGGCGATCCCGTCTGCCACCCACGCCTGACTACCATGCCCAGCGCGCACGTCGATACGTTTGCTCGTGACTCGTTGCCCCCCATCGAGACGCAACCGGAGTATCTGTTCGAACTGCCGTCGCTGCAGTTTCCGCCACAACTCAATTGTGCAACGGCGCTGCTCGACGACGCCGTAGATGTGCACGGCTGGGGCGATCGCTCGTGCCTGCGTGCATACGGCGTGCACTGGACGTATCGGGAGCTGCTCGACCGGGCCGATCGCGTGGCACACGTGCTCACGCACGAGATGGGCGTCGTTCCCGGCAACCGCGTGCTGCTGCGTGCCCCGAATAGCCCCATGCTGGTGGCCTGCTGGTTTGCGGTGATGAAGGTGGGGGCGATCGCGGTGACCACCATGCCGATGCTGCGGGCCGGAGAGCTCGCCACCATCGTGCGCATCAGCCAGGCCACGCACGCCCTGTGCGACGCCGCCCTCGCCGCCGACTTGCGCGAGGCGGCCGTGCTGGAGCCGGTACTGCGGAGTGTGCGCTGCTTCAACGAGGCCGGGCCCGACGGGCTCGAGCAGGCCATGGCGCGATACGAGGGCCGCTACCCGAATGTGAATACGGCGAGTGACGACACCTGTCTCCTCGGCTTCACCTCGGGAACGACCGGTGTGCCGAAGGCCACCATGCATTTTCACCGCGATGTGCTCGCCATCTGCCGCTGCTGGCCGCCGCATGTCCTGAAGCCGACGGCCGACGATGTGTTCATTGGCAGCCCGCCGCTGGCATTCACCTTCGGGTTGGGCGGCCTGGTGCTCTTCCCGATGTCGGTGGGGGCGAGTGCGGTGCTCCTCGAAAAGGTGGCTCCGCCCCAGTTGTACGAGGGGCTGCGCGATTTCGGTGCCACGATCCTGTTCACGGCGCCCACGTCATATCGCGCGCTGACCGCGCTCGGGCACGACCTGCGCGCCCTGCCCCTCCGCAAGTGCGTCTCGGCGGGCGAGGCCCTGCCGGCGGCGACGCGCACGCTTTGGCGTGAGGCCACCGGTATCGAGATGATCGATGGCATCGGCGCTACGGAGCTGCTGCACATCTTCATCAGCGCCGACGAGGCGCACGCGAAGCCCGGTGCCACCGGTACGCCCGTGCCGGGGTATCGCGCCGAAGTGGTGGACGACGACGATGTGCCGGTCCCCGCCGGCGTGGTGGGCAAGCTGCGCGTGAAGGGCCCCACGGGCTGTCGCTATCTCAACGATCCGCGGCAGCGTACCTACGTGCGCGATGGATGGAACTACACGGGTGATGCCTACTGGTGCGATGACGATGGGTACTTCCACTACCACGCGCGCACCGATGACCTGATCATCTCGTCGGGATACAACATCGCGGGGCCCGAGGTCGAGGCCTGTCTGCTGCAACATCACGATGTCGCCGAGTGTGGCGTATACGGGGTCCCCGACGACGAGCGCGGCAACGTGGTGAAGGCCTGGATCGTGTTGCGGGAAGGTGTGCCTCGCACGGCGCACACCGTGCAGGCGCTTCAGGATTTCGTGAAGCAGCAGATCGCGCCGTACAAGTATCCGCGCGCCGTGGCCTTCGTGGCGCAACTGCCGCGCACGGCCACGGGCAAGTTGCAGCGGTTCCGGCTCCCCGAATGCGACACGCTCGCGTTGGAGACGACGTGACCGGCCCCGTGTTCGATCGCACGGTGCGCGTACCGTTCAGCGCCTGTGATCCGGCGGGGATCATGTTCTTCCCGCAGGTGTTCCTGCTCTTTCAGGACCACGTGGAGCACTGGATCACCGACGCCCTCGGGGTGCCGTATGCCGAGCTGCTCGGCCCGCGACGTGTTGGGCTGCCCTCGGTGCGCTGGGAATCCGATTTTCGCGCCATCAGTCGCATGGGCGACGCCATCGTCGTGCGACTGCGTGTGGAACGGCTGGGCGAGAAGTCGCTCACGCTGAACTTCGCGGTCGTCGGCGACGATGGCGTGCGCGTCGAGGCTAGGCAAGTCATCGTGTGCACCAGTCTCGACACGCACCGGTCGATGTCATTCCCCGATGATCTGCGTGCCGCCATCACCCGTTTTCAGGAGTCATCGGTATGAGCGAGGCCTTGTTGCCCGACGGCTGGATGCGACCGCGCGGCTACGCCAATGGGGTCGCTGCGACGGGACGCCAGATCTTCGTGGCAGGGATGATCGGGTGGGACGCCGGCGAGCAGTTTCAGAGCGACGACTTCGCGGAGCAGGCCACGCAGGCGCTGCGCAATGCGGTGGCGGTCCTGCGCGCCGGCGGCGCCGGCCCCGAACACATCGTGCGCATGACGTGGTACGTGGTGGACCGGGCCGAGTATCACGCGGCGTTGCCGCGGGTCGGCGCGGCGTTTCGTGAACTCATCGGGCACTACACCATCGCGATGACGGCGGTGCAGGTATGTGCGCTAATGGAATCGCGGGCGCGCGTCGAAATCGAAGTCACGGCCGTGGTGCCGGAGGCGTAATGTCGGCCACGCTCCCGCCCACTGGCGCACCCGTACGCTGGGTGCTGGACGACGGCCTGCTGATCAACCAGAGCCCC
>DCZC01000001.1:5976-6405 GCA_002331565.1 Gemmatimonas sp. UBA2094
GGTGCTGGACGACGGCCTGCTGATCGTCACCATCGATCATCCGCCGGTGAATGCCCTGAGTCACGCGGTGCGCGTGGGGCTGATGGAGGTAGCGGAGCGCCTCGACACCGACGCGGCGGCTCAGGCGATGCTGCTGTGCAGTACCGGCACCGTGTACATCGGCGGGGCGGACATCCGCGAATTCAGCGGGCCTCGACTGGCGCCGATGCTCAACGAGGTGTGTCATCGTATCGAGGCCTGCACCAAGCCGGTCATCGCCGTCGTGCACGGTGCGGCGCTGGGCGGTGGTCTCGAAGTCGCGCTTGCATCGCATTACCGGGTGGCGGCACCGGCGGCGATGGTGGCCTTTCCCGAGGTGTTGCTCGGGCTGCTGCCGGGGGCCGGCGGCACGCAACGCGCACCGCGCCTGTGCGGGGCCGCGCTGGCGCT
>DCZC01000150.1:0-359 GCA_002331565.1 Gemmatimonas sp. UBA2094
CGCCGCGGAGGCGCGCGCCGGTCACGCGGACGCCGTGAGAAGGGACCGGAGGACGGGGCGCCGCCCGAGGCGTCCGGTCCGTCGGAAAACGCCGGGTAAGAGCCGGCGCGGGCGAACCGCCCTAGTCTCTGACCAGGCGCTCGAGGCGAGCCGCCGTGGCCGGGCTGACGATCCGGAGCCCGACGTACACGACCGCGCCAAGCAGCAGCACCTTGAGCGCCAGACCCACGAGCCAGAAGAGCAGCGCCACCAACGGGCCCAGCAGCCCGAAGACGAGCTTGAGCGCGACCAGCCCCAGCAGGGCCACGACGCCGACGGTGAACAGGGTGCGGAGCATACGCGCCTCACGGCGGGGGAAA
>DCZC01000150.1:559-767 GCA_002331565.1 Gemmatimonas sp. UBA2094
ACGGAAAACCACGCGAAAACCGGGACCGCCCGGCGACGCCACCCCCTACGAACGCGCCGCCGCGAAGGTTTCGGCCAGAGGTGAATTCCGGCTATTTTGCGTTTCGTGGTTACGCTGGTTTGCGCGGAACGTGCACCGGGCTAGCTTCCCCGTTCACGTCCCGGGACCACCCCCGGGCTTCACCGTGCCGGATATGGCTGAGCAGCTG
>DCZC01000150.1:940-1071 GCA_002331565.1 Gemmatimonas sp. UBA2094
CGTGCCGGATATGGCTGAGCAGCTGGTACAAATCATGGGGCGCCACCGCCGCGACCCGCTCCCGGAGCGGAAGCCGCAGTGGCTCAAGGTGAAGGCGCCCGGCGGGGACAACTACATCCGCCTCAAGCACA
>DCZC01000150.1:1377-2989 GCA_002331565.1 Gemmatimonas sp. UBA2094
CCCGCAACTGCGCCTACTGCGCCGTGGCCCACGGCAAGCCGCCCGAGTACGACATCGAAGAACCCACCCGCGTGGGCGAAGCCATTGCCCGCATGGGGCTCCGCCACGCCGTCATTACCTCGGTCGACCGCGACGATCTCCCCGACTTCGGCGCCTACATCTTTGCCGAAACCATCCGGCAAATCCATCAGCGCCTCCCCGAGTGCTCGGTGGAAGTGCTCGTGCCCGACTTCCAGGGCAACACCGACGCCATCAAGACGGTGCTCGACGCACGGCCGGAGATCTACAACCACAACACCGAAACGGTGCCGCGCCTCTTCAAGAAGGCGCGCCCCGGCGGACGCTACGAACGCGTACTCGACATCTTCCGCGTCGCCAAGCGCCTCGCCCCGGACATCCCCACCAAGACCGGCATCATCCTCGGGCTCGGGGAAACCAACGAGGAAGTCGTCGAGGTCATGAAGGACCTCCGCGCGGTCGACGTGGACATCCTCACCCTCGGCCAGTACCTGCGTCCGTCGGACTCGCACATCGAACTCGACCGGTACGTCACGCCGCAGGAGTTCCGCGAACTCTACGACATCGGCATGCGCCTGGGCTTCAAGCACGTCGAAAGCGGCCCGCTGGTGCGCTCCAGCTATCACGCCTGGGAGCAGGTCCAGGCGGCTTCACTCGCCTGACGACGTCAGCACGCACCACCCAACACTCCCCACCGCAGCACTGATGCCTCCGAAGAAGAAATCCGACGCGAAATCCGACAGCCAGGTGGCCGTGAAACCGGACAGCTCCGCCGCAGGGAACGCCGCGGGGAACGCCGCGCTCAACCGGGAGCTGCTCTACAGCATGCTCCTGCAGCGCCGGTTCGAAGAGCGGTGCGCCGAGATGTATGCGATCGGCCGTATCGGTGGCTTCTGCCACCTGTATATCGGACAGGAGGCCGTCTCCACCGGCATCATCTCCCTGCTCCGCCCCGACGATTACATCATCACCACCTACCGTGACCACGGGCAGGCGCTCGCGCGCGGCATGACGCCCCGCGCCGTCATGTCCGAGCTGTTCGGCCGGCAGGACGGCTGCGCGAAGGGCAAGGGTGGCTCGATGCACATGTTCGACAAGCAGCTGGGCTTCCTCGGCGGGCACGGCATCGTCGGCGGGCATGTGCCCATCGCCGCCGGCGTGGGCTTCGCCATCCGCTACCGCGGCGGCGACCAGGTGATTGCCTGCTTCATGGGCGAATCGGTGGTGAACACCGGCGCCTTCCACGAGGCGCTCAACATGGCGGCGCTCTGGAAGCTGCCCTGCGTGTTCATCATCGAGAACAACCGGTACGGCATGGGCACGGCGCTCGAGCGCGCGTCGTCCATTCACGACATCTACAAGCGCGGCGCGTCGTACGACATGCCGCGCGACGTGGTGGACGGCCAGGACGTGCTCGCGGTGCGCAAGTCGATGAGCGAAGCCATCGAGCGCGCGCGCAAGGAAAGCATGCCCACGCTGCTCGAAGTGCGCACCTACCGCTTCATGGGCCATTCCATGTCCGACGCGGTGAGCGGCACCTACCGCACCAAGGAAGAGCTCGAGCAGTATCTCAAGCGCGACCCCATCGCGCTGC
>DCZC01000161.1:0-186 GCA_002331565.1 Gemmatimonas sp. UBA2094
CCATGATGGGCTGCACGATGTGCATGCCCTTGTTCAGGAATTCGAGATCCTTCGCCTCGTGCGTCGCCCCGAGGATGTTGGAGTCGGTGGAGTACGCCTTCTCCACGCTCATCTTGTACTCGAACCCGCTCTTGATGAGGTACTCGGCCATCTCGGTGCGCCCGCCCAGTTCGTCGATGAACTGCT
>DCZC01000161.1:433-4669 GCA_002331565.1 Gemmatimonas sp. UBA2094
CGCTCGATGTCGTTGCCCTTGAACGTGCTGCCGTCGCCCCAGATGTTCACGTCGTCCTGACGCATGGCGGCCACGAGCATCGTCCCGGTCACCGCGCGGCCGAGCGGCGTGGTGTTGAAGTACGTCTGCCCGGCGGTGCTGATGTGAAATGCGCCGCACTGCAGCGCGGCGAGCCCTTCGGCCACGAGCTGCGACCGGCACTCGATAAGGCGCGCCCGTTCGGCGCCGTACGCCATCGCCTTGCGCGGAATCTCCTCGTAATCCGACTCGTCGGGCTGGCCGAGGTTGGCGGTATACGCGTAGGGCACGGCGCCCTTCTCGCGCATCCAATGGAGCGCGGCACTGGTATCGAGGCCGCCGGAGAAGGCGATACCGACCTTCTCGCCGACGGGAAGACGCTGGAGGATGTTGGCCACGGGTGTCCTGAGCTGTCCTGAACGGTCCTGGAGGGTGATCTCTAATTCAAAGCTAATCGGCCGGGGGCCCCAGCCCTACGGCAGCAGGTCGTCGTATGAATTGTCATTCCGACGACCCGTTCCCGGTGAGGGACGGGATGGACCAACGCGGACCATGCGAAGAATGAGGGATTCTCCCGTTCCCCGCATCGCGTGGCGCCGCACGTGCTTGACAGCACCGCGGACGGAGCGCAGCCTCGGGCACTCTCCCAACCTGCGTGATCGAGGCCGAGGCATGTCGTTCGACCGTCCGTACTTTCCCATCATCTACGTACGCGGGTACGCCATGACGGGCGCTGAGGTGGAGCACACCGTCGCCGACCCATACATGGGGTTCAACCTCGGCTCCACCAAGCTCCGGCAGCAGTATCCGAAGTCGGTGGTGCGTCACGTATTCGAGTCGCCGCTCGTACGTCTCATGAAGGACGAAGGGTATCGCGACACCTTCGTGGACGGCACCGAACTGGCCGACGGCACGGCGCTGTCGCCGCGCACCGTGTGGATCTACCGCTACTACGACGGCGCGTCGAAAGAGCTCGGCGGCGGATATCGCGAGGAGATCGAATCGTACGCGCAGGGACTGCTCGACCTCGTGAACACGCTGCACGACCGCTACATGCCGGGGGATCGCGCGCAGCATGGCAGCGCGTCGGACGCGTTCCGCGTGTACCTCGTGGCCCACTCTGTGGGTGGGCTCATCGTGCGGTGTATGCTCCAGAAGCTGTCGCGCCACGATCGGCGGATCGACAAAGTGTTCACCTATGCCACGCCGCATGGCGGTATCGACCTGCGCGGCATCGGCAACGTGCCCGGGTTCGGCTTCAACCAATCGGACACGTTCAACGAGCAGCGCATGCGCGAGTATCTGGGACTCGCGGCCGACACGCCGGTGCATTCACTCGACGGCGCCTTTCCGGAGGAGTGCTTCTTCAGCCTCGTGGGCACCAACCACGACGACTACGGCCTCGCGCGACTGGCGGTGGGCCCGATGAGCGACGGTCTCGTGCGCATCGCCAACGCGTATGTGGCCGACGCGCCGCGCGCGTTCGTACACCGCTCGCACTCGGGGCACTACGGCATCGTCAACTCGGAGGACGGCTACCAGAACCTGCGGCGCTTCCTGTTCGGCAACGTTCGGGTGGATGCCTTTCTCGACATCGAGTCGATTGCGCTGCCGCCCGCCGTGCAGAAGGCAAAGGACGCGGGCCATCAGATCCGCGCTGATTATCTGCTGGGCGTGATTGCCCGTGTGCGCGGTGCGCGATGGGATCTGCACCGCCGCACCAGCGACGAGGGCTCGGCGCTGCTCGTGGACTACGACCGGCACGTGAAGGGGCGCCAACCGGTCCATCTCGCGAGCGCATTCCTGTCCAACGCGGCGCGCGTGGATCCGTCACGATTGACCTTGGGATTCAGCCTCGACATCGGCGTGCAGGTGCCCGAGTATCAGGTGGACGGCACGCCATTCTGGAAACGTGATCACTACGACGGGGGGTATCTGTTCCGCGACAAGGTGAATCTCGAGGCCAGCTGCAGCGACGACGGCCGGTGGTCGCTGCGATATGGTTGGGACACCGACCGCCCGAATGCGGTGAAGCACGCGGCTGCCGCCGCGAATCCCCTGCCAGGCAGCTGGGTGTTCGAGCTGCCGGTCGTCCAAGCCACCACCCCCGGTATCCACGCCGTGTTGCGTCTCGAAACGCGGCCGTGGAACGAGCGAGCCTGACCATGTCCCTCTCCCGTCGCGACGCGTTGCGGTACTTCGGTGCCCTGTTTGCGTTCCCGCTGACCACACGGAACGGACCGTGGGCATTCGCCTCCGACCTGTGCATGGCCGACGACCCGCTGCGCGGCACCATCGCGCAGTATCAGGCGGGACGGTTGCGCGGCGAGTACACGGCGCTCGAGGTGACGCTGCGTGCGTTGGCGCAGTGCCGCACGACCGGTGCCCGGCTGCGCGCTGTCGACGTGCTTGCCGAGACGGCGGCCGCCGAAGCCAGGCGCTCCGATGCCCGGCTGCGCGCCAAGGCGCTCCGCGGTCCGCTCGATGGCGTGCCGCTCTTCGCCAAGTCGATTTACGACATGGAGGGCACGTCCACGAGTGCATCGAGCGCCGATTGGGCGCGGCTCTTTCCGGGGCGACTTCGGCGTGATGCGATCGAGGTGGAACGGCTGCGGGCGGCCGGGGCCGTGCTGCTGGGAAAGACCGCGGCCGACGACTTCGCGTATCGCGGCAACGGCACCTCGAGTTTCACCGGGCAGGTACTCAACCCGCACGATGCCGCCGGGCTCAAGACACCCGGTGGCTCGAGCGCCGGCTCGGCGGTCGCCGTGGCGTGCGGCATGGCCTTCTGCGCGCTCGGTACCGACGATGGTGGCTCCAATCGCATCCCTGCGCAGTTCACCGGCGTGGTGGGGATGAAGCCCACCTTCGGGCTCGTGCCGCGCAGCGGGGTGATTCCCACCTGGCCGGTGCTCGATACGCACGGCCCGCTCGCCCGGACCGTCGCCGACGCGGCGCTCATGCTGGATGCACTCGCCGGTCACGACGCCGACGACGGGCTTGCGCGCCGGACGGCGTGGCGGCGCGGTGTGCTTGGCACGTTGGATGGGGCCACGCTGCGCGGGGCGCGACTCGGCTTCGTGGAGGTGCATGCCCCGCGCGCGCAGATGACCGCTGAATGTCTGCAGGTGCTCGATGCCGCGCTGGCCGATTGCGCAACCGCCGGCGCGATCGTGGAGTCGTTCGCGGCACCGGTGGACCGCACCAACTACCGCGACCGCTTTGCTGCTGACGCCAAGGCGCGCGGCGATGTGGCGCCCAACGCCAACTCGCCGGCGAGCACCGCCAACGCACTGCTGCGCTACTTCCGGCGACAGGGGCTCAGCGCATCGGATGCGCTCGCGGCGGTACAGCAGGGGCACGCACCATTCCGCGCCTTCTATGACGTGCTGCCGACGGATTGGAAGGCGATGGTCGCGTTGACGCGTCAACCGTACGAACGCGATACGGCCGCCGTGAGTTTTCTCGCGTCGCGCGCGCAGGCAGTGGCGGCGCTCGCGCAAAGCATGCACGATCGCCACCTCGATGCGATGGTCTATCCCACGATGCCCTTCAAGGCGCCGGATGCCTTACAGGCATGGCCCGACGTGCGCACGCCGCTGGGATACGGCAACTGGCTCGGGTTGCCCGAAGTATCGGTGCCCGCCGGCTACGGCGCCGATGGCTTTCCCGCGGGCAATCTGTCGTTCGTGGGGCTCCCGGGCGACGACGCGAAGGTACTGGCGCTCGCGCACGCCTACGAACAGGTGAGCAAGCGGTTCAGAGCGCCGGCCGTGTGAAGAGCGCCTTGGGAATCATGACGTGCACGCCAAGGGTGCCGTCGACGAGCTGAGTGATGCGCACATCGCATGCGGTGCTCACCAGCTGGTACGCATCTTCACGTGAGAGGCCGTACGTGTCGCCGAGCAGCGTGATTGCCTGACGCACAGCCAGCTTTGCGGCCGTGGTGAGGTTGCTGTCGGCGGCCATGGCAATCCAGTGATCGCGGGTTTCGCCGCGCGGCCACTGCAGCTGCTTCGGGCGCAGATCCTTGCGCACGATGAGTTGCAACCGGCCGCGCAGCGCGGTTTCGAGTGCCGTGATATCCACTTCGCCGTCGCCCTGGGCGGCGTGTCCGTCGCCGATGTGCAGCAATCCGCCCGGCACGTTGACGGGGATGTACAGAATCGTGCCGGCCACGAGTTCCTTGTTGTCGAGATTGCCGGCGTGCATCCCCGG
>DCZC01000161.1:4914-5556 GCA_002331565.1 Gemmatimonas sp. UBA2094
CGCAGCGGGATCTCGATGCCCCGCGTCTCGTCGAAGCGGCCCACCATGCGCTGCGCATCGAGCGGGATGATCTTCGAGCGCGTGGTGTTGGGGAAGTCCTCCGGAATGAAGCCACTGCGCGAGCTGAAGCTGTTGCACGCGAACGGAATGGCGAGATCGATCTGCAGCAGCCGCACTTCGAGCACGTCACCCGGTTCGGCGCCTTCGACGTACACGGGACCGGTGAGGACGTGACCACCGGGGCCGCGCTTGAGCGTGCCGGCCTGCGAGGCCGCCTGGATGGCGCGAATGGCCGGCTCCACCGTCCCCGTATCGAGGCCGGGCTGCAGCAGGCGGGTGCCGCAGGTGGAAACGGTGCTCACATCGAGGACATCACCGGACGCCATACGGAGGGCGGGCGCCGCGGAGGGATCATAGCCGCCGTTCACCACCGTGGTGGGACCCGGCAGCAGCACATGCGTGCGGCTCGGCGCGGGACCGCTCCAGAACGGGCGCACGGAGGGAGCGCGATGGCCCACGCAGGCCACGAGCGTGGTGAGCGCCGCGAGCGGAACCAGTCGCAGTCTGTTCATGAGGCGGGTCGGTGAAACGTGAGGGGAACGACTAAAACAGCGCGTGCTCGCCACGATCGTCGGCCACGTC
>DCZC01000161.1:5850-9082 GCA_002331565.1 Gemmatimonas sp. UBA2094
TCGGCCTTGTCGCGCAGCGGCGGAATGATGGTGC
Organism: Gemmatimonas sp. UBA2094; assembly: GCA_002331565.1. GTDB lineage: Bacteria > Gemmatimonadota > Gemmatimonadetes > Gemmatimonadales > Gemmatimonadaceae > Gemmatimonas. The sequence continues at coordinate 5,885 of DCZC01000161.1, forward strand.
CGAGCGTGCCGAGCACGCCGGCGATCACATCGAAGAATTTCACCGGTACGCTCGTGAAGCGCGGCGGCTTGCCGGCAAGCCTGAAGAGCAATTCGCCCTGTTCGCGCAGCGTGAGGGCCGGGCCGGGCCCGCCGATGGGCAGCACCGTGTTGGCGCGCGACCGGTCGGCGAGACAGCCCGTCAGATACTCCGCGACGTCGTCGTCGCTGATGGGCTTGCACGCCGTGAGCGTGCCGTCGCCGAACAGGAGAAACGGCTTGCCGCGCTGCACGCGCTTCACCTGCCCGGAGAGACTCTTGAAGAAGGCGGTGGGGCGGACGATGGACCAGATGAGGCCCGACGATTTCAGCGACGCTTCGAAGGCGAGCTTCGCGTGCTGGAATGCCAGCAGCGGCTTTTGCACGCAGATCGCCGACAACAGCACGAAGTGAGTCACGCCCGATTCCTTCGCGGCGTTGAGCACATGCATGTGCGCCTCGTGATCGATGGCCCAGGCATCCGTCGGGCCGCCGCTGCGCGACGCGAGACAACTCACCACGGCGTCGAACCGCTCACCACGGAAACCGTCGCGCACGACACTCTGGGCGCTCGTGACATCCCCCGTGCGCACGGTGGCGCCCGGAATTTCGGGCGTGCTCCCGTGGCGGGTGCGTACAAAGCACACCACGTCATGCCCGTGACGGAGCAGCGCGCGCACGGTGGCGCGCCCGATGGTGCCGGTGGCGCCGATCATGAACACGCGTCGTCGCTGCGGGGCGGAAACGAAGTCTGTCATACGGCGGGAATAGTGAACCGATCGCGCGGGGGGCGACAGGGCGAGGACGCAGGGAGTTGTGGGATACCGGAATCGGCGGTAACTCCCTCTTCTCACTTTCCCGGGCATATGTCTCTGTCTCTCCCCACCCCACTCGTCAGCGTCGCCTGGTTGGCGGAGCACCTTGGCCACGAGGCGCTCCGCATCGTCGATGCGAGCTGGTATCTCCCCACGATGGGGCGCAACGGACGGCGCGAGTTCGACGCCGCGCACATCCCCGGCGCCATCTTCGGCGATCTCGAGCAGCTCGCCGACGAGCAGGCGCCGTACCCGCACACCATGCCGGCACCCGACGTACTCGCCGGTCGGCTGGGCGCCCTCGGTATCGGCGATGGTCATGCCGTGGTCGTGTACGATGCGTCGGGGCAGAACTTCAGCGCGCCGCGTTTGTGGTGGATGCTGCGCACCATGGGTCACGCGCCGGTGGCGGTGCTCGACGGCGGGTTGCCGGCGTGGCAGCGCGCGGGGCACGCGGTCACGGCGGACGTGCACACATATCCGCCCGCCACGTTCACCTCACACTTCGACGCGTCGCGGTGGCGCGACCTCGACGAGATGCGGGCGACTGTAGCGGGCGGCGCCGAACAGGTAGTGGATGCACGGTCGGCGGGTCGCTTCACCGGTGCGGAGGCCGAGCCACGCGCCGGCGTGCGCGGCGGGCATATGCCGGGCGCAACGAACGTGCACTACGCGAGGCTGGTGGACGCCGACGGCATGCTGAAGTCGCCCGACGAACTCCGCGCCACCTTCGACGCCGCGGGGCTCGATCTCGAGGCGCCGATTGCGGCGAGTTGCGGCACCGGGATCACCGCCTGCGCCGTCCTGCTGGGACTCGATGTGGCGGGAGCACGACGGACCGCCCTGTACGACGGTAGCTGGACCGAATGGGGAAGCCAAACCGACACGCCTGTGGAAAAGGACGCCTGACCGTGATGACTTTGCATACTCTCGTCGCGGCTGCGGCCGCACTCGTGGCTTCGCTGGGCCTGCGCGCGGAACTGCCCACACCCCCGGCCCCTCAGCCGTCGCGCACTTCGGCGCTGGCGGCGTGGAAGCAGGGCGGTTCGGCGTTCGGCATCTTCGTACCGAGCGAGCGCCCCATGAACGCCACCGACGCGAGCGGCAATCGCCTGCCGCCACTGTACACCGAAGGCGGCGCGCACACGCTCGGCAGCAATCCGCTGCTCGACTATCTGTTCCTCAATCTCGAAGGGGCCTACGATGCGGCGTCGGTGAAGGCGATGGTGACCGGGCTGTCGCATCTGCCGGCCAATGCGCGTCCCACGCTACTCGTGCGCATTCCCACCATCGAAGCGGCTGGCGTGGACAGCACGCGCGCGCGCGTGAAGGCGGTGCTGGCCATGGGGGCCGACGGCGTGGTGATTCCGCACGTGCGCAGTGCGGTGGAAGCGCGCACCGCGGCCGGGTTCTTCAGGGAGGCGGGCGCGAACGTGTGGACGCGCGCCAACCCCAAGGGCACCATCGTCGCGATGCTCATGATCGAGGATACCGGGGCAGTGGCCGAGATGAACGACATTGCCGCGGTGCCGGGCTACAGCCTGCTTTCGTGCGGCATCGGCAGTCTCACGCAAAACATGGGTGGTCGCGAGAAGGCCGCCGACGCGGAAGCCGCGTGCCAGCGCGTGCGTGACGTGGCCGACAAGGCGGGGATGCCCAGCATGATGACCGCCAACGCGGCTACGCTGCGCGACCGGATCACGCGTGGCTACAAGGGGCTGCTGCTGCAGGGGGCCACGGCGCAGACGGACAGTCTCATTCGCGTGGGGCGGGAGGCGGTCGGCCGCCGGTAGTCGATCGCGTTGGCTATTCGACCGTCGCCGATTTGATATAGTCGAGCGCGGGAAACCAGCGCGTGAGATAGCGATTCCCCTGTCGCACCGCCTTGGCGGGGTTGGGCTCCTCACCGTATTCAGCGTTGAGCGCGCGCACCACGACCATCCCCTCCACCACGGTCCCGAAGGGGGAGAAGCGCTTCTGGCCGTCGAGCTTCCGCGCGTTGTTGCCGGTGTTGATGAACAGCTGCGTGGCGCGGGTGTTCGCTCCGCTTGCGGCGAACGCAATGGTCCCGTCGGCGTTGCTGGAGCGGATGGGATCGTCTGGCATGGCCGCCGTGTCCCACATGGCGTTGACCGCCGGATCGCCGTGAATGCCGAACTGCGCCACGAAGTTGGGCACCAGCCGGAAGAAGCGGACGTCGGTGAAGTACCCGATGCGCACCAGTTCGTAGAACCGATCGGCGCCGCGGGGGGCGAGCGACCGCTTCACCTGCACGACGAACGGCCCCTTGGTCGTCACGAAGCGTACCCGGTAACTGTCGGGGCTGCGTTCGGGCGTGAGCGAGGGGGGCGGAATACGCCGCCCGC
>DCZC01000161.1:9440-12643 GCA_002331565.1 Gemmatimonas sp. UBA2094
GCAGGGCCAACGAAGCGCCGGCCGCTGCCGTTGCTAAGGTAGCGTTTCCGTTCACTTCCCGGAGCTCTCCGTCATGTCCCGATTCGCCGCCGCCGCGCTTCTCCTGCTGGCCGCCCCCCTTGGCGCCCAGCCCGCCGATGCCATTCCCGCGAAGTACCGCGAGGTGGCCACCCGCATCATCGCCGCCGCACAGGCCGACAGCGCCGGCGCGTGGAACCGCATCGCGGAACTCACCGATACCTTCGGCCACCGGCTCAGCGGCAGCGTTGCGCTCGAGCAGGCCATCGACTGGACGATGGCCACGATGAAGCGTGATGGCCTCGACAACGTGCGCAAGGATCCGGTGATGGTGCCGCACTGGGTGCGCGGCGCCGAGTCGCTGGAACTCGTCTCGCCGCGCCGGCAGCTGCTCCCCATGCTCGGCCTGGGTGGCAGCATCGCCACGCCCGCCGGCGGCATCACCGCCGACGTGATGGTGGTGGCGAGCTTCGACGAGTTGAAGGCCCGGGCGGCCGAGGCGAAGGGGAAGATCGTGTTGTACGACGCCGAGTGGCGCGATTACGGCTACAACGGAGCGTTCCGGCGCCTGGGCGCGATCGAGGCGGCCAAGGTGGGCGCCGTGGCGAGTCTCGCGCGGGCGGCCGGTCCGTACAGCATGCGCACGCCGCACACCGGCAGCATGAGCTACGACAGTACCGTGACCAAGATTCCGCACGCCGGCGTGACCGCCGAAGACGCGATGATGATGCGTCGCATGATTGCGCGCGGACAGCCGGTGCGTGTGACGCTCACGATGAGCGCGCAGATGCTCCCCGACGCGCAGAGCCACAACGTGATGGGAGAACTGCGCGGCCGTGAGAAGCCGGGCGAGATCGTCGTGATGGGCGGCCACATCGATTCGTGGGACGTGGGCCAGGGCGCTATGGATGACGCCGGCGGCGTGGTGGTGGCGTGGGAGGCGATTCGCCTGCTGAAGAAGCTGGGACTCACGCCGCGCCGCACGATCCGCGTGGTGGGGTGGACGAACGAGGAGAACGGGATGCGCGGCGGCAATGCCTACCGTGACATGCACCGCAACGAGGTGCATCAGCTCGCGATCGAGAGCGACGGCGGCGTTTTCGCGCCCAAGGGGTTCGGCTTCACCGGGTCACCGGAGGCCCGCAAGGTGATCGAAGCCATCGGCACGTTGCTCGCGCCGGTGGGGGCCAACATGATCGGCGCGAGCGGCGGCGGCGCCGACATCGGCCCCATCATGGCGACCGGCGTACCGGGGATGGGGCTCGAAGTCGATGGTTCGAGATATTTCTGGTTCCACCACACCGACGCCGACACGCCGGACAAGCTGGACAAGGCCGACGTGCAGAAGTGCGTGGCGGTGATGGCGATCATGGCGTATATCGCGGCGGATGTGGAGCAGGCGCTCCGGTGAATCGACTGCGCACGCGGCTGATCGGTGCAGCATCGCTCGCGGCGCTCGCATTGCCCGGGTTGGCCCGCGCCCAGCAGGATGCCGGCACCCCGGCGGCGGCGTTCGTCAACCCCGAAACGGTGGCCCGGCCGACGTTCCGGGCGACGCGTACGAACGCCCCGATCGTTGTCGACGGCCGCCTCGACGAGGCAGCCTGGAAGACGGCGCCGCTGCTCACTGACTTCGTGCAGCAGCTGCCGCGGACGGGCTATCCGTCGAAGTTCCGCACGGAAGTGCGCGTACTGTACGACGCCACCAACCTGTACGTCTCGAGTATCAACCACGACCCCGAGCCGTCGCGCGCCATTACCGTGGGGCTCGAACGTGATTTCGTGAGCTCGAACAGCGACATCTTCGGGCTCGTCCTCGACACGTTCCTCGACCGGCGCAACTCGTTCCTGTTCCTCGTGAACCCCAAGGGGGCGGTGCGCGACGAGCAGACCTTCAACGATTCGCGCACGATCGTGGAGGCGTGGGACGGCATCTCGCGCGTGAAGACCACGCAGCAGGATTCGAGCTGGACGGTGGAGATGGTAATTCCGCTGCGCACCCTGCGCTTCGATGCGTCGCGTGACCCGCAGAACTGGGGGATCAACTTCATCCGTCGCGTGCGCCGCGTGAACGAAACGAGCTACTGGGCACCGCTCGAGCGCCAGTACCGCCTGCATCGCATGTCGAAAGCCGGGACCGTGGAGGGACTCACGGGACTCAAGCAGGGGCGCAATCTACAGGTGAAGCCGTACGTCCTGGGCGGCAACTCGCAGGGCGCGCAGGTGCCGAACTCGTCGCTGGGCAATCGCAGCGATATCGGCGGTGACATCAAGTACGGCGTCACGCCGTCGCTTACGCTCGACCTCACCTACAACACCGATTTCTCGCAGGTCGAAGTGGACCAGCAGGTGGTGAACCTCACGCGCTTCGGCATCCTCTTCCCCGAACGGCGCGAGTTCTTCATCGAGAACTCCGGCGTCTTCACCTTCGGCGACGTGCAGGAACGCAATTACCGCATGGGCGCCGATCTGCGCGACTTCACCCTCTTCAACTCGCGCCAGATTGGGCTCACGCCCGACGGCTTGCCGCTCCCCATCGCTGGTGGTGGCCGGCTCACCGGGCGCGTCGGCAAGTGGGAGGTGGGCGCGCTCAACATGCAGACGCAGCACGGGGCGGGCAGCGCGCCGGCGGAGAACTTCGGCGTGGCCCGACTCCGGCGCAACGTCTTCGGCAACTCCGATGTCGGCATTGTGGCCGCCAACCGGCAGGCCACCGACGGGAGCGGCGCCTACAATCGCACGTACGGCGTGGACGCCAACATCCGCCTGCTTGGCAATCTCATCGTCAACACGTACCTCGCCGGCAGCCGCGCCGACACCGGCGCCGCCGACGGCACCGCCGGACGTCTGTCGGTGGGGTATCGCGGCCGCCTCTGGAACACGTCCGCGATGTACAAGCGCGTGAGCGATGACTTCAACCCGGGAATCGGCTTCGTGAACCGGCGCGGATTCCAGCAGGCCTACGGCACGGCGGGCATTCACGCGCGCCCCACGCTGCGCGGCATCCAGGAGCTCAATCCGTACGTCGAGGTCGATCTGTACCATGATCTCGACGGCACACCGCAGTCGCATCAGCTGCGCGGCGGGTTCGACATCGCCTTTCAGCCCGACGGGGAACTCAAGCTCGAGGTGAACGACTGGGCCGACCGGCTCGACCGGGCCTTCTCCCCGTTTCCCGGGCGGTC
>DCZC01000117.1:0-1624 GCA_002331565.1 Gemmatimonas sp. UBA2094
CGCGATAGAAGCGGTCGAAGATGCGTACCCGTTCGTCCTCCGGGACCCCTGCCCCGTTGTCTTCCACGACCAGCAGCGCCCCCGCGCCCTCGGGGCACACGGAGACCCGCACCTCACCGGGCGTACCGGCGTAGCGGAGGGCATTGTCCATCAGCACACCGGCGAGGCGCCGCAACATCAGGGCGTCGCCACGCACCGGAGTTTCCTCGAGTGCGCCGAGGGTGAGCGTCACGCCGAGCTGCTGGGCCTGCGGCTGCCAGCGCGGCATGTCGTCGGCGATGAGATCGTCGAGGAAGAGCGGCTGCAGATCGGCCATCACCGCGTCGCCCGCTGCATCGGCGCGTGCCAATTGCAGCAACTCGTCGACCTGATGCGACACCGCGCGCAACTCGGCATCGAGGGCAGTGAGGATCTCCGCCCGTTCGCCCGGTGAGGCCACCGTCGTCGGCCGGAGCATCGCCACCTCCACGCGTGCCCGCATGCGGGCAATGGGCGTGCGCAACTCGTGCGCTGCGTCGGCGAGAAACTGACGCTGCTGCGCAAGCGCCCCATCGAGGCGGTCGAGCAGCGCGTTGAAGCCCGTGCCGAGCCGTCCGAGCTCGTCGCCGGGATCGGTGACCGGCAAGCGTACGCCGCTCGCCGGGGCGATACGCGACGCCGCGTCGGCCATCGCGCCCACCGGCTGCAGTGTGCGTCCGGTGAGCCACCAGCCGGCAACGGCCGCCGTCAGGACGAACAGCGGAATACCGAACAGAAACCAGCCGTCGATCCGCGACTGGAGGGCGAGCATGTTGCTCATGCTGGCGTCCACTTCCACCTGCCACCCCGGCGCGAGATCGGGATCGAGCGGAAACCGTACCGAATGCATGGGAGTACGGACCGACGTCGCGCGCGACGGCCCCTCGGGCAGCTTGCTGCGAAAGAGCCGCCCGTCGGGGAACCGGTAGCGGATGATGCGGTCCTCAAAGACCAGCTCGCCCGCGATATGCGTGAGCGTGGCTTCGATGGTGCGGTACTCGTGGACCTCGGTACGGAAGAACTGCGTGACGAGACCAGCCGAGGCGCGCACCGATTCGTCGAACTCGCGCGCGAGCGTCGCGCGCAGGGCGAAGCGCACCACGGTGGCAGCGCCCGCGAGTACCACCAGCAGCGTGGCCGCGTACAGCAGCGTAAAGCGCAGCCGGATGCGTGGCCGGGTCGCGGCGGCGGCGTGCGGCATCAGGGGCGCGGTGCGGCCAGGCGGTAGCCTGCGCCCCGGACCGTGGCCAGCAGCGCCTCCTCACCGGTCCCGTCGACCTTCTTGCGCAGGCGCGCGATGTACACGTCGATCACGTTGCTCAGGGGATCGAAGTTGTCGTCCCAGGCATGTTCGCCGATGTACTCGCGGGTGAGCACGCGTCCGGCAGCCCGCATGAGCACCTCCAGCACCGCGAACTCCTTCGTGGTGAGGGTGATCACCCGGGCGCCACGGCGTGCCTCGCGGGTCGCCGGATCGAGGACGAGATCGGCCACGTGCAGCACGGTGGGTGCCGCATGGTCGGGCCGTCGCAGCAGGGCGCGCACCCGCGCCACCAGTTCGCCCAAGGCATACGGCTTGACGAGGTAGTCGTCGGCGCCGAGGTCG
>DCZC01000117.1:1786-10607 GCA_002331565.1 Gemmatimonas sp. UBA2094
CGTCGGCGCCGAGGTCGAGGCCGGCGATGCGGTCTTCCACGCCGTCGAGCGCGGTGGCCATCAGCACGCGCGGGGCCGGGGTCCGACGACGGAAGTGCGTGCACAGGGCGAATCCGTCGTCGTCGGGGAGCCGGACATCGAGCACCACGGCGTCGTACGGGCTGACGGCGGCGAATTCCCGCGCCATCTTCCCCGTGGCGGCCGGGTCCACGGCGAACCCCGACGCCCGCAGGTACGCCGTTGCGCTTTCGCGCAACGTATCGTCGTCTTCCACCAGCAGCACACGCATGCCGGTAATCTACCGACGGAGATGAAACACGCATGAACGGGTGGCCCGGCTGACATGACGCGCTTCGTCCTGCCCGATGCTAACGGGTCCATCGGCGATACCGGCCCGCACCACGCGGTGCCGCGCATCGCGCTGGTGATGGGAGGCGGTGCGCTCAAGGGCCTCGCGCACGTCGGCGCGCTGCGCGCCGTCCGCGAAGCCGGCATCGAGCCGCACGTCTACGCCGGGTCGAGCATCGGGGCGCTGATTGCGGCAGCGGCGGCGAGCGGCCGCTCAGTCGGCGAGCTGACCGAACGCGCCCTGCGCGTGCGCCGCCGGGACCTGTTCCGGATCAATCACATGGGCATGCTGATGGAGCGCATGCGGTCGCGCTCCATCTACCTCGAAGCCCCGCTTCGCACCCTCTGCCACGAACTGGTGGACGACGGCACCTTCGAGACGTTCGGGCAGCGGCTGCTGGTGTCGGCCGTCGATCTCGAACGCGGGGCCCCGGTGGTGTTCGGCCGGCCGGGCTTCCGGCACGTGTCGGTACGCGACGCCGTCTACGCCTCCTGTGCACTGCCGGGCTTCTTCCCGCCCGGTGCGGTGGGGGGCCGGGTGTGCATCGACGGCGGCACGATGGACAACCTGCCGGTGAGCATCGCCGGACTGGAGGTGGACGCCATCATCGCCGTCGACGTCGGGATCGCCGATGTGCCGCACGCCGCCGGTGTGGCGAACGAGGGGTTCGCGTCGATCTTCATGCGCGCCGCGACCATGATGATGCACGCCATGCAGCAAGCGACGCTCGACAACTGGAGCGGCCCACCGATGCTGCTCGTGCGCCCCAAGGTGTCGGACATCGGCTGGTTCAGCTTCAGTCATGCGGAGCAGCTGCTGGACGTGGGCTACGAGACCACCCGGCAGGCACTGCGCCATCTGTTGGACGCACTTGCGGCCCCCGGGGGGATCTTTCCGCGCCTCGAGATGGAGGTAACGGTCAACCGGGACACCTGCACCGGCTGCGGCCTGTGCGCCGCACACTACCCGGCACTCATGGCCATCGATGAGCAACAGCGCGCCTATCCGCTCGAGCCCGTACACAATTTTTCCCCCGCCGACGCGGCCTTCGCCCGCAGCTGCCCGGTGGAGGCGATCACGGTGAACGCCGTCGTGGACCGGGACCGGGTGGCCGGCGAGTCGGCGCAGCGGGCCTGACTCAGCGGAAATCGGCCGATTTTGCCTTTACCGGTTACCCCGGTTGGCCGGATCGTGTGCCCATGCCGATATTCCCTGCAGCCTCGTCGGTACCGGGCCCCCGTGAAGGAGGGGGCGACGGCGCGATGAGTGGCTCCGTTCCAGACGCGCGTGGCCACCCGTGGGGTCGGCGCGCGCAGGACACTCCCCTTCATGTCGCATCCCAATTCGTTCGGCAGCCGCGCCACCCTGCAGGTGGGCGACCGTCAGTACGGGTACTTCCGCCTCGACGCGCTGGATAGCCTCGCCGGAAGCACCGCCCGCACGCTCCCGTTCTCGCTGCGTGTGCTCCTCGAGAACCTCCTGCGCGGCGAAGACAATGCCTTCGTGAAGAAGGCCGATGTCGAAGCGCTGGCCCGCTGGGACGTGAAAGCGCCGGTCGACCAGGAAATCGCCTTCCGCACGGCGCGCGTGCTCCTGCAGGACTTCACCGGCGTGCCGTGCGTGGTGGATCTCGCCGCGATGCGTGACGCCATGGTAGCCCTGGGCGGCGACCCCACGCGCATCAACCCGCTGCAGCCCGTCGACCTCGTCATCGACCACTCGGTGCAGGTCGACGAGTACGGCACGGAAGCGGCGCTGCTCCTCAACACCGAGCTCGAGTTCGAGCGCAACGGCGAGCGCTACCAGTTCCTCAAGTGGGGGCAGACGGCGCTCCGCAATTTCCGCGCAGTGCCGCCGGGCACGGGCATCTGCCACCAGGTGAATCTCGAGTACCTCGCGCAGGTCGTGTTCACGGCCGCCGAAAATGGTGAGACGCTCGCCTACTGCGATTCGCTCGTGGGCACCGACTCGCACACCACGATGATCAACGGTCTCGGCGTGCTGGGGTGGGGCGTGGGCGGTATCGAAGCCGAAGCGGCCATGCTGGGTCAGCCGGTGAGCATGCTCATCCCCGAAGTCATCGGCTTCAAGCTGCACGGCAAGCTGCCGGAAGGCGCCACGGCGACCGATTTGGTGCTCACCTGCACCGAGATGCTTCGCAAGAAGAAGGTGGTGGGCAAGTTCGTCGAGTTCTACGGTCCGGGTCTCTCGAGCCTCGCGCTCGCCGATCGCGCCACCATCGCCAATATGGCGCCCGAATATGGCGCGACGATGGGCTTCTTCCCGGTGGACGCCGAAACGCTCAAGTACCTGCGCCTCTCCGGCCGCAGCGACGAGCAGGTCGCGCTCGTGGAAGCGTACACGAAGGCGCAGGGGCTCTTCCGCACCGACGACACGCCCGACCCCGTGTTCACCGACACGCTCGAGCTCGACCTGAGCACGGTGGTGCCGAGTCTCGCGGGCCCGAAGCGCCCACAGGATCGTATCGCGCTCACCGACAGCAAGAGCAAGTACACCGAGGCGCTCGCCGCGCAGCACGCCGCCACGGGTGCCGGTACGGCCCAGTCGGTGACGTACAAGCATGCGACGTTCGATCTCATCGATGGTGCGGTGGTAATCGCGGCCATCACGAGCTGCACGAACACGAGCAACCCGAGCGTGATGCTCGCGGCCGGCCTGCTGGCCAAGAAGGCGGTGGCGAAGGGGCTTACCACGAAGCCGTGGGTCAAGACGTCACTGGCCCCGGGCTCGAAGGTGGCCACCGAGTACTTCCACAAGGCCGACCTGATGGGCGCGCTCGATGCGCTGGGCTTCAACGTGGTGGGGTACGGCTGCACCACGTGCATCGGCAACTCGGGGCCGCTGCCCACGGAGATCAGCGAAGCAATCGACGCGGGTAAGCTCAACGTGGCGGCGGTGCTCTCGGGCAACCGCAACTTCGAAGGGCGCGTGAATCCGCAGACGCGTTTCAACTATCTCGCGTCGCCGCCGCTCGTGGTGGCGTACGCGCTGGCCGGCCGCATGGACATCGACATGGCCACCGAGCCGCTGGGCATGGGCACCGATGGCCCGGTGTACCTGCGCGACATCTGGCCGAGCCCGCAGGAAGTGGAGCACACGATTCTCGAGAGCGTGAAGCGTGAGCAGTTCACCACGCAGTACGCCGACGTGTTCAAGGGCGACAAGTACTGGCAGCAGATTGCGGCGCCCACGGGCGACCAGTACGCGTGGGATGGCGGTAGCACGTACGTGAAGAACCCGCCGTACTTCGAAGGCATGACGATGACGCCGCCGGGGATCCGCCCGATTAGCGGCGCCAAGGTGCTGGGCATGTTCGGTGACTCCATCACCACCGACCATATCTCGCCGGCCGGTTCCATCGCCGGAGCGAGCCCCGCTGGCAAGTATCTCACGAGCCTCGGCGTGGAGAAGAAGGACTTCAACTCCTACGGCGCGCGTCGCGGCAATCACGAGGTGATGATGCGCGGTACGTTCGCGAACATCCGCCTCAAGAACGAACTCACGGGTGGCAAGGAAGGCTGGTGGACGGCCACCGCGCCGGGCGCCGAGCCGGAAGCGATCTACGACGTGTCCATGGCGCGCCAGGCGGCGGGTGTGCCGCAGATCGTCATCGCGGGCAAGGAGTACGGCACGGGCTCGTCGCGTGACTGGGCGGCCAAGGGCACGATGCTTCTCGGTGTGCGCGCGGTGATCGCCGAAAGCTTCGAGCGCATTCATCGTTCGAATCTCGTCGGCATGGGCGTATTGCCTTGCGAGTTCGCGAACGGCGAAACGCGTCAGTCGCTTGGCCTCACTGGTTTCGAGACGTACGAAATCGAAGGGCTCGACGAATCGCTCACGCCGCGCGCGACGCTCACGGTGAGGGCGACGTCGCCGGACGGCTCGGTGAAGTCGTTCAGTGTGCGCGGCCGCATCGACACGCCGGAAGAAATGCAGTACTACAAGAACGGGGGGATTCTGCCGTACGTGCTGCGGTCGCTCGTCTCGCGGTAACGGCGCGGGGGGGGATCGACACGCCCCGACGGACGAGGGCCCCGGTCGCGAATGCTCTTCGGGGGTGGCCGTGCGCACTGACGTGCGCCGGCGTCACCCCCTCAGGGATTCGCTCACCGGGGCCCTCGTCCGTCGGGGCTGCGTCGTTTGTGGGGTGCGTGAGGCGCGCGCTTGGCTTCGCCTCGCGCGGAGAGGCGAGCGATGAGGCGTGCACATGTGGTCATGACGGAGCAGTGATGCAGCCCGCTGACTCCGCCCCTACCGCGAACCAGCGGCCGCAGCGATCGCCGCACCGAGCGCCGCGTATGCGTCCTCGGACATCTGGTTGAAGGGGCGCGCGATGTACGCGATGCGCCCCTGCGGATCGATCACGTACAGATGCCGTTTGTGCCAGAGCAAACCGCTCGCGCCGTACGCCTTCCCCACCGCCTTGTTGCCGTCGGCGGCGAAACGGAACGGGAAGTTCTTCTTGCGCGCCCACCCGATGAGGTCATCGGTGTCGTCGGTGCTCACGCCCACGAGCGTCACCTTCTGCCCGCCCTTGAACAGCGCTGCGTAGCGATCGCGGTAGGCTTCCATCTGCGTGGTGCATCCGGGGGTGCCCGCCTGCGGGAAAAACGCGAGCACCACCACTTCACCGCGATGCTCGGCGAGCTTGAAGGGTGCGGCGTCCACACCGGCCTTCGTCACGGTGGCCACGGTGAAGTCGGGGGCGAAGTCGCCGACCTTGAGCGATTGGGCGTGTGCCACGGTGGTGAACGCGGCGAGCAGTATCAGGGAGCGAAGAGCGCGAAGCAACGGATCGGTTCCGGGTCGTGAGTTCGGGTAACGGGTAACGGGTCCCGCATGCGACGAGCGACGGCGAGGCCCGCGTGGTTCCCACGCCCCGATACCCCGCAGCCCCGGCGCGTTGGGACCGGTGCCTTCGCCGCACGCGACGAGCAGCGTGCCCGCGCCGACGAGCATCGACGTCGATACCGGGGGAAGCTACTTCATGTACAGACCTCCTGACGAAAAACGCAGATGAGCATGGCCTGCAGGTGCATCCTGCAGGAACACACGTAACTTCATGAGTACGGGCGCGTGCGTCTGTGAGCTGACGCACCCTCTGCGACAAACCCGTACCGGTGGTGGTGCCCACCATCACGATCATACGGCACCAACTCCCTCACGCGAGAACAGGTGATTGCCCTCATCGTGAATCCGTTCGCTGGGCGCGGTCGGGCCCGGGCCCGGGCGATCGTCGCCGAGCGCGCACTGCGCGGTGTCGGCAACGTACGCCGCTACGAAACGGAGGGCGCCGGCGACGAGCGCCGCTGCGCCCGGCAGGCGGTGGCGGATGGCGCGCGCGTTGTAGTGGTCGTGGGCGGTGACGGCTCCGTGCACCATGCCGCACGGGGGCTGCTCGATACCGCGACCGCCGGCGCATCCGAGATACCGCTTGCCGTCGTCGCCGCCGGCACCGGAAACGATTGGGTGAAATCGCTCCAGACGCCGTCACACGACGTCACGGCGATGGCGGCGCGCATTGCCGCCGGAGTCACGCGTGTCGTGGATGTTGGGGAAATCGACGGCGTCCCCTTCGTGAACGCGGCGGGGCTGGGCTTCGACGTGGAAGTCCTCGAGCGCATGCAACGGGTCACCCGGCTGCGTGGTACCGCCGCCTACGTGATCACCGCACTGCGCGCGCTGCTGGGCTACGCCGGTTATGCCGCCAGCTGGACGCGCCGCGACGGTCAGCGCTCCGCACCGCGGCACCTGCTCACCGTGTTCGCCAACGGCGGCACCTTCGGCAGCACGTTCCGCATCGCACCACAGGCGCAACTCGACGACGGTCTACTGGATCTGGTGGACATCACCGCGTTGTCACCGCGCGCGCGTCCGTGGGTGTTCTTCCGAGCGATCCGCGGCACGCATCTCACCCACCCAAGCGTCACGCACGAGCGTGGGAGCGCGTGGACGGTCATGAGCGAACGACCACTAGTGTTCGAAGCGGACGGGGAGCGGTACGAGGCGCGGGGGGCAACGCTGGACGTGAACGTGCGAGCTGGCGCCCTACGCGTCATCGCGTGAGAGTCGAGCGTCGTTCCATCACCGCTCCCCGCGAGAACCCTCATTCTCACGGCTGTCCGAGCTGCGTTCTCACGCGCCCAACTCAACGCTTCTCTCTCACCGCTCAGCTGTCGAAAAAGGGACAGACCCGGCACGACCACGCCCCCACGCGTTCGGTCGTCCCGGGTCTGACGTTATCCGGCACCCCTCCACGAAGCGGCCGGACCTGCTGCGGTACTCCCCCTGTACTACCTCTGACACCACGACCCTTTGAAAGGTTGCCGGTCAGCCCCGCGGGCCGCGACGGAAACCACTGATTCCGGGCACTCGTTGTCCTGCCGTGAGGGCAATGGGGCGTTCCGGAAATGGATACTCCGCGGGTCCCCCACGTGGACAACAACCGTCCCACGGCGGTAGCCTTCCCGCTGGTCCTTTCCGGCTTGAACCAACTTCAGGAGTTCCGATGTCCTTCCGTTCGCGTGTCGTGTCGCGCGTGGCCGTGCTGGCCACTGCCATCGCCACCGTGCCTGCGTTCGCCGGCGCCCAGACGGCGCTCAAGGTGGGCGATGCCGCGCCCGACTTCACCGTCACGACCGTGACCGCCAAGGGCGTCGATGCCAAGCCCTTCAAGCTTTCCGAGCACAAGGGGGAAACCGTGGTGCTCGCCTTCTTCCCGAAGGCCCGCACGAGCGGCTGCACCGTGCAGATGGAGTCGTATCGCGACAAGTACGCCGACGTGTTCCAGGGCGGCAAGAAGGTCACGCTCATCGGCGTGAGCATCGATCCCGATACCGCGCTCATCTCGTGGGCGACCGACGCGAAGTTCCCGTTCCGCTTCGCCGCCGATACCGAGCGCAAGGTGGGCGTGGCGTACGGCGCCAACGCGGGCACCGGCTACCACAAGCGTCACCTGTACGTGATCGATCCGCAGGGGCGTATCGCCTACATCACGACGCCCTTCAACCAGATGTCGGCTGACGCCTACACGGACCTCGGCAGCGCGATCGGCAAGGCCGCCGGCACCAAGTAAGCCGCACGGCGTCCATTCTGTTCGTGCCATCATTGTCCGATCCCCGCGCCCTGCTCGCCGCCCTTCACGAGGCTGCGGTGCAGGGCGCGGCGCCATACGAACGGACCCGGGACGCGGTCCTGGCCTGGTGGGAGGCGCAGGCGTTGCCGCCGTCGCCCGACCTGCCGGTATACCTGTTCGCTCTTGGAAAGGCGGCGCCCGCGATGGCCGCCGGCGCCTATGCCGCGCTCTCCGGGCAGGGCACCCCCGTGGCTGGGGGCGTCGTCGTGTGTGCCCACGAGCCGACGGTGCGCGAATGGCCTCACCTGCCGGTGGCGGAGCTGCTGCGGGTGGTGCAGGGTGACCATCCGGTGCCGGGGCCGCGTTCGCTTGCGGCAGCCGAAGCCATCGAGGACGTGCTGCACGGGATGGAGCCCGATGCCATCGCCCTCGTGCTGCTGTCCGGGGGCACGACCTCGCTGTGCGCTGCACCCATTCCGGCGCTGTCGCAGGCCGTCGGATCGGCCGAAGCGGCGCAGGCCGTACTCGCCAATCTCGCGCAAACGCTGTTGGAGAGTGGGCTCGCCATCCACGAGATGAACGCCATCCGCCGTCGCGTACTGCGCTTTGGTGCGGGGCGCCTCGCGACCGCGCTCGCGGCGCATGGCGCCCGCCGCATTGCCACCTTCGCGATCAGCGACGTGATCGGCGATGATCCGAGCGTGATCGGTTCGGGGCCCTGCTCTCCCGATCCGCTCGACGACGCGACGTTCCTCGCGCTGCTCGATGCACACGACATGCGGTCGCGACTGCAGCGCTCGATGGCGATGGTGCTCGGACTCGCCGGCGATGGCGCGCCGCCCGCCGTGGCACCGGCAACGCACGACGCATTCGCCCGTGTGCACTACACGCTGGTCGCACGGAATGCCGATGCCGTGAACGCGCTCGCCGCGGCCGCGCGACAGGCGGCCATCACCACGGTGCAGGTGGAATCGCAACCCCTCGAGGGCGAAGCGGCCACGCTTGGCGATTACCTCGCGCGGCGCGCCCTCACCATCGCCCGCACCCTGCCGGCCGGCGAATCGGCGCTGCTCGTCTGCGGCGGCGAGCCGGTGGTTCATCTGCGCGAGACGATCGACCGCGCCTTGCTGGCAAGCGAAGAAGACGACGCCCGTCGCGCCGAAGACGCCAGACTGGAGGTAGCCGAATGGTCGCCCCTCATGATCGACACGGCGAACACGCCGCGTCCGCCGGCTGTCGCCGATGAACCTCTCCGCGGAGGGCGCATGCAGGTGCTCGCGCTGTCGGCCGCGCTCGCGCTCGAGCAGGCGGCGGTGCGCGGTGAACGGCACGCGTGGCGGGTGATGGTGCTCGCCGGCGGTACGGACGGCCGCGAC
>DCZC01000239.1:0-1727 GCA_002331565.1 Gemmatimonas sp. UBA2094
GTCGCCATCGGCATCGTGACGCCCTCGGTGGCGTCGGCGCAGGTGTCGTACGCGCGCGCCGAACAGTTCCTCAACTGGAACACCGATCGCCTCGTGAGCGGCGACGATGTCCGCCCCGAGTGGATGAAGGACGGCAACCGCTTCTGGTACCGCAACAAGATCGCCGACGGCAGCGAATTCGTGCTCGTCGACCCCGTGACCAATAGCCGGCGGCCGCTCTTCGACCACGTGCGCCTCGCGCGCGCCATGACGATTGCCTCCGACACGGCCTTCGAGGGACGCAAGCTCCCCTTTCAGTCGTTCAAGTTCGGCCAGGACGACGCGAACGAAAACGAGATCGAATTCACGGCGGTGCGCAAGCGCTTCGTGTGCAGCATCGTGGCGTACACCTGCGCAGTGAGCGACACGCTGCCGAGTCCCACGCCGTACGTGGCCTCGCCGGACAAGAAGCTCGAGGCGTTCGTGTACAAGAACAACGTGTGGGTGCGCAACCGGGCCACCAAGAGGGATTCGGTGCAGCTCACCACCGACGGCGTGGACTTCAACGCGTACGGCGTGACCATGCCGCGGCCGAGCCAGCTGCAGCGGCCCATGCCGGTACGGCCCAATCTGCGCTGGTCGCCCGACAGCAAGCGTATCGCCGTGATGCGACAGGACGAGCGGTACGTGGAGCACATGCACTACATCTCGTACACGTTCCAGCGGCCGCGGCACTACTCGCAGCCCTACGCGCTGCCGGGTGACACGGCGGTGCCGTATCCGCGCGTGCACATCCTCGACGTGGCGAGCAAGGGCAACGTGGAGGTGAAGCTCCCGGTGCGTCCGAGCAGCCTCTCCATCGGCGGCTCGGTGCGTGACTCGGCGTGGGCGGAGAATTCGCAGGTGCTGCACCTGTCGTGGATCATGCGCGGCTCCAAGGCGGCGTATCTCGCCGCCGTCGACGCGTCGACCGGCACGTCGCGTATCGTGGCGCGGGACACCGGCAAGACGTACGTGGAAATCGCCAACCCGCAGGATCCCGCCTCCTTCTACGTCACCAAGGATCTCAAGGATGCCTTCTGGTGGTCGGAACGTGACGGCTGGGGGCATCTCTATCGCTTCGACGGCGCCGGGGTGGCGGCGGTGACCGCCGACGCCGGCAAGATGACCATGGCGCCCGATCCGAAGGCGCAGCTCACCACCGGTGCCTGGCAGGTGGGGCAGATCTCGTATGTGGACGAAGTGGCGAAGCAGGTGTACTTCACCGGGCGCGGTCGCGATGGATTCCTGTACTACCCCAAGCTGTACCGTGTGGGGTACGATGGCGCCGGACTCACGCTGCTGACGCCCGAAGACGGCCATCACGTGATCAGCGTCAGCCCGAGCGGCAAGTACATCGTGGACACGTACTCACGCGTGGAGACCGCGCCGGTCACCGTGCTGCGCAGCGCGGCCACGGGCGCGGTGATCCGCAAGCTCGAGGAGGCCGACGTATCGCGGCTGCGCGCGATCGGCTGGAAGCCGGCGCAGGTGTTCACCGTCAAGGCGCGTGACGGCGTTACCGACATCCATGGCCTCATCTACCTGCCGCGGATGCTCGACACCTCGAAGAAGTATCCGATCATCTCGCACATCTATCCGGGACCGCAGGTGGGCTCGGTGGGCAGCTGGAACTTCAAGAACGGCGGCGAGCCGTTCGCCATGGCCGAACTCGGCTTCGTGGTCATCCAGCTCGATCACCTCGGCAC
>DCZC01000239.1:2090-5960 GCA_002331565.1 Gemmatimonas sp. UBA2094
TACCCGGAGTTCTTCAAGGTGGCCGTGAGCGGCGCGGGCAACCACGACAACCGCAGCTACAACATCTACTGGGCCGAGAAGTACCAGGGGCTCATGCAGAAGGATTCCGCCCGCAAGACGGACAACTTCGAGAGCTCGGCCAACAAGTCGATGGCGAAGAACCTGCGTGGCAAGCTGATGCTCGCGCACGGCGACATGGACGACAATGTGCATCCCGCCATGACCGTGCAGCTCATCGACGAGCTGATCAAGGCCAACAAGTCGTTCGACATGGTGTGGGCCCCGAACCGCAATCACGGCCTGAACGAGCCGTACTTCATCCGCACCCGGTGGGACTACTTCGTGCGGCATCTGTTGGGCGCCACGCCGCCAGACAATTACGAGATCAAGCAGCCGGCCGAGGGCGGCAATCGCGCGTCGGGGCCGGCCTGGGAAGCGGCGGACGACGGGTTCCCGTACTGGAAGCCCTTCCGTGCGCCGTGGTGATCGTGAGGATCTGAGGTAGAGGCGGCAAGCGTGACGCCGTGAGGGAAACGAAAACGTGCGCGGCGGGAGACTCCCGCCGCGCACGTTTTGCGTTGTCCTGCGGTCGACCGGTGATCCGACCGGTGCTCCGGCCGGAGGCCGGACTTACAGCGAGTAGCCCATGCGCACGTACAGGAAGCGGCCGTTGAAACCGAACGGCGAGAGCCCCGAGTAGCGATACACGCCGAAGGTGCCCTGGCCGCCGTAGCCCGTGGCCACGTCACCAAGATCCGTGATGCGGTCCGGATACACGTCGAAGACGTTGTCGGCGCCCACGGTGACCTGCGCGCGCTTGAAGAGCTTGTAGGACGTGCTCACGTCGGTGATGAACTTCGCGCTGAGCTGGAGGTCGGGCACCTGACGGGCGCCCGCGGCCGCCGTAGCCTGACGGCCGGTCACGGCGCCGAAGCGCTGACCGCGCAGGGTGAACGTGAAGTCGCCCTTCTCGTACGAGCCGTTCATCACGAGGTTGTTGCGCGGCTGACCCACCTCGATGCGACCACGCTCGGCGCGGCCGAACAGCGTTTCGTTCAGGTTGCCGAGCTGCGCCGGCGTGTTGACCACGACCTTGGTTACGCGCGTCTTGTTCTGGTTGTAACCGCCCGTGAGCTTGATCACACCGTTGCTCTTCAGGTCGATGCCGTAGTTCACGACCACGTCGAGACCATTCGTCTCCGTGTTGATCGCGTTCGTGAAGTAGCGGCCGCCACCGATGCCGGTGAAGCCGTTCTGGGTGAAGAAGTTCACGATGCCCGTGCCGATGAAGTTCTCCGACAGCACGATGCGATCGCTGATCTTGATGTTGTAGTAGTCGCTCGTGATGGTGAGGCTCTTGGTGGGCTGCAGCGTGATGCCCGCGCTGAGGTTCACCGAGTTCTCGGGCTTGAGGTCACGGGCGCCGAGGAGACGGGCTTCGCGGCTCGCCACGGGGAGCGTCTTGATGTCCACCGGCAGGCCGTTCACGAACGTCGTGGCGGTCGAGGTGAAGTAGCTCTGCTGGAGCGACGGGGCACGGAAGCCGGTCGCCGCGGCACCACGGATGGCGAACTTGTCGGTCGGCGAGAAGCGCGTGGTGAACTTGCCGGTCGCCTTGCCGCCGAAGTCGCTGAAGTTCTCGATACGGGCCGCGGTGCCCACGAGCCACTTCGAGGTGAGATCCGTCTCGAGGTCCAGGTAGGCGGCGGCGGCGGTGCGGCTCTTGTCGAGGGCATCCGACGGCGAGAAGCCGGGGAACACCTGCGACCCGACGAGCGCGATGGTGGTGTTGCCGGCCGCGTTGCGCACCGGGTTGCCGCTGGCGTCGAGCACCGGCACGCGGCCGTTGATGTACGACGCCTCTTCACCGGCCTGAATCGAGTAGTTCTCCCAGCGGAATTCGGCACCGCTCGAGACGCGCAGCGGCTTGCCGCTCAGGTCGAACTTGCGCGTGAAGTCGAGGTTCGTGAGCGCCTGGCCGAAGCCGAGCGTGCCGGCGTCGAACACCGTGGGGCTGGCGAGACCCATCGAGGCATTGTTCGAGTTGCTGATAATGAACTGGAACGCGTTGGAGCCGTACACCTGGCTCAGGTCCCAATCCCACCCCTTCACCGTCCCCTTGGCGCCGCCGCCGACGGCGATGTCGTCGATGTTGGATTCGATGTTGGGGAGGAAGCCATCGGGGTACAGCTTGGCCACCACCTGCGTGGTCTGGATGGGGCGACGGAAGAAGCCCGTCGAGCGGCCATCGCGCTTGCCGAAGGAGCCGAAGCTGTAGAGCTGCAGGTTGTCGTTCACGATGTGCGCCGCGTTGAACATGCCGACCACGTCGGCGGTCGCGGCGTCGCCCGACCAGTGCGTGCGGCGACGGGCCGTCGCCTCGCGCGGGTCACCATTGGGGTACTGCTGGCGCGGATCGTTGAACGAGCGGTTGGTCATGGCGCGGTTGCGCCACTCCACGCCGGCGTGGAAGTACGAGCCGTTGCCCCACGTGAAGCCCTGGTCGGCCGTGGCGGTGGTGTTGGTGCCGTCCTTGATCTTGCCGAGGCCTTCGACGTTGGTGTTGAACTGCCCCGTCTGCATCGAGGCGCCGCCTGCGCCGGCACCCTTGAGGATGATGTTGATCACGCCGGCGATGGCGTCGGAGCCGTACTGCGCCGCGGCGCCGTCGCGCAGGATTTCGATGCGATCGATCATCGACGCGGGAATCGCGTTGATGTCCACGGCGGCCGTACCACGACCAACCGTGCCGTTGTTGTTGATCAGGGCGCTGGTGTAGCGGCGCTTGCCGTTGATCAGCACCAGCGTCTGGTCGGGGGCGAGGCCGCGGAGGGTGGCGGGCCGCACGTGGTCGGTACCGTCGGCCACCGCCGGGCGCGGGAAGTTGAACGAGGGGGCCGCGGCCTGCAGCATCTGCGCGGTCTCCACGCGGCCGGTCGCCTTGAGATCCGCCGTGTTGATCACGTCGACCGGCACCGGGCTCTTCACCAGCGTGCGCTCACCACCGCGCGAACCGGTCACGGCCACGGCTTCGAGCTGCGTCGTGGACTTCTCGAGCGTGAAGTTCTGCGTGACCTTGCCGCCGGCGGTCACCGTCACGCTGGCCGTCTTGCCGGCGTAGCCGAGCATGCGCACACGCACTTCGTACGTGCCGGCCCGGAGCGCGAAGCGGTAGGTGCCATCGGCGCGCGTGATGCCGCCGACCTGCAACCCCACCACGCCCACCGAGGCACCCTGCAGCGCCTCGCCGGACCCACCCACGGTCACCTTGCCTTCGACCGTGCCCGTGGCTTGCGCCTGAAGGGGCGCGAGCGGCGCGGCCATGAGCGCGAGGGATCCTACCAACAACCCAACTGCAGACCAGCGTCGATCTTGTCGCATGCGGGAATCTCCGGAGGGACGGAAGCGGTGTTTCGGATGAACCGATCCGGCAAACATCTCACCGCCCGCGCCGAACCGCAATTTTTTGCACACGGCTCCACCGGGGACGACCCGGACGCCGGCCCTCCCCACGTCTGGCCTGCGAACCTTGCGACGCATGCGGTTCTGTACGGACACCTTCCCCCCGCAGATCAAGGGAGTCAGCGCCGTCACCGCGGCCGCAACGCTCAGGTAAAGCCTGCATTGCGAAATCGTGACGACCGGGGATGGCCATCCCCTCCCGGCATTGCGGAATGTCGGATCCGCCTGTCGAATTGGTCAGGCCGGCCGAGGCTGTTCGGCGCGGTATCTCCCCTCCACTTCCCCGTCCCCAGTCATGTCGCACCGTGCTCTCCGGTGGGGCTCACCCACCCCGAAGGCCGCCGCGCTCGCGCTCGTGCTGTCGGCCCCTCCACTCGCCGCCCAGCCGGCCAAACCGGCCGCGGCCAA
>DCZC01000131.1:0-532 GCA_002331565.1 Gemmatimonas sp. UBA2094
CGTCACCGGCCTGCGTCTCGATGATGGGGAGCGCGGTGAGCGAGCCACCCGGCTTGAGGATGGTCTTGCCATCGCACACCGCATCGTCTTCGCGCAGCTTCGCCGCGCGCTCGAGGAGACGGCTGTGGAGATAGAACACGTCGCCCGGATACGCTTCGCGACCCGGCGGACGACGCAGCACGAGCGACAGCTGGCGGTACGCCGCCGCCTGCTTGGAAAGGTCGTCGTACACGCACAGCGTGGGCTTGCCCTCGTTGTACATGAAGTACTCGGCCATCGAGCAGCCCGAGTAGGGCGCGATGTAGAGCATCGGCGCCGGATCGGACGCCGAGGCGGCGACGATGATCGTGTAGTCGAGCGCGCCGGCCTGGCGCAGCTTCTCGACCACCGAGGCGATGGTCGACGCCTTCTGGCCGATGGCGACGTACACGCAGATGACGCCCTGGCCCTTCTGATTGATGATCGTGTCGATCGCCACGGCGGTCTTGCCCGTCGAGCGGTCGCCGATGATGAGCTCGCGCTGGCCGCGGCC
>DCZC01000131.1:713-1406 GCA_002331565.1 Gemmatimonas sp. UBA2094
TGGCCGCGGCCGATCGGGATCATCGAGTCGATGGCCTTGATCCCCGTCTGGAGGGGCTCCTTCACGGGCTGACGCACGATGATGCCGGGGGCCGGCGACTCGACCTTGCGGAAGTGGCTCGTGCGGATCTCGCCGAGCCCGTCGATGGGACGGCCAAGGGGATCGACGACGCGGCCGATGAGTTCGGGGCCGACGGGCACTTCGAGCACGCGCGCGGTGCGGCGCACTTCGTCGCCTTCCTTGAGCTGCAGGTAGTCACCCAGGATGACGGCGCCGATGTTGTCCTCTTCGAGGTTCAGCGCCATGCCGGTGATGACCTGCTTGGTCTCCGACGACGTGAACTCGAGCATCTCACCAGCCATGACCTTGCCGAGGCCGTAGATGCGGGCGATGCCGTCCTTCACTTCGAGGACGGTACCGACTTCCTCGACGTTGAGATCTCCGAGGTCGGCGGCCTCGATCTCACGGAGGAGGATGTCCTTGATTTCGCCGGGACGCAGGGCGGTCTGGGTGGCCATGATGCTGGGCGTGTATATGCAGTGGAAACGCGCGGGAGCCGGCGTGTGGTACGCGGGCGAAGCGAATTCGGAAAATGCGGGAGCAGAACAGCGGTGACCCGCTGGTGCAGCGGTTCGGGTACAGCTTGTGAAAATTATCACAAGGAGGTGCGGCGGGGCAACCCGCCCCGTGCGG
>DCZC01000131.1:1776-1941 GCA_002331565.1 Gemmatimonas sp. UBA2094
GTTCTTGGTCGGAACGCCCTACCCCTGCACCGCCTCGCCCTCTTCCCCGTCCGGCACGGTGGCGTAACGCTGGAACCGCTCCAACAGGTCCATCGCCCGCAGGCGGCTCAGGCTGGAGGCCTTGGCCCCCACCAGGCGCTGGGTCGTGCTGCTCAAATGGGACGA
>DCZC01000131.1:2127-2855 GCA_002331565.1 Gemmatimonas sp. UBA2094
CTCGCGAACCCCAGCACCTCGGCCACATCCCGCACGTCGTACCCGGCATTCTTCGACAGTTCGGCCGCCGCGAGCACGCGCACGAGGTCGATGACCTTCTTGAGCGTCGGCGCCTGCCCCACGGCGAAGCTGCGCGAGAGATGCTCGCGGGAGACGCTCAACTCCTTCGCCAGCTGGTCGGTGCGCACCGGACGCCCGGCCCGTTTCACCACGCTCTGCCACACCGCCATCTGCAGCGGCGTCTCGAGGTGCAACAGGGGTGGCGGGCTGCTCAGCGCGCGTTCGAAGCGCGTGGAAAAGGCGCGCCGGGAGACGAGATCGCGCGCCGCGACGTCGTCGATCCCTTCGATGATCACATCGCACACCCCCGCATCGGTCGCCTGCGCCACGAGCGGCGCATTGGCGGGGAGCAGCGTCGTGATGAGCACGAAGGGGATACTCTGGAACTCGTCGGCGCGCGCGATGAGCCGCTGCGCATCGTCGCCGGCGCCCGCGTCGATGATCACCGCATCGACGAGCTCCTTCACCAGCTGCTCTTCCACGTCGGCCGCACTCTTGGCCGAGATGACGTGGGCCCGGCGCCGCGGGAATGCCGCGCGCACCAGCTGCCGCGCCCGATCGCGCTTGCACAGCGCGACGATGCAGAGCAGATGCGACGCGTTGTCCGATGTCTTGACGGCGGGCGGCATGCGGACGGTCACGCGGGGCGAGCCGGGCCCGACGGCGGC
>DCZC01000084.1:0-217 GCA_002331565.1 Gemmatimonas sp. UBA2094
CCGTCGGCCATCGCGGCGTTGACATCGACGCCCTGCTTGAGAAGCGCGCGTACGCGCGCCGTGTCCCCGCGCATGACGGCGTCGGCCAGCGGCGCTTCCGCGGGATTGCGCACGCCCACCCGATCGAACGGATTGTGACGCGCGGCGGTCAGCAGCATCGTCGCGGCGCACGCGGCGCACACCACCGCCGCGCGCGACCGCTGCAGCACGCCGTTCC
>DCZC01000084.1:493-643 GCA_002331565.1 Gemmatimonas sp. UBA2094
CGAGGCCGAGCGTGTGCATCATGCTCAGCATCGCGTTGGCCATGGGCGTGCCGTCCGGCGCCTTGATGTGCAGGTTGCCGGCGAGGCGGTTCTCCGCCTTGCCCAGCACGATGAGCGGGCAACGACGATGGTTGTGCAGGTTCGAGTCGC
>DCZC01000084.1:969-6028 GCA_002331565.1 Gemmatimonas sp. UBA2094
GCCGCCGTGGTGCGACGCCGGGTGGAACGGCTTGTCGGTGCCGCTCTCCGGATACGTGCGGCTCGAGCCGTCACGTCCCATCTTGAACGAGAACACGCGCGTGATGTCGGCCGCAAAGGCGAGCGCCTGAATGTCGAACATCAGCTTCACGTGCTCGGCAAACGAGTCGGGCACGCCGGCCGGCGCCTCGGGGAGTTCGCGCACCTCGCCGCTCGTGTTGCGCGCTTCCACGCGCTGGATGCGGCGCTCCACTTCACGGATGTCCGTGAGGTAGCGGTCGAGGCGGTTCTTGTCCTCCGGGCTGAGGCCGGCCTTGAGCGAGCTCATCTCCCCCGACACGAAGTCGAGAATGCTGCGCCGCGTGCGCCGACGTTCGGCCCGCTCGGCGCTCGTGCCTCCCACGCCGAACAGCTTCTCGAAGGCCACGCGCGGGTCGCGGATCACCGGCAGCGGCTCGTTGGGTGACGCCCAGCTGATGGAGTCGGTATACACGCAGGCGTAGCCGTAGGCGCACCCACCCGCCTGGTCCACGTTCTCGATGCACAACTGCATCGACGGAATCGGCGTGTCCTGTCCGAAGCGCCGGGCGTACATCTGGTCGAGCGACGTGCCGACCTTCACGTCCGAGCCTTCCGTCTGCTTGGGATGCATATGCGTGAGGTACACCGCACTCGAACGGAAATGGTCGCCGCCGATCTCGTTGGGCGACGTGGGCTCGGCCTCACGCACGTCCGTGTTGCTGATGATCGTGAGGTAGTCGCGGTACTGCTCGAGCGACGTGAGCGCCGTGGGCGCGAGATCGTACGCCTTCCCCGTGGCCGCGGGCGACCAGAGGTTCATCTTGGCGCCCCACTCGTTGCAGCCGGCGGCGCCGTGCACCATCTCGATGGCCACGAGGCGCGGTGCCTGCTTGGCGTTGCCGAACGCGCCGCGTCCGACAGGAATCATCGCGTCGAGATACGGCAGGGCGATCGTGGCACTCATCCCCTGCAGGAACTGACGGCGGGGCATGGCCTTTCCGGTCAGGAAATACATCGGTCGGTCTCCGTCGGGTTATCGAAAGGGGATCAGCGCCCGCGGCTCGACGCCGGGGCCTTGGGTTCGGTGCTGGCCGGGCTCGAGACCGGCGCGGCCTTGGTCGGGTTTTCCGCCACGACTTTCCGCATGCGGAACGCGTCGCTCCGGACCACGCCGAAGATGAAGTCATTGAGGCGGTAGTTGTTCGCGCGCGCTGCAAGTTCGATGCGACGCACCGTCGGCGCATCGTACCACTCCACGCGGCGGCCCAGCGCGTACGCCATGAGGTTCTGCGTGAACGAGCGCATGAGCGGCACCGGGCGCTTGAGCATCGCAGCCTGTAGTTCGGCGGGGCTCGTGATGCGGGTCCCGTCGTAGTAGTCACCGCGCGTATCGAGCGGCGCGCCGTTCTCACGGATGCGCCAACGTCCCATCACGTCGAAGTTGTCCAGGGCGAGGCCGATGGGGTCGATGAACTGATGGCACGACTTGCACGTGGCGTTGGCGCGATGGATTTCCATGCGCTCGCGCGTGGTGAGCAGTCGCCCCTCCTTGGCGCCTTCCGTCTTCTCGAGGTCGGGCACGTTGGGCGGCGGCGGCGGAGGCGGAGAACCCATGAGCACTTCCATCACCCACTTGCCGCGCAGCACCGGCGACGTGCGGTTGGCCACGCTGGTGAGCGTGAGCACGCTGCCGTGGCCGAAGATGCCGCTGCGCGGCGAGCCGGCCGGATAGTTCACCTTGCGGAAATCCGCGCCCACGACGCCCGGGATGTCGTAGTGCTTGGCGAGCGCTTCGTTCACGTACGTGTAATTGGCCGTGAACAGCTCGTTCAGACTGCGGTTCCCGCGCACGAGGTTGTAAAAGAACAGCTCCGTCTCGCGGCGCATGTCGGTGGCCAGCTGCTCGCGGAAGTCGGGGAACTGGTTGGCATCGGGGTGCACCAGCTCGATATCCTGGAGCCGCAGCCACTGCGAGGCGAAGCGCGTCGCCAGCGCTTCACTGCGCGGATCGGCGAGCAGGCGCTTGGCCTGTGAAAGCAGCACGGTGGTATCGGCGAGCCGGCCGCTGCGACCGAGCGCCACAAGCTGCGAGTCAGGTGGGGCGCCCCACAGGAAGAACGACAGGCGTGAGGCGAGATCCACGCCGTTCACCGCCACCCGGCCCTTGGTGGCGGCCGGCAGTTCCTCGATGCGGAAGATGAAGTGCGGGCTGGAGAGCATCGCCTCGAGCGCCGTGCGGATGCCCAGTTCGAAGCCGCCGCTCTTCGCGCCTTCGTCGTAGAACGTGAGCAGCCCCTTCATGTCGTTGGGCTGCAGGGGACGGCGATAGGCCTGCGTACCCAGCCGCGAGAGAATCTTCTCGGCGCACGGACGGGCTTCGGCGGCCGCCAGCGGGCGGCAGCTGAAGATGCGACGGCGGCTCGGCGTATCCGACACACCGGTCGGGTTGAACGGCCCCGTCACCGCGAAATTCTGAATGTGCGCCTGTACGGTGATGCCGGCCTGCGCGCCGATCTGCGTGTCGGCGATGCTGTGGCCCAGCGGCGTGATGTTGTCGTTCACCGGCCCTTCGAACGTGCGCACGAAGGTGGCGGCGATGCGCTGCGGGCCGGCACGGATCGGGATGGGCTTGGTTTTCATCTCCATGCCCTGCGGATCGGCCTGCGACATGCCGCGATCGATATCGAGCACCGCGACGCGCTCGCCGTTCACCGAGACTTCGATCTTCTCGTCGAAGGGCGCGGTGCTGGCGAACAGCTGTCCGGTGGGAATGGCGTGCAGCGTGATCGTGAACACGTACTCGCCGTCGGCCGGGAACGTGTGCGTGACGGCCGTGCCGCCGCGCGTGCCCACCGGGGCGCCGTCCACCTGGTCGAGCTGCGACGCCAACCGGGCGATCTTGTATGTGCTCGTGGACACGCCCGCCTTGGGGTCGCCCACGGCGAGGCGGGAAATCTCGCTCGCCCCGTCGAGGTACGAATCGAGCAGCGTGGCCGACGGCGTCTGCACGTCGGCAATGTTGTCGAAATTCGCGCTCTTGGTGTCGAGCGGCAGCCACGAATCGGCCTTCACGTCGAGCGACAGCACATCCCGGATGGCCCGCTCGTACTCAGCGCGATTGAGGCGCTGGAAGGTACGGGTGCCCGGATTCGGATCGGCCGCGTAGCGCGCATCCATGGTGCGCTCGAGGGTCTCGAGCAGGACCTGCAGCGTGTCACCACCCGGCCTCGCGCGACCGGGCGGCGGCATCATGCCCGTGCGCAACTTGTTGATCATCTTTTCCGCCACCTCGGGCGACGCCTGCCCGATGGTGGTGAGATCGAACTGCTGCAGCGACAGGTTGCCCTGTTTGCGCTGATCGCTGTGACAGCCGGCGCAGGTCTTCTTGACCACATCGCCGAGCGCCGCCGTGGTCATGACCGTCGCGGGGCGCTTGAGCACCGGATGCCCGGTGCGACGGCTCGCACGCGTGGCCGACGCGCGCGCCGGGTCGGTGGCACCGTCGACGAACGACAGGTCGTACGACACCGGCGTCGCCATGGCGGCACGACCGGCGACGGGGGCGGGGGAGACCGGAATGGACGGCGTGCCGGTGCCATCGAGCATGGCGATGGCAACGACAGCGACACAACCGGCACCGGCAGCTACCAACGACTTCATCCCCGGGCCTCCGGGCTCATTCGGGTGTAGGTCGGGCTGGGTCCGCTGGTAGGAGCGCGGACCCGGGAGAAACGGAAAGATGTTCCAGTACCAAGGAATACGGTTGAAATCTGCAAACCGTTCGCGCAGGGGAACAGCCCAGCGCCGGAATTCTTGCCGTGTCCCCCTCAGCGCTTGTGCTCCCTGGGCCGTTGGGAAGATTGAGCAGTCGGGCGGGTGCCGTACGCCCTGCTCGCTGTCCCCGCTCCCTGCCCCCTGCACTTTGGCAGAGTCCCCACCCCGGAGGAGTTCCGTGCGATCACGCTGGATGCTGTCGGCTTCGGCCACCTTGGCCCTTGGCCTCATTCCGCCACACGCTGCCCACGCGCAAGAGCGCCTCAACCCCGTGATCGATCTGGTGGCGGCGGGGAAGCCGGTGTTCGGTCTCTACGCGCCGGCCAATCGCCGCGCTCGGCCGGGACAGCCGACCCCACCGGCCGACTCCACGAAGACCATGGCCCAGCTGGCTGGTGAGGCGCTGGCCTACAGGAAGCTCGACTATGTGTTCGAAGGCACGATGGAGTACAACTTCGAACAGTCGTTCCCCCCGTTTACCGAATTCGCCAAGGCGATGCAGGAGGGGGGCGCACTCGCCAAGGGCAAGTCGCCGCGCTTCACCCATCCGATGTTCGTGAAGACGATGGAAATCGCGCCTGACCCGGCCGCGGCCAACGTGCGCATCGGCAAGCAGCTCAACGAGGGCGTCAACGGCATCGTGTTCGTCGACGTGCTCAATGCCGCCGAGCTCAAGCAGGGCATTGCCGCGCTGCGCTTCAAGAGCAAGGGCGGCACCCGATCCGACGATGTGGGCAACGCGCCGGCGCGCTGGGGCATGAGCGAGAAGGAGTACAAGGAGAAGGCCGACCTGTGGCCCCTCAACCCCAAGGGGGAGCTGTACAACTTCACCATCGTGGAGAGCAAGGAAGGGCTGTCGCACATCCGCGAAATTGCGGCCGTGCCCGGCGTGGGGGTGCTCTTCCCGGGCGCCGGTACGCTGCGCGGGGTCTTCACCACCACCGACGCCAACGGTCAGCGGAAGTTCGACGAGGCCGCGTGGGAAGCCGCCATTCAGAGCGTCCTGGCCGCGTGCAAGGAGTTCAAGGTGCCGTGCGGATATCCCGCGGGGGCGCCGGACATCGAAAAGCGCATGAAGGAAGGGTTCAGCGTGTTCGTGATCGGCTGGGGGGAACAGGGCTTCAAGGCGGTCGATCTGGGCCGCGCGGCGAGTGGCCGGTAGCGCCACACGCTGACGGCTGCGCGTCCTGGGGAGCGCCGTGAGTCGCGCCCCGGTCGCCCGCCGGAGCCGCCGGAAACACGAAGGGCCGCCGGACAACTGTCCA
>DCZC01000164.1:0-267 GCA_002331565.1 Gemmatimonas sp. UBA2094
CGCGGCCGCTCACGGGCGTGCCGGTAATGAGAGCAGGCTGGGCGGCCAGCGGCGAGGCGGCCTCGAGCAGCGCGATGGGGAGCGGGAGGAATGGGCGCATCCCCGGAAGTTGCGTGCCGGAGCGGGGGGACGGCAACCGCGCGGCCCGGGGGACGCGCGTCCCCAGGCGTAGTTCAACGTTTCACCGCATCCAGTGACACGTGTATCCGCCGGGGTTTTTCCGGAGGTAGTCCTGGTGGTAGCCTTCCGCCGTCCACCACGTGGCTT
>DCZC01000164.1:444-619 GCA_002331565.1 Gemmatimonas sp. UBA2094
CCGCCGTCCACCACGTGGCTTCCGGCACGATCTCCGTGGTGATCGGCCGGTGCCACAGCCCGCCCGCCTGCACGTCCTGCTTCACACGCTCAGCGATGTCCTTCTGCTCCGGCGTCGTGTAGAAAATCGCGCTCCGGTACTGCGTGCCGATATCGTTCCCCTGCCGGTTGAGCGT
>DCZC01000164.1:942-5064 GCA_002331565.1 Gemmatimonas sp. UBA2094
AGCCAGCCGCCGGTGTAGCCCACGTCGGTCTCCAGCACGCCGGGGATCTCGCGCAACAGCTCCTCCATTCCCCAGAAGCAGCCGCCGGCCAGGATGGCGACCTCCTGCGGCCGCTCACTCATGGGGCGCGTCCGTCGCGAACAGGGGGAGGAACTCGGCGTAGCCCGCCGTTTCCATGTCGGCCAGCGGAATGAAGTGCAGGCTCGCCGAGTTGATGCAGTAGCGCAGGCCGCCCTCGTCGCGCGGGCCGTCGGGGAACACGTGCCCCAGATGCGAATCACCGTGCTTGCTGCGCACTTCCACCCGGCGCATGCCGTACGACCGGTCTTCCACTTCCGTCACGTTCGGCGCCACGGGGCGCGTGAAGCTGGGCCAACCGGTGCCGCTGTCGAACTTGTGCACGCTGGCGAACAGCGGCTCCCCGCTCACCACGTCCACGTACAGACCGGCCTGATGGTTGTCCCAGAAGGCATTCCGGAACGGTGGTTCGGTGCCGCACTGCTGCGTGACCGCAAACTGTTCGGGCGTCAGCGCACGCTTGAGCTGCTCTGCATCGGGCTTGGTATAGGTCTTGTTGCTCATGTGAGTTAGAGCGTCGGGAAGCGGTTCGAGTTCCCGAATCGTCGGCGAAGAACGTGCTCGTCGGAGCGCACGGAGCCACGGACGAGCTTTCCCCTCACCGGCAATCCGGATTGGCCGCCGGGCCCACGTACTTCACGAACTCCATCACGTCGCGTTCCTTGGGGCCTTCCATGGTCGCCGGACGCGCCGTGAAGCGCGCCGTCACCTCGATCTGCTGGCCACTGCCGGCGGGCAGCTTGGCGGCCGTGTACGCCCGCTGCACCGTCTTGTAGGCGCCGCTCATGAGCACGTGGTACGTCTGTCCGCTGCCGCACTCGCGGAAGCTCGGCGCGTCGGCCTCGTACGTGAACGTGCCGGTATACGGCGCAGCCTCGCGCATTGCGTCCATGCTGTCGGCGCGCACAAGCGTCACCGGGGCGCTGCCCGCGATGGGCTGGCCACTCTGGTCGAGCAGCGACAGCGTGTCCTCCCCCTTCACCGCGAACCGGAGCGTGCGCCCCAGCCCGTCGAGCGTGAGCGTGCGGCCATCGTGCGTCCATCGCCCCATGCTCACCACCGGCGCAGCACTCTTGCCCTGATACGCCTCGCGCAAGCGATACGTGGTATCGGAGAAGAGCGCCACCGTGGTCGCGATGCCGGCACAATCGGCGCACGGGAGAGTCCCCGCATAGGAGTTGGGTGCCACCGCGGCCACCGTCACGGTGGGCACGGCCGGCACCGTCACCACGCTGTCGGGGAGCGTCCCGACCGCCGTGCCGTCGGCGGCCTGCTCACCGCCACACGCCGCCGCGAGCGCGAGCCCACCCGCCGTTGCCACGCGCTGCCATCCGTTCATCGCCATCTTGGACCGCGTCCTAAGTTTCGAGAGTGAACTCTTCCACTAACACTTCCACGAACACCGCCACACCTGTCGCGGCCGACGCCCCGAACCTCACGTTCGACAACCGGTTCGTGCGCGAGCTGCCGGGGGATCCTGACGGTTCCAACCGGCGAAGACAAGTGCAGCATGCCGCGTGGAGTGCCGTGCTCCCCACGCCGGTGTCGGCGCCGCAGCTGTTGGCGCACGCCCCCGACGTGGCCACGCTGGTGGGCCTCCCCGACGCGTTCGTCCAGTCGCAAGCCTTCGCCGACACGTTCGCCGGGAACGCACTCATCCCCGGCATGCAGCCCTATGCCGCCTGCTACGGCGGGCACCAATTCGGCAACTGGGCGGGCCAGCTGGGCGACGGACGCGCCATCACCTTGGGCGAAGTGCTCAACGCACGCGGCGAACGGTGGGAGCTGCAGCTCAAGGGAGCGGGCCCCACGCCCTACTCGCGCACCGCCGACGGCCGCGCCGTGCTGCGCTCGAGCATCCGCGAGTTCCTGTGCAGTGAAGCCATGCACCACCTGGGCGTGCCCACCACGCGCGCGCTCAGCGTGGTCACCACCGGCGACGCCGTGGTGCGCGACATGTTCTACAACGGCAACGCGCAGGAAGAGCCCGGCGCCATTGTCTGTCGGGTAGCACCCAGTTTCATCCGCTTCGGCAACTTCGAGATCTTCGCCGCGCGCAACGACCTCGCCCTGCTCACGCAACTGGTCGACTTCACCATCGCGCGCGACTACCCGCACCTCGCCGCCGTTACCGACGACACGCAGCGGCGCGCCGCGTGGTACGCCGCGGTGTGCGAGCGCACCGCGCAGCTCATGGTGCACTGGATGCGCGTGGGCTTCGTGCACGGCGTCATGAACACCGACAACATGTCCATCCTCGGCCTCACCATCGACTACGGGCCGTACGGGTGGATCGACAACTTCGATCCCAACTGGACGCCCAACACCACCGATGCACAGGGGCGCCGCTACCGCTTTGGCCAACAGCCCGCCATCGCCCAGTGGAACCTCGTGCGCCTCGCTGACGCCATCGCGCCGCTGTTCGCCGACGAGTCGGTGCTGCAGGCGGGGATCGACCGGTTTTCCACGGTGTACATCGCCGAATACGAAGCGATGAACGCGGCCAAGTTCGGCTTCGTGCGTCGCGGCGAGCAGGAGCAGACGATCGTCCGCGAAGCGTTCAAGCTCATGTACGATGCGGAGATCGACTACACCAACTTCTTCCGTGCGCTTGGCGAGATCCCCGACGAGCTGCCAGCCGCGCCGGCCGCCACCATCCTCGGTGACGTGTTCTACGACGAGGCGCGTCGCGAGGCGCACGCCACTGCGCTGAACGATTGGTTGCAGCGGTGGCACGCCTGCGTGCGCGAACACGGACGGCCCTTCGCAGAGCGTCGCGCGGCCATGCACGCGGTGAACCCGTGGTTCGTGCTGCGCAATTACGTGGCGCAGCAGGCTATCGATGCCGCCACCGCCGGCGACCCCACGGTGGTGCGTACGCTGCTCGAGGTGCTGCGTAATCCGTACACCGAACAGCCGGCGCATCGCCAGTACGCACGGCGACGCCCCGAATGGGCGAAGCACAAGGCGGGATGCTCGATGCTCAGCTGCAGCTCGTAATGTCGACGGGCGGCCGCTGGGCGTCGGCCGCCGTTACGGCTGTTTCTCCATCGCGTTCTGACGGGCCACCACCGTCTGCACGAAGGCGACCGCATCGACGGTGGAGAACGCCGCACCTTCGGTGCCGTCACCCACTTCGAACACCTTCATGCCGAAACCCTTGATGTCGAAGCGTAGCCGGTTGTCGGCGAACTTCACGTTTTCGATGTAGGTCACGGGCACACTGATCTGGCTGTTCGCCAGGAAGATGTGCGCCGAGTCGCCGACCACTTCGATGGCCACGGTACGATCGAGGCTCATGATCTGCAGGTCGCCCGGGCCCAGGGTACGCGTGGCGCGGGCGATCTTCGCCGCGGCTTCCGCCACTTTTGCCTCCGATGCCTTGGTCTGGCCGTCCTGCGCACACGCCGTAAGCACCAGCGCGAACGACACGGACACGGCGAGCAGGCGGGGGCGAACGCGGAACATGGCGACGGGGGCAGGAGGAGTCGGGCGCTGTCGCCATCAGGGGCGACATGGCATCTTCGTAAATATGAGACGCCGCACCTTCCTTCTGGCAGGGCTCGGGACCGCCGGTTCCCTCTTCGTGGGCTGGTCGCTCACCCCGCCGCGCCAGCGGCTTCGCCCGTCGGACACCCCGCAGCCGGGCGGCGGTGCCGTCCCGCTGAATGGGTGGGTGGCGGTAGGGCCGGACGGCCGCGTGACCGTGATGTCCCCCAAGGCGGAGATGGGCCAGGGCATCCACACCGCGTTGGCGATGCTGGTGGCCGAGGAACTCGACTGCGCGTGGAGCCAGGTGCAGGTGGTGCACAGCGGCGTCGACCGGATCTTCAACAACATCGCCGCCATCGTCGACGGACTGCCGTTCCACGAGGATCTCGACGGCAACGCCGGCGTGCGCGCCGTGCGCTGGCTTACCGCCAAGACGATGCGCGAGATGGGTGTGATGAT
The DNA here is from genome assembly GCA_002331565.1 of Gemmatimonas sp. UBA2094. Lineage (GTDB taxonomy): Bacteria > Gemmatimonadota > Gemmatimonadetes > Gemmatimonadales > Gemmatimonadaceae > Gemmatimonas. The sequence continues at coordinate 4,972 of DCZC01000164.1, forward strand.
GACCGGCGGCTCGTCGAGCGTGCGTGATGTCTGGGACACCGCGCGGCTGGCCGGTGCGACAGCGCGGGCGCAGCTCGTCGCCGCCGCCGCCGC
>DCZC01000010.1 GCA_002331565.1 Gemmatimonas sp. UBA2094
TCGCGCAGCCGGCGGCCGGGGGGCGCGGGCAGGGCGGTGGCGGGTTCGGGGGCGGCTTCGGTGGTGGACGGGCGCTGTCTCCGGTGGAAACCGGCGACTATCGCGTCGTGTTGCACACCGGTACCACGGCGATGGCGCAGCCGTTGCGCGTGGTGCGGGTGGCTCCCGAGGAGCGCGCCGTTCTCATCCCCACCAAGCGCTGATCATGTCGTTCGCCAAGCACGGTCTGCAGGTCTTCGAGATTCCCATCGAAGTGCTGCCGCAGGACATTGACGACAACGACCACGTGAACAACGTGGTGTACCTCAAGTGGATCTTCGACGTGGCGCTCGCGCATTGGAACGTGAGCGCCCCCGAGAGAATGAAGGCCGCGTACGGGTGGGTGGCCACACGTCACGAAATCGACTACCGGCGCGAGGCGCTGCTGGGCGATCCCATCGTGGCGCGCACCTGGATCGGCACGGTGGACTCGCGTCGCTTCGAGCGGCTGACGGAGATCGTGCGCACGAGCGACGATCACGTGCTCTGCCGTGGCCGCTCCATCTGGACGCTGCTGTCGCGGGAGACGGGGAAGATCATCCGCATTCCCCCCGAGATGGTGGAGCTGTTCTCGGCGTACATGCACGCGGGGTGAGCGCGGAGAGGAACGGCTCCGTGTCTCCGACGAGCAGTCAGTCAACTCCCGCCGCGAATTCGCGGATCAGCCGTTCCGCAGCGGTCTGCCTGCGCAGCACCGCCACGTCGAGCGCCGTGCTGTTCGGCGGGATATGCCAATAGCCATCCCCCTCGGTCCAGCGCACCTCGGGTGACGGCGCGAGCTGCAGCAGCACACTGAGTGGCGCGAGACTGCCGTTGCCGGCGCAGCGGCAGAGAAACTCGGGGAGGCGCCACATGAAGGTGTCGCGCAGGTCCTGATCTGCGAACAGCCGCGCGCGCACTCCCATGGTATCGCCCAACGTGACGTCCACCGCGACGGCGTCGAGGCCCTCGTGCGGCAGTTCCACCCCACGCTCGGCGAACACCTGCAGCGCATCGGTGCGGCCGTGCCACGCGGCGAGCGAAGTCGCACTTGCGCCGTTGAGGGTGCGGGCCGCGTCGGCGCCGGCATCCAGTAGGGCTTCAATGATGGCCAGGTCGTTGTCGCGCCTGAGCGCCTGCATCAGCGGTGTGAAGGGCCAACGGCCGGGATGGTTCGGATCGGCACCATGTCGCAGCAGCTGCTCCACGCCCTGCAGATCGTGCCAGTCGCACTTTCGGAGCAACAGCGTGGCAAGACTGTCGCGGGTGAGTGGCACCGGCGCGCGCAGCAGCTCGGTCACCACGTCGTGCGCGTAGTGCTCGGCCGCGTGGTACGGCACCTCCTCGTCGTTCGGGTCGGCACCGTGGTGTAGCAGCAGTGCCGTCAGCGGGGCGCAGAACGCCACGCCGGCGGCACCGTACAGCGCGCTTTCGAACTGCGTATTGGGCCCGTGCTGTTCGTCCGTAAATCCGGTGTTGACTGAGGCACCGGCGTTGATGAGGGCTCGTGCCACCGTCACGAAATCGGCAGAACGAACCGGCTCGTCACGCAACCAGCGCGAAAAGCAGCACCAGGTGAGCGCATCCCAGTCGTTCGGACCTCCTGGTGTGGTGGCGAGCGCCGGATTGCGGGCGAGCCACCGTTGCACACCAACCGCATTGCCGCACACGGCCGCCGCGTAAATGCTGCGGTCGACAAGCGTGACATCCGCCTGCAGCATGCCACGCGCGTCGTCGAGCGTGCCGGCGCGATGTGAACCCGCCACGGGTACCGCCGACGCCACGAGGAACTCGTCGTGCGATGCGTCGGAGATGATTCCCGACATGTCGGAGCGCTACGGCTGACGCGCCAGGGCGCGCGAGCCGAGGTACACGTACGGCACCTTGCCGTTCTCCACGCGATAGAACGCGGGCTGCGTGCCCCCGATGAACAGTTCGCCGGCTGCGCCGTGTGTGAGAGGGGTGGTGTTCGCACCCTGCCGGAGGAACAGCGTGTCGCCGCGCTCGAGCAGTTCGACGTTCGTGCCCCCCATCGCATAGCGCCCCTTGAGCATCGTCCGCTCGGCAGCTGTGAGATCGCGGGCGGCGGCGCGCGCCTTGAGTTCCAGTGGCGCACCGAGCGCGAACTCGAGCGCCTTGCTTTCGATGGCCTTGATGCCGGTACCGGGACCATTCACGAGGACGACCACGCTCGCCTCGCGCACGGGCACCATGGTGAGCTGCGCGTTGTAGCCGTTGATGGCCCCGCCGTGCGTCCACACACGCTCGGTCTTGCCCGCGACCTTCGCGTTGCCCACCACGAGCCCGTAGCCGTACATGGCCGAATCGAGGCCGCTGCCGCCCGGATGCGGCACGGCGCCGGTGGTCATGCGCTTCACCACGCTCGGGCGGATGGCCCACGCGCGGTCAGGGGCCCCCGAGCTCATCAGCGCCATGGTGAAGCGCGCGAGTTCCGGTGCGCTCGAGAAGAGAAAACCGGCCGCCCACTGCGCCGTGTTCTCCGTCATGGGGCGCACGATGACCGGCGGGGTGTCCGGTCCATTCACGAGGTGCCCCATCGCGATGGGCCACGTGAGTGCTTCGAGTGGCTTGAACGTACTGAGCGTCATCGCCGACGGGCGCATCACGCGCTCTTCCACGATGGTGGCGTAGCGTTTCCTGCCTGCCATCTCCGCCACGTAGCCCGCCATGCTGATGCTCGGGTTGGAGTAGCTGAACGTGCGCCCCGCGTCGGTGAAGAACATGGTGTCGCTCACCTCGCGCATCACTTCGCCCAGCGCGCCTTCGCCCATGCGGCCGTAGGCCACCGCATTGTCCAGCCACCCCGCGCTGTGCGTCATGAGCTGCTGCGTGGTCACCGTGCCCACACGCTTGCCCGCCAGCGAGGGGATATAGGTGGAAATCGGCGCATTCATGTCGACGAGCCGGTCCTCCACCAGGGAGGCGAGCGCGGCCCCGGTGAACATCTTGGTCACCGAGCCCACGCGCAGCAGCATGTCGGCGGTCATGGGCTGCTTTGTTTCCACGTTCGCAAGCCCGTAGCCCTTGGCGTACACGAGTCGGCCGTTGCTCACCACGGCCACGGTGGCACCGGGGGCCCGCGAGCTGGCGAGGGCGGCGTTCACGACGGAGTCGAGGGCGGGGGCCCAGGCCGGAGCGGTCTGGGCATCGACGGCGCTGACGGCGAGCAGCAGTGTGCAACCTGCTGCGAAGCGACGCGGGATCGAATGGGTGATGGTCATGCCTCCATTCTACCGCGTATCCCCGACTTTGGTGACGCCGCTCGTCGGGTTGAACAGTACGCCCTTTCGTGTGCCCTTCTACGCCCGCGGGGTGCCCCGCTTCACCATCGCCTGCAACCGCTGTACGGCATCCGTCACGCTCGACTCGTCGGGGCCGAAGCTGAAGCGCATGTACTGCGTGAAGCGCGACGTGTGGTTCGCACGACGCTTGCCGGGATTGATGTCGAAGAACAAGCCGGGTACGGTGATGACCTTTTCGCGCAGCGCCGCCTCGAAGAACGTTTCGCCGTCGTTGAACGGGGCCGGGAGCGACGCCACGCTCGCCCACACATAGAATCCGCCGTCAGGCTCATGCTCCACCGTGAGCCCCGCCGCGCGCAGGCCGTCGATGAGGATACGGCGCTTACGCGCAAAGGCGTCGTGAATGGCGATTACTTCTTGGCGCGCCCGATCGGGCTCCACGAGGGCGCCCGCCGCTTCCTGCAGCGGGCGATTGCCGCCGCCATCGAGGAAACTGCCGGCGCTCGTCACGGCCTCGATCACGCTGGCCGGGCCCACGATCCAGCTGAGGCGCCAGCCGGGGCAGCGCCACCCTTTGGTGAGTCCGTCGAGAATCACCACCGGATCGCTGTTCACATCGTCCACGAACTCGGCGGCGCTCACCGTTGCGCCTTCCGCGAGTCCTTCGTCCCAGAGGTAGTGCGAATAGAACTCATCGAGGATGAGCGTGCACTTGAGCTCACGCGCCTCGTGCACCCACGCACTGAGCGCGCTGCCGCGGAGCACCCGTCCGGTGGGATTGGCCGGGTTGGAGAGCAGCAGCGCCCCCAAGCCACGGCCGGTGATTTCGCGGCGCAGGTTCTTGGTACTGAGCGCGTAGCCGGCCTCGGGCTCGAGCAGCAGCGGAATGGCGCTGAATGTCCCGAAGATCTCCAGCAGCTCCTCGTACGCCGTGTAGTCGGGGAGCACGTGGCCGAGGTTCACGTTGCCCAGCGACGCCACCACACGCGTGAGCGACGAACGGCCACCGCCGCAGATGCACACGTTCTCCGGTCCGTACTGGCTCGACTTCCCCTGCCGGTAGCGCGCATTGTACAGGTTCGCCACCGCCTTCCGCAGCGCGTCGATGCCGCCCACCGGCGCGTACTCGTAGTCGTCGGCGCCGATGGTGACATTGCTCGGCCGCGGCGGCGCGCCGGGCAACGGCCCCGTTTCCGGCTGCCCCTGCCCGAGATTGCACCACCCCTCGGCGCCCATGCGGAAGCCCAGCTCCCGCGCACGGTCCATGACGTAAATAACGCCCGTGCGCGGCACGGGGCGGAAACCGGGAACGGGAGCGGTGAGGGGTTCGGACATTACGGAAATATAGAGACCCGCCGAGATCGTCGTAGAACCAACGACTGAAGACTGAAACTACGAACTACAAACTCCCCGCGGCCGGCGAGACCTCCCCTTGATGGGAGATCGCGCGGCGGGCGGGGAGCTTGTAGATCGTAGTTGTAGTTCTTGGTTCTTAGTTTCTGCCGCCTCTACCGACCATTGGGCCGAAGATGCGGCAACCTCACCCCCTGCGCCGAGCAGTCGGTCAGCTGCTGCAATCGCCGCTCGCGCGTCTCCTCACGCTTGGCGCTGATCACCCACCACACGGCGGGTCGCCGATAGCTCGGCGCGGCCTCCTCGAACCAGGCCCACGCGCCCTTCTGCTTCCTGAAGCGGGCCACGAACGGTGCCGGTAGCTCCACCTTCTCCTGCTCGAACGCGTACACGCCCGACTTCGCCACGCTGCGCGCTTCGAAGGCCCGCAGACCGGCGGGTTGCATGAGTCCGGCGGCCGCGAGTTCCTCCACGTGCTTCACGTTCACGGCGCTCCAGAGGCTCCCCTTCTTTCGCGGCGTGAAGCGAATCGTGTAGCGGGCCTCGTCCACCCGACGGCGGATGCCGTCGATCCATCCGAAACAGAGCGCCTCACGCACGCTCTCCGTCCACGTCATGCTCGGCGTGCCGGTGCCGGTTTTGTGGAAGCCGACGACCAGTTCGGTCGCCGTCGTGTGATGTTGGGCGAGCCACGCGCGGAACGCGGCGGGGGAGGGGAAGTAGGTGGGGGGCATGTGGTTTCTACTAACAACTAAAAACTGTCACTAACCACTACAAACTCCCCGCGAACGTCGCGATCCCTCCCGTTTCGGAGATCGCGTGAGCTGCGGGGAGTTTTTAGTGGTTAGTGGTAGTTGTCAGTCGTTAGTTCCGCTCTTCACGGCTGCACCGCCCTCGGCTGCTCCACCTTCCCGCCGTTCTTCACGTGCACATCCATCCACGCCACCCATCTCGCCCACAGGTCGAGGTCGCTGGCGTAGGTGGCCACGCTGTGGTCTTCGTACGGATACATGTACAGCGCGGCGGGCTTGCCGAGTCCTTGCAGCGCGGCGAACAGGCGCGTGGAACTCATGGGCGCCGTGCCCTGGTTCTGATCTTCCCATGCATGGTACAGCAGCAGCGCACCGGCGAGCTTATCGGCGCGAAGGAACGGTGACATGTCCATGTAGGTCTCCTTCGCCTGGAAGAAGTTGCGGCGCTCGCTCTGGAATCCGAACGGCGTGAGCGTTCGGTTGTACATACCATCGCCGGCGATGCCGGCCTTGAAGTTGGGCATGAGCGTCATGGCGTTCACGGTACTGAACGCGCCGTAGCTGTGCCCGCCGATCCCCATCTTGTCGCGATCCACGAAGCCGCTGTCCACCGCGGCGTCGAGCACGGCGTCGAGATTCTCCTCGAGGTCGCGCGTGTAGTTGTCGTTCATGCGCCCGGCATCGCCGTAGATGGGGATGTCGGGTTGGATGAACGCGTAGCCCTGGCTCACCCACAGCTGCATGCTGCTGGCCGGACGCGCCGACGGCACGGTGGGGAAGGCGTTGATGTTCACGCTCTGTCGTGACTGCTCGTACTGGTTCACCGTGCTGTACTCCCGCGGATAGAACCAGATGATGCCGGGCAGTTTCTGCCCCGGCTTCCAGTCGCGCGGCAGGGTGACTTCCACCCAGTACTTGGTGCCGTCGCGCGGACGCGTGACCTGGAAGCGCTTGAACTGCGCCTGACTCACCTCGGGGCCTACATCCACGTTCTTCGTGAGCTGCTTCGCATCGGAGGTGCCGGCGGTGCGGAGCCACGCGTCGGTAATGGTGGTGCGATTCTCGCGGGTCACGATGAACTGCTGCACGTCAGCGTCCAGCGCGGCCACGAACTCTTCGTAGCTGTCGGCGGGCGAATCCATGAGGCGCGTGCGCGCCTTGCTCGTGATGTCCATGCGGTCGAGCCACGGACGCGGCGCCTGCTTGAACCAGTTGGCGCCCGGGGCGCGCGTACCGGTGAGCGCCACCTGCTTGCCGTCCTTGGCCAGCAGCACGTAGGTGGCGTTGCCTACCTTGCGGCTCACGAGCGTGCCCGCCGTGCTGTCGCTGTTGCTGCGGCCACCACCCAAGCCACCACCAAAACCGGTGATGATGGCGGGGAGCGATACGTTGCGGCCAAGGTTGTAGCGCTCCTGCGGATTCTTCACACGCACGGCGATCACCGCGCCGCTGTCGCTCACGAACATCGTGCTGCTGTCGAGGCTGAAGAGCACGGTGCTGAGCTGCGGGCCGCCGCGATAGAGCACCGTGGTGTCGTTGGGGCCGTACGGGGCTTTCCACGCCACGACAAGCCCGCGCGGGGCGCGCACCTGCACCGGGGCGTTGCCACCGCGGGTACTCGGCCCGCCTTCGTTGCGCGCCGCGCCGTTGGCC
>DCZC01000180.1:0-345 GCA_002331565.1 Gemmatimonas sp. UBA2094
GCCCCTGGCCGAGCGGTGTGCCGCAGCGGTGGCAGAAGCGGGGGCCGGCAGAGAGCGCCGCGCCACAGGCGGCGCAGAAACCGGCGCCGGCGGTGCTGTTCGGAGGAGTCATGAGTCTGGAAAAGTACTACTATACGGCATGCCCACGCCAAGCCGGTCCTTGGTGCCCGCCAATCTGGCGGGCGCGACTGCCGCGGACATCCTCGAACTCGCGGAAGCCCAGCAGGTGCGCTTCCTGCGTCTGCAGTTCACCGACATCCTCGGCGTCATCAAGAATGTCGAGATTCCGAGCTCGCAATTCAGGAAGGCGCTGCAGGGCGACATCATGTTCGATGGTTCATCCAT
>DCZC01000180.1:649-2503 GCA_002331565.1 Gemmatimonas sp. UBA2094
TCTGCGACATCACCATGCCCGATGGCACCCCGTTCGCCGGTGATCCGCGCGGGGCGCTCAAGCGCCAGCTCGCCGCGGCGGCATCACAGGGGTACGTGATGAACGCGGGCATGGAGGCGGAGTTCTTCCTCTTCAAGCCCACCGAGGATGGCCGGCCGGCCACACACACGCACGATATCGGCGGCTACTTCGATCTGGCGCCGATGGATCAGGGGGAGGATGCGCGGCGGGAGATCGTGGATGCGCTCGAGCAAATGGGCTTCGAGGTGGAGGCCTCGCACCACGAGGTGGCGCACGGCCAGCACGAGATCGACTTCCGGTATGCGGATGCGCTGCGCACCGCCGACAACATCGCCACGTTCCGGTTCGTGGTGAAGCAGGTGGCGCGCAAGTTCGGGCTGATTGCGAGCTTCATGCCCAAGCCCGTGTTCGGGCAGAACGGCAGCGGCATGCACACGCACCAGAGTCTGTTCCGGAACCAGCAGAACGCCTTCTGGGACCCCGGCCGCGAATGGTCGCTGAGTCTCACGGCGCTGCACTACATCGGTGGCCTGCTGCGCCACGCACGGGCCATGACCGCCGTGACGAACCCGCTGGTGAACAGCTACAAGCGGCTGGTGCCCGGCTTCGAGGCGCCGGTCAACGTGGCGTGGAGCATGCGTAACCGGTCGCCGATGATCCGCGTGCCGGAGCGTCGCGGTGCCGGCACGCGACTCGAACTGCGCACGCCCGATCCGGCGGCCAATCCGTATCTCGCCCTCACCGTGATGCTCGCCGCGGGGCTCGACGGCCTCGCCACGCAGGCCGACTGGCGCGAGCCGGTGAACACGAACATCTGGGAGCTGTCGTACCGCGAGCGCCGTCGTCTGCGCATCGACGACCTGCCGACGTCGCTGATGGAAGCGTGCGATGAGCTGGAGAAGGACGAGGTGATCTGCGAGGCGCTCGGTGACCACATCACGCAGCAGTTTCTCGCCGCCAAGCGCGCCGAATGGACCGAGTACAATCAACGGGTCACCCAGTGGGAGCTGGACCGGTACCTGGCGCGCTACTGATGTGCGAAAGGCGCCCGGCAACGGTGCGGGGACTACGTGCGTTGTGGCCGGAGGCGGTCGTCTCGTGGATGCCGCGGCCACTCAACTCGTTAGCGTGGGAGCAGTGATGGATCGTCGGGGATTTCTGCAGCAGGGCGCCGGGGCCGTGGCTGGCGCAGCGTTGTCGGGGCTGGTGCCCGTGTCGGCCGTCTCCGGGGTGGCCGCATCGTCGCCGCGCCTCCCGGGCGGTCTGTTCTCGCCCGACGCCGTGCTGAACCAGAAGTACCCGTTCGCACTGCCGCCGCTGCCGTACGCCGCCAACGCGGTGGAGCCGGCGGTGGACGCGCAGACCATGGGCATCCATCACGACCGTCACCATGCCACGTACGTGACGAATCTCAACAAGGCGCTGGAGACGCAGTCGGCGCTGCATCAGTACACGCTGGGCGAACTGCTCATGGGGCTGCGGCGCTGGCCGGCTGCGGTGCAGACGGCGATCCGCAACAATGGTGGCGGGCACGCCAATCACGCGCTCTTCTGGAACCTGCTGGCGCCGGGCGAGGCGAGTGCGGCGGCCCCTACTGGCCGGCTGGCCGAGATGATCGCGCGTGACTTCGAGTCGCTCACCGCGCTCAAGGCGGCGATGAAGACCGCGGCGGTGGGGCAGTTCGGCAGCGGCTGGGCATGGCTGGTGAAGACCGCGACGAGCCGTCTGGCGGTGCGCGGGCTGCCCAACCAGGACTCTCCGCTGCTCGAGGGCGAGCTCCCCATCGTGGGCATCGACGTGTGGGAGCACGCGTACTACCTCAAGTACCAGAAC
>DCZC01000180.1:2725-3006 GCA_002331565.1 Gemmatimonas sp. UBA2094
GCATCAACTGGGACGTGGCCGGCGCGCAGGTGGGGTGAGGCGCGGCGTCGGGGCGTGATTCCCTGAACCTCTCCGCGGCGGCCGTTCGTTGTTCGGCATGGCCCGCATCGTCATCACCAGCTGGGGTTCCTTCGGCGACGTAAACCCCTATCTCGCGCTCGGCCTCGGGCTGCGCGCGCGCGGGCACGACGTCGTGCTGTGCATGCCGCCGTACTACGAACCGGTGGTGCGCAGCGCCGGGCTCGGGTTTGCGCCGGGCGCGCCCGATGCCGACCCGGCGC
>DCZC01000228.1 GCA_002331565.1 Gemmatimonas sp. UBA2094
GCGGACGGGAGGAACCGCGCGTTCGGCATGGGGGAATTCTACACTGGCGGGTCGGGACCGATCCCGGCAGCGTTTGCCGTTATCTTTGTCAGATGCCTGGTGACCCGATTCGTCCGCTGACCATCGCGCTGTGCCAGTTCGCCCCCCGCAAGGGCGACACGGCCGGCAACCTTGCTCGCATCGGCCGCCTGTGCGCGCAGGCCGCCACGCTGGAGCCGCGCCCACAGATCGTCCAATTCCCGGAGACCGCCCTGTCGGGCTACTTCGTGGAAGGGGGCGTGCGCGAAGTCGCCTGCACCGCGGGGGCCCTCGCCTACGACCTCGATGATGCGTACCGCACGGCGTGCGCCTCGGCGGGGATCGAGCCAGTTCCGCTCGACGTCGTGGTGGGCTTCTACGAGCGGTGGCGCGAGACGCTGCACAACAGCGCCGCGTACCTCACGATCGGTCTCGATGATGGCCCGCCCAATGTGCGCCATGTGCACCGCAAGAACTTTCTCCCCACCTACGGGCTCTTCGACGAAGAGCGCTTCGTGGAGCGCGGCACCGACATTCGTGTGTTCGAAACACCGTGGGGCCGTGCCGCCATCCTTGTCTGCGAGGATGCCTGGCATTCGATCAGTGGCACGCTGGCCGCCCTCGACGGCGCGCAGCTCGTCTTTATCTCGTCCGCGGCGCCGGCCCGTGGGCCGTGGCCGCGCAACGACGGGATTCCCGGACCCTACAGCGCGGCGCGATGGGAGCGGCTCATTCGCGACATCGCCGAAGAGCATGGGGTGTACGCGAGTTTCGTGAACCTCGTGGGCAGCGAAGGGGGCAAGCGGTTCTTCGGCACGTCGCACCTCGTCGGTCCCGGCGGCGACGTGCGCGGTCGCGCACCCGTGTGGGACGAGAGCTTCGTCTCGCTCACCATCGACCTCGATGATCTCGTGCGCGCACGCGCCGACAGCCCGCTGCTCAGCGACCTGCGGGTGGCGTTACCGCACGTACTCGACAACGTGAAGCGCGTCACCGAAGGGTGGCCGGTACAGCTCGCGTACGACGGTCCCGAGCCGGCCGCCGCCGATCTGCTGCGCGGCGCGCGCGGCTTCACCACCGGTGAGTTCGCCATCCCCGAGGAGCTGCTGCAGAAGGCCAACACGGTCGTCCGCGCGCTGCCGGAGCATCTGCCGGTTCTCCGCCACGGCGTGCGTGATCAGGGAGGGCCGCCGCCGCTCGTGCTCGACTGCGAACTCACCGAGGAATGGCTCGTGGGCTTCCTGCGCGAGGAGCTGGCGCGACGCGGCTTCGGCAAAGCGGTCATCGGGATCTCGGGTGGCGTGGACAGCGCGGTATCGGCGGCGCTTGCCGTGGAAGCACTCGGCGCCGAAAACGTGATCGGGGTGCGGCTGCCGTATCGCACGTCGAGCCCCGAATCACTCGAGCACGCACAGCTCGTGATCGACGCGTTGGGTATCGAGTCGCGCACGGTGGACATTTCTCCCGCCGTCGACGGGTATCTCGTGCACGAGCCGGACGCCGACGGCGCGCGGCGCGGCAACGTGATGGCGCGCATGCGCATGATCGCGCTGTTCGATCTGTCGGCGCGCTATCGCGCGCTGCCGCTTGGCACGGGCAACAAGACCGAGCGGCTGTTCGGCTACTTCACCTGGCACGCCGACGACTCACCGCCGGTGAACCCCATCGGCGATCTGTACAAGACGCAAGTGTGGCAGCTGGCGCGGCATCTCGGTGTCCCCGACGTGGTCGTGAACAAGGCGCCCACGGCGGATCTCATCGTGGGGCAGACCGACGAGGGCGACCTTGGCATCAGCTACGCGCGGGCCGACGAGATTCTCAACGGTATGCTGCACGGCTTCGCGCACGAAGCGCTGCGCGCGCGCGGCTACAGCAAAGAGGAGTTGACCATCGTCGCGCAGCGGCTGAACGGCACGCATTGGAAGCGCCGTCCGCCGTCGGTGGCGCTGCTCAGTCAGAGCGGGATCGGGGAAAGTTATCTGCGGCCAGTCGACTACTGACCACGGGATGTGGCGAGCGGGCCACCTCCCCCGTTTCCCAAACGCATCCGCGCGACACGCGACGTCAGCGGTCCGGGTTCTCCCACAGCCGAGCCGGATCGGCGACCGCGAGTTCGCAACAGAACGCGGCGATGCGCTCGACCGCCTGCGTCATGAACACGGCGCCGCGCTCGGCTGTGGCCGCACGCGGATCGCCGACCCCGGTATCCTTCGTCGCCTGCGTCCAGCGGCGCGGCATCCACGCCACTCCGGTGCGTACCCCGTCGAGCGTGCTGGGATTGGTGCGGCCATCGCCCCAGGTGGCGCGATCCGCGACGACGAGCTGCGGCGCCACATGCATCACGGCGGCGGTCTCCAGTTCGCCGGCGTGATCGCCGGGCACTGAAAACACCGTCGCATCGGCCGTCTGCCACCAGTTCACGATGGCAAGCATGATGGGCGTGGCCGGCTGCAGTTCGCGCACGAGCGCACGCAGCTCGTTTCCGCCGTGGGCATTGAGCAGCACGAGCCCGCGCACGCCGTGCGGCTCGAGACTCTTCACCACGTCACGCAACACCGCCAGCTGGGTGCTGGGCATGACGTTGATGGTGAGCGGCAGGTCGAGCTGCGTGGTGTTCACGCCGAACGGCATCGCGGGCAATGCCACGACGTTGGTACCATGCGCAATGCACGCTGCCGCGACGCGCGCGGCGACTTCGCTGCCGAGAATGGTATCGGTGCCGTACGGCAGATGCGTGTTGTGCGGTTCGGTGGCGCCGAACGGCAGCAGCGCGACGGGCCAGCGCTTGTCACGGATCTGCGGAAAGGTGGCATCCTGCAGAACGCCGGGGCGACGGGAGTCGCTGCTCATGCTGGTCGTAGTTGTAGTCTGGAGAGTGCTACTGCATCTGGGCACTGCCACTGCCGTCGGAGTCTACACCCAGTCGGGGTTCCGACCCAGACCGCCGTGGCAGTACCAAGACCACAGCCCACACCCGCAGTCCCGCACCGTCCTCTCCGCCGTCGTCCCCCGCCCTTACGCCGCCAGCTCCGCCGCAAACGCTAGGCTCACCGCCCGCCGCGCCCCCCGCTTGAGCGCCCGCGTCACGTTGCGCGCGTAGCGGACGAAGTTCGCCCCCGCCCACGGGTGCCGCGCGAAGAACTCGAACGGCAGCAGATCGCTCTTGAGCCGGTTGCACGGTGCGCACGCCACCACGAGGTTCCCCGGGTCGTTCGCGCCGCCCCGGGCGAGCGGCACCACGTGGTCGAGCGTGGCCGTGCGCTGATCGAGCCGCGTGGCGCAGTACACGCACCGCTGGCTGCAATCGCGCAGCGCCCCTTTCCGCAGG
>DCZC01000046.1:0-2635 GCA_002331565.1 Gemmatimonas sp. UBA2094
CCACCACCGGCACGTCGGCAGCGGCGCGTGCTCTGACCGGACGCCCCACCCCGGTGTGGCCCGTGCCGGGTCCGCCGCCGCTCGCCGGCAGCATCCTGCCGGCCACGCGCATCATCGCGTACTACGGCAACCCGTTCTCCAAGCGCATGGGTGTGCTCGGTGAGTACCCCAAGGCGGAGATGCTGCAGCGCCTCGACCGCGAAGTAGCGGCGTGGGCGAAGGCTGACCCCGCCACCCCCGTGCAGCCGGCGCTCCACCTGATCACGACCGTGGCGCAGGGCGATGCGGGGAAGGACGGCACGTATCGTATGCGCCACAGCGATGCGCTCACCGAGAAGGTGTACGGCTGGGCGAAGGAGCGGAACGCCCTGCTCTTTCTCGACGTGCAGGTGGGATTGAGCACGATTCAGGACGAGCTGCCGCGCCTCGAACCGTGGCTCGCCAAGCCCGACGTGCACTTCGGCATGGACCCGGAGTTCTCGATGAAGGACGGCACGAAGCCGGGCAAGAAGATCGGCCGCTACGATGCCGCCGACGTGAACTGGGTCATCGATCAACTGGCGCGCATCGTGACGCGCTACAAGCTGCCCCCCAAGGTGCTGGTGGTGCACCGCTTCACCAAGCCCATGCTCACCAACGCGTCGAAGATCAAGCGTGACCCGCGGGTGCAGGTGGTGATCCACATGGACGGCTGGGGCCCGCCGAGCCTCAAGCGCGACAGCTATGCGGCGTACGTATACGCCGAGCCCGTGCAATTCGCGGGCTTCAAGCTCTTCTACAAGAACGATCGCAAGTACGGCGGCCCGATGATGACGCCCGCGCAGGTGCTCGCGCTCACGCCCAAGCCGCTCTATATCCAGTACCAGTGAGGCGATGTCGCCGTGGGGGCGGTTACCGCCAGTGCGGTTACCGCCACTGCAGCGACATGAGGAACGTCACCCGGCGCGGCAGGCCGGGCTCGAAGTAGCGGTTGCGCGTGGCGTTGATGACGAGGCTCGACGCGTAGCGCCGGTCGAACAGGTTCTCGATCGACATCGTGGGCTGCACGCGCATGCCGCCCGCGGCAGCGTCGAACCCGGCGCGCCAGTTCCACACCGCGAAGCCGGCGCCGTTCACCGTGCCGGCATCGTTGGCACTGGCCGACGACGAGGCGGTGACTTCCACCCCGCTCCACAGCAGGCCTCGGCGCAGTGTGCCGAACGCTTGCAGATAGTGTTCCGGTACGCCGGGGATGGGCTTGCCCGCGTACGACACCGCACCCACGTCGTAGCGGTCGAAGCGGAAACGCGAGTGCGTGTAGGCGGCGCCTGCATCGACGGTGCGCCACTGCGCGCGCACGCTCGATTCCACACCGGTGCGCGTCGTGCGCCCGGCGTTGCGGAACGCGCGGCGTCCCGGCTGGTTCGGCACATCGAACGGGACGAGTTCGTCGAGCACGGCGGCCTGGAAGAGCGAGACGTCGGCCTTGAGATGATCGCCGAGAAACGCCTGCGTGCCCACTTCACTCGTGCGTGTGCGCTGCGGTTCGAGCTTCACGTTGAGCCCGGCCGCCCCGGTTTCCTGGTTGGTGAGCTCCGTGATGGTGGGCGTTTCGAAGGCCGTGGAGAGATTGCCGTAGAGCGACCAGCGGGTGACCGGCCGCCACACCACGCCCAGCATGGGACTCACCGCCTGCAACGTGCGGTCACCGGAGTCGTCGGCGTTGGTAGCGGTCACGAAGCGGTCACGTACGCGGAACTGCACACGGTCCTGCCGGAGCGCGCCGCTGACGAACACCCCGTGCGGGGCTTCCACCTCCACCCGACCGTACCCACCTACGTTCGACGCTCGCTCCTGCTGATCGAGTCGTGTGGCGCCCCGTTCGTTGCCCGGGCGGGGACACGCGGTGGTCGGCGCCGCCGTGGCAACGACGGCGGTACAGTTTTCGTAGTTGTAGCGCTCGTCGAGTTGCCGCTGCGCATCGAGCCCGGCCCCAACGCGAAGTGGCCACGCCAGCCGCGTGGTGCGCCAACTGCCATGCACACTGCCGCCAGCCACCCGTCGGTTGACCGCCACCATCGCGAAGGGGAGCGGATTGTCGAGCGTGCGGCTTCCCGTGAACAGCGAACCGCGCACGGTGCCTCCCGCCACGTCGCGTTCGGCGAGCAGCGACAGCTGCGACTGCAACACCGCCTTGCGGGAACGGCGCGTGATGTTGAGCGAATCGGGGAGCCGCGGATCACGCGCCAGTTCGGCGGCAGTGAGGGCGCCGGTGTTTTCGGCCCGCGGCGCATCGTACCGGGTGCCCTGCACTTCGAGCCGCGTACCGACCACCGTGGCCAGTGCGCGCGCGAAGACGCTCGACGCATCGAAGCGGGACCACGTGCGCGGCCCATTGCCCTGCGTGCGCATCGCCGACAACAGCCAGGCCGTGCGCTGCCAGTGTCCGGTGCTGTCGGCCGGCGCGCCCGAGAGCTGCACGTTGCCGCGCTGCAGGCCGCCGCCGTCCCAGATGCGCGTCTGCGCGGAGAACGGTGAGGCCGTCGGCGTCCGCGATCGCATGTCGATGACGCCCCCGGCGGCGTTGCCGTACAGCGCCGCCGCGGTACCCCGCACCACGTCGATGCGGTCGATCGTTTCGAGATCGATCCAGTCG
>DCZC01000046.1:2843-2984 GCA_002331565.1 Gemmatimonas sp. UBA2094
TCGGGGAGCGACACCGGCACGCCATCGCGCAACACGCGCACGCCGCGCACGCCGAAGGCCGATCGGGCGCCGAATCCGCGCAACGCGATGCGCTGATCCTGCGACGGATTGGCGCGGTCCTGCACCTGCACGCCGGGCACG
>DCZC01000080.1:0-6228 GCA_002331565.1 Gemmatimonas sp. UBA2094
TCGAGCCGCCGGAGGAAGGCTGCGTCGCCGCCGTCACGTGCCCACACCGGGAAGAGGTTGGTGAGCCCGGTCTGATACGCCTCGTAGGGATACACGTCGAACCAGGCGTCGATGCCGGCGGCCCGGGCGTCGCGCAACCGCGCGAGCGAGTCGTTCAGCTTGGGCCAGTTGCGGGTCCCCTGCTGCTTGAGATGCGACACCTGCAGCGCGCACCCGGCGCCACGCGCGACCGCGATCGATTCGTCGATGGCCTCGAGCAGCTGGTCGTCCTCATTGCGCATGTGCGTGGCGTACGGCAAGCGCCGCGCGCGCAGGGGGCGACAGAGCGCCACGAGTTCGTCCATCGAAGCGAACGCGCCGGGCGTGTATTCCAGCCCGGTGCTCGTACCGCAGGCCCCTTCGCCGAGCGCCTGCTCCACCATCGCCACCATCCGCGCCAGCTCGTCGGCGGTGGCTGGGCGATCGGCCTCGCCGACCACGGCTCCGCGCACACTGCCGAGCCCCACCATGCTCGCCACGTTCACGGCCGGCGCCAGCGCCGTGAGATCTCGTTCCCAATCGGCAAAGGACTTGCCGGCAGTCCCCGTGAAGCGCGAGCTGCCATCGCAGCCGACGACGATCGTGGTAATCCCCTGCCGGATCACGCTCTCCGCCCGCGGATCTTCGCGCAAGTTGCCATCGCCGTGCGAATGGATGTCAACGAAGCCGGGGGATACCACCATCCCCCGCGCATCGAGTTCCTCGCGGCCTCGCGCGTTGAGCCGCGTGCCGATGGCACTCACGCGCCCGTCGCGAATGGCGACATCGACCTCGCGGGCGGCGGCGCCGAGTCCATCGAAGACGGCCCCCCCACGCACCACGAGATCATGATCCTGACGACCGCCCACGTGCACGAACGGGCCCATGGCCCCGAGCACCGGGACCGCGCACGCAGCCAACACCCCGTGCGCCAGGAAATCGCGGCGCGTGCTCCCGCCGTTCGCGTGTGGCGCGCCCTTCGCGTCATGCATCACGTCGCGCATCGCTTCGTTCATCGCTTTGCTCCCGGGCCAAGGACCACGCGCCCCGGCTTCGCGCCGGTGTGCTCACCGTTCTCGAGGACCTGCACGCCGTTCACGAACACGTCGCGCACGCCCGTGGCGTACTGGTGTGGCTGTTCGAATGTGGCATTGTCGCGAATGGTGGTGGGATCGAAGATCACGATGTCGGCATGATATCCCGGCTTGAGCCACCCGCGACGCGTGATGCGCAAATTGGCCGCGGGCAGGCTGGTGAGCCGGCGGATGCCTTCCTGCAGGGTGATCACCCGTTCGTCGCGCACGTACTTGCCGAGGAAGCGGGCAAAGGTGCCGTAGGCGCGCGGATGTGTGTTGCTCTTGAGGAAACTGCCTTCGGGCGCCATGGACGCCGCGTCGGACCCCACACTCACCCACGGCTTGCGGATCTGCGCGGCGATGTTGTCCTCGTCAATGATGAAGTAGATGGTGCCCACCCGCGTGCCGTCCTTCACCACGAGATCCATCGCCGTTTCTTCCGGTGACGTGCCACGCCGCTTCGACACCTCCGCGAGTGTCTTGCCGGTATAGAGCTTGAGGGAATCGGCCTTGAAGCCCGCCAGCAC
Organism: Gemmatimonas sp. UBA2094; assembly: GCA_002331565.1. Lineage (GTDB taxonomy): Bacteria > Gemmatimonadota > Gemmatimonadetes > Gemmatimonadales > Gemmatimonadaceae > Gemmatimonas. Next base: position 1,622 of record DCZC01000080.1, read on the forward strand.
GACACGTTCCGGCGAGCCGGCCGCGAGGAGGAGGCTTTCCCACTGGTCGGTGGGTGTCCGCATCTCTTCCGCCACCTTCTTGCGAATGGCAGGGTCCTGCAGCCGCTTGGCCCATGCGGCATAGCCGCCGGCCTGCACCCACGGCGGCATGGCGGCATCGAGACCGGTGGCACCGGCGGTGTACGGATAGATGTCGGCGGTGATCTCGAGCCCCTCGGCGCGCACCGAGTCGATGCGGGCCAACACCCTGGCCATCTTGGGCCAGTTCGCCTCGCCCGCGGCCTTCAGATGATAAATCTCCGCGCGTGCGCCGCTTTCCCGGGCGATGGTGATGAGCTCCTCCACTGCCTGCTCCAGACGTGCGCCTTCACTGCGCATGTGCGAGATGTACATGCCACCGTACGGCGCGGCGGCCTTCATGAGCGCGACGAGTTCGGGGGTCTTGGCATAGAAGGCCGGCGCGTAGATGAGCGATGAGCCCACGCCGAGTGCGCCTTCTTCCATCGCCTTGCGTACATCGGCCTGCATGGCCGCGAGTTGCTCCGGTGTGGGATCGCGATCGTCCCACCCCACGTGTTTCATGCGCAACGTGGTCGCGCCTACAAATGATGCGATGTTCGTGCTGACCCCCTTCTTCACCAGAGCGTCCTGGTACTCCCGCAGGCTCGTCCAGTTGATGGGGTACCGGATGTCCCCCTGCTGCGACCGTATCTCGGCCTTGAGCGTATCCGACAGCGGCCCCATCGAATCCCCCTCGCCCATCACCTCCAGCGTGACGCCTTGGCGGATTTCCCCCTGACTGCGACCGTCCTCGATGAGCGACTCGGTGGACCAGCTGAGCATGTTGATGAATCCGGGCGATACCGCGAGTCCCGTGGCGTCGACTTCCGTGGCGCCCTTTTCGGGGACGGCGCCGATGGCCACGATGGAATCCCCGCGAATGGCGACATCGGCGACCACGGGTTCACCACCCGATCCGTCGTACACGGTGCCGCCGCGAATCACCACGTCGTAGCTGGGCGGCGTGACGCAGGCGCTCAGCGCGAGCAGCGGTATGGCGGCCACGAGGGCAAGGCTGCTGCCGTTCAAGCGCGCGAGGCGTGGACGAAACGCACCCGCGTGGGACGAACGCCGAAAAACCATTTTCGCAGGTCGGTTGATGGTTCGGAACGATAAGTCTCATCGAATCTTTTCCAGCTTTGTCTGAACTTGTCTCGTAAGCGTGCAGCGCGTTAGGCTCCAATGGCCCCCCTTCGTGCGTCCCCGCTCCCGCACCCGTTCATGCCCATCGTCCCCACCTCGGCACCAGCCACCGCCGGTCCGCCGTTGCTCGAAACCTGGCGAGACGACATCCCGGCCTCCGTGGTCGTGTTTCTCGTCGCGCTTCCCCTCTGCCTCGGCGTCGCCCTCGCGTCCGGTGCCCCGTTGCTCTCGGGAGTCATTGCCGGGATCGTCGGCGGGATCGCCGTGGGAGCCGTCTCCGGTTCGGCCCTCATGGTCAGCGGCCCCGCCGCCGGTCTCACGGCCATCGTGCTTGCCGGAATCGCGCAGGTCGGTGGCTTCCCGAGATTTCTGCCCGCCGTCATCCTTGGCGGTCTGCTGCAGATCGTACTCAGCGTGATCCGCGCTGGTGTTGTCGGCTACTACTTCCCCTCGAGCGTACTCAAGGGCATGCTGGCCGCCATCGGTCTGACGCTCATCCTCAAGCAAATCCCACATGCGGTGGGGTACGACGCGGACTACGAGGGCGACTTCGCGTTCGTGAGCCCATCGGGTGAGAACTCGTTCGACGCCATCGGCACGGCCCTCGGCCAAGTCCAGCCCGGCGCCATTGCTGTGGCCCTGCTGGGTGTGGCCCTCATGGTGTGGTGGCCGCGCTCGCCCATGAAGAAAGTGAAGCTTTTCCCTGCCCCGCTGGCGGCCGTGTTCCTCGGCGTGGGCATCAACGAGTTGCTCATAGCGCTCGAACCGTCGTTCGCCATCCGCGGCACCCATCTCGTCAATCTGCCCACGACCGGGGTGAGTGGTGTCCTGTCGCAGATCACCCGCCCCGACTGGAATGCGCTGAATGACCCGCAGGTGTGGATGCTCGCAGCGACGCTGGGCATCGTGGCGAGTCTCGAATCGCTGCTCAGCCTCGAAGCCACCAACAAGTTGGACCCAGTCAAGCGGGACGCCTCCGCCAATCGCGAGCTGCTCGCGCAGGGGGTCGGCAACATGCTCTCAGGCTTCTTCGGGGGCCTGCCCGTGACGGGCGTGATCGTGCGCAGCAGTGCCAACGTCGATGCCGGGGCACGGTCGCGCCTCTCGGCGATCGTGCACGGAGGCTGGCTCATTGTCGCCGTGCTGGCCCTCGCCCCGCTGCTGAATCGCATTCCGCTGGCCGTGCTGGCATCCGTGCTGCTGGTGACGGGCTTCAAGCTCACGACGCCAGCGCTGTGGAAGAATGCCTGGCGGCTCGGCTGGTCGCACTTCATTCCGTTCGCGGTCACCATCATCGCCATTCTACTCACCGACCTGCTCAAGGGCATCGGCGTGGGGTTGGTGGTGGGTATCGCGTTCATCATCGCCGAACACATGCGCACGCCGGTACTCACCAAGGTGAGTCCGCCGGGCGCCATTCTCACCCGCTACACCCTGCCCGATCAGGTGACGTTCCTGAGCAAGCTGAAGCTGGTGCAGCTGCTAGAGTCGCTGCCGCCGGGATGCCGCGTGGAGATCGACGGCCGCAAGACCACGCGCTTCGACTACGACGCCCTCGACGCCCTGCGCTCGTTCCGCGAGACAGCGCGCACCCGCAACATCGACTATCGGCTCGTTGGTGTTCCCGAGACCGAACTGACGCCTTCCCACTGATCGGCCCCCCCATGGAAAACTTCCGCAAAATCATACAGCACAATCGGGAATGGGCGGCGGCCATGAAGGCGGCCGACCCGGACTACTTCGAGAAGCGCGCCTCCAGCCAGGAGCCGCTGTTTCTGTACATCGGCTGCGCTGACAGCCGCGTACCGGCCAACGTAGTCACGGGCACGCAGCCCGGTGAGCTCTTCGTGCATCGCAACATCGCCAACGTGGTACTGCCGAGCGATCTCAATGCGATGAGCGTGCTGCAGTACGCGGTGGAAGTGCTCGACGTGAAGCACGTGATCGTCACGGGGCACTACAACTGCGGCGGCGTGAAGGCGGCCATGGGCAACCAGAGCTACGGTCTCGTGGACCTGTGGCTCCAGCCCATCCGCAACGTGGTGCGCTGGAACCGCCCCGAACTCGATCAGATCGAGGACGAGCAGGCCCGCTTCGACCGGGTGGTCGAGCTCAATGTGCTCGAACAGCTGTACCACCTGTCGGAGACGCCGGTCATTCAGAATGCCTGGGCCAAGGGAAAGCGCCCCCTGCTGCACGGGCTCGTGTACGACATCCACGAAGGGCTTTTGCGGGAAATCGCCACCGGGATTGATAGCCAGGAGGCAGCCGACGGATTGGCGCAGCGACGTCAGTCCGGCGTGCCGGCCGGCCCGCCGCCGGTCATGGGGCGCCTCGCGCAGCCGTTGCTCGCCGGCGACGAGCTGGCGGACCAGATCGCGAAGCGGGTGATGGATCGCATGGCCGTGATAGGCGCGGCGGGCTCGAAGAAGTAACTTGCGGGCATGGCCAAGATTCTTTCCCCCTTCAAGTCGCTCCCGATGGAGCGCCGCCAGTGGCTGGTGACTCAGGCACTGGCGAAGCACAAGGGCGCCAAGGCGCTCTATGCCCAACGCATCGCTGCCAAGGGAGGCGGCTTCCGTGCCGCCACGCTGATTGCATGGCCCGCCGAGAAGATAGGCAAAGAGGTCCTCCGCCTCGGCGCACTCACGGCGCAGGACGAACTGGAACTGTTGCAGCTGCTGTACGTCGATCTCGAGCCCCAGTACCAAATCACGTTCGTCGAAGCGGCGGGGGTGAAGCACGAGAACGGTGTGCTCCCCGAGGACCTCGAGCCGCCGTACGCCGACGCCGACCATGTGAAGCAGGGTGCGAAAGCCGTACTCGCCGCGCATGGCGACGCGGGCAAGCACTACCTTCGCACCCTCGTGGTCTACAACCTTGCCGCGTGGCCCGGACTCGACTCCGCCCTGCCCGCCGACTGAATTGCGTTAGCGGCCGAAGAAGCCGCCCCCACCGAACGGAAGGCGCGGCATCCCGCCGCCCTTCCCGGCGGCGGCGCCCATTTTCTTCATCATCTTCTGCATCTCGCGGAACTGCTCGAGCAGCCGGTTCACTTCGTTGACCGGGCGGCCGCAGCCCTTCGCGATACGGGCGCGGCGCGAGCCGTTGATGATCTCCGGCTTCTTGCGTTCAGCCGGCGTCATGGAGAGCACGATCGCCTCGATGTGCTTCATGCGCTTCGGATCCATCTTCACATCTTTCAGCATCTTCGGGTTCACACCCGGCAGCAGCTTGAGGAGGTTCTCGAAGGGACCGAGCTTCTGCATCTGGCGCATCGCCGACAGGAAGTCCTCGAGATCCATGCCTTCCTTGCGGACCTTCTTCTCGAGCTTCTTCGCCTCGGTGGCGTCGAAGGCTTCCTGCGCCTTCTCCACGAGCGATACGATGTCACCCATCTGGAG
>DCZC01000080.1:6524-6775 GCA_002331565.1 Gemmatimonas sp. UBA2094
TCGCCGTCGAGCTTGGTGAGAATCACGCCCGTGATGTCGAGGGCCTCGTCGAAGCCCTGCGCGATTTTTACCGCCTCCTGACCGGTCATGCCGTCGGCCACGAAGAGGATCTCATCGGGCTTGATCGCCGCCTTGAGCCGCTTGAGCTCTTCCATCATGTCGGCATCGATCTGCAGGCGACCGGCGGTGTCCACGATGACCACACGATCGCGATTACGCGTGCCCTGCTCGATGCCGGCCTTCGCGATCTT
>DCZC01000080.1:7143-8969 GCA_002331565.1 Gemmatimonas sp. UBA2094
GGCGGTACCGAGCTCATGCGCAGCCCCTCGCGCCGCTCGCCGAGCATGGCCGTGAGCTCGTCGTGGACGATCTTCACCAGCTGCTGGGCTGGCTGCACCGTCTTGAGCTGCAGCACACCCACCGCCTGCTTCTCTACCTTCTCGAGAAACGTGCGGGTCAGGGCAAAGTTGACATCGGCTTCGAGAAGGACGCGGCGGACCTCGCGCAGCCCCTCCTTGATATCGGCTTCGGTAAGGACGCCCCGCCCGCGCAGCTTGGCGAAGACGCTCCCGAGTTTGTCGGTAAGCTCGTCGAACATTCAGGTAAGGTAATCGACAAGGCACCGGTTGCGGCACGGGCCGTGCACGGGGGGAACCCCCGGCAGTTGACCCTCGCCGCCGGATTTCTTCCCGGGGGGTGACGAACAAGGCCACCTGCAACGCAACTTGCCTTGCCACCACGCGGTGCTCCCGAGTCGCCATCCCCTAGGTTGGCCGAGTCCTGAACACGCTGTCATTCTCATTGCCAGCCTCGTGTCGTCACAGAATCCGCGCCATCCCGCCATCCCCATGCCCCGCGGCCAGCGAAAGGAAGAGATCCTCCGCGCGGAGCTGCCCGCCACGCTGCCGCTCATGGCGCTGCGCTCGACGATCGTCTACCCGCTGGGGACGATCGCCGTGCAGATGGGGGCCCCGGAGAACCTGGCCCTGCTGCGGACCCATGAGGAATCCGGGCTGGTCGTAGCCCTCGTCGTCGCCTACGGTGACGGCGACGACGCCATAGACCCGACCCGGTTCGTCGGCCGGGTCGGTGTGGCCGCCCGCGTGCACGAGCGCATCAATCTGCCCGGCGAAACGGTGCAGATCACGCTGCAGGGGCTGCGCCGCATCACCATCGATGCGATCAACCAGCTGGAACCGTACGCCATCGCGCAGGTGCAGGGCGCGCAGGAAACGCCCCCGGACGCCGCGGAGCTCGATGAGCTGGTGGCGCGCACCGTCACGGCCGCGGAGACGCTCGCCGAACTGGTGGACCGCATTCCCGACGAGGTGCCGCAGATCCTCAAGATGAACGTCTCCGACCCGGGACGTTTCGCGGATCTCGCCGCCACGAATATGAATCTGCGCATCGCCGACAAGGAGGAGGTGCTGCAGCGCCTCGACATCGGCCAGCGCATCCGCTTCATTCTCTCCCGTCTCGAGCGCGAAGTGGCCCGCGCGCGCGTGATGAATGACGTGAAGAAGCAGACCGAAATCAAGATCGAGCAGCACCAGCGCGAGTTCTACCTCCGCCAGCAGTTGCGCGCTATCCAGACTGAACTAGGCGAAGCCGATCCAAACGAAAAGGAATCGGTGGACCTGCTGTGTCGCATCGAGGAAGCGCAGCTACCCGAGAAGGTGGCCACGGAAGCGCGTCGCGAGTCCGAACGCTTGCGCATGCTCTCGCCGGCGTCGAGCGAGTATCAGGTCCTGCGCACCTATCTCGATTGGGTGCTGGCGCTGCCATGGCACCAGCGCAGCGGCCACGACCACGAGATCCTGCTCAACAAGGTCGAACATGCTCTCGACGACCGCCACTACGGCCTCGATGAAGCGAAGGAGCGCATCATCGAGTATCTGGCTGTCCGCAAATTGCGCGGCGGCGACCCCACGGGCCCCATCCTCTGCTTCGTTGGGCCGCCAGGCACCGGCAAGACGTCGCTCGGCGAGGCCATTGCCAAGAGCATCGGCCGCGCCTTCTATCGCATTTCGGTGGGCGGCGTGCGCGACGAAGCGGAAATCCGCGGTCACCGCCGCACGTACGTGGGGGCCATGCCCGGCATGCTCATTCAGGCACTGCGTCGCGT
>DCZC01000080.1:9230-10279 GCA_002331565.1 Gemmatimonas sp. UBA2094
GGCGACCCGACGGCGGCCATGCTGGAAGTGCTCGACCCGTCGCAGAACGCCACGTTCGTCGATCACTATCTCAACCTGCCCTTCGATCTCTCGAGCACGCTGTTCATCTGCACGGCGAACAACCTGTTCGACATTCCTGGCCCCCTGCGCGACCGCCTGGAGGTGATCCGGATCGCCGGGTACACCATTGAAGAGAAGGTCGAAATCGCGCAGCGCTATCTCATTCCGCGCCTACTCGAGGATCATGGACTCACCGACCAGGAACTGCATTTCTCCGAGGACGTCCTGGGATTCATTACGAGTCGCTACTCGCGCGAGGCGGGACTTCGCACCGTCGAGCGCTCCATCGCGCAGCTCATGCGCAAGCGTGCGCGCGCCAAGGCAGGCGGTGACGAGAGCACGTGGAAGATCGGGATCTCCCGCGCCGAGGAGTTGCTGGGCGCCCCGCGCTTCTCACAGGAAGCAGCCGAGCAAGACCCGGAAATCGGCGCCGTCACCGGTCTCGCGTGGACGAGCACCGGTGGCGCACTCATGACCATCGAAGCATTACGCATGCCCGGGGTGGGCAAGCTCACCGTCACCGGGCAACTCGGCGACGTGATGCGGGAGAGCACCGAGGCGGCATACTCGTTCGTGCGCTCGCGCGCTGCCACGCTCGGCATCGCCGACACCGAATTCCGCGAAAGCGACCTGCATCTACACTTCCCCGCCGGTGCCATCCCGAAGGATGGCCCGTCGGCAGGCATTGCCGTGACGCTGGCGCTCGCCAGCGCACTCTCGCGCCGTCCGGTGCGCCGGGACCTCGCCCTCAGCGGCGAAGTGACGTTGCGCGGCAAGGTCCTGGAGATCAGCGGCGTGAAGGAAAAGGTGCTCGCCGCGTATCGGGCCGGCCTGCGGGAAGTGATTCTTCCCAAGGGCAACGAAAAAGACGTGCGCGACGTGCCGCAGGCAGTGCGCGAGAAGATGGCCTTCACGTTCGCCAGTACGATGGACGAGGTCCTGCATCTCGCCCTGCTGCCGCAGGCGGATGCGCAGCCGGCGGACAAGCC
>DCZC01000177.1:0-270 GCA_002331565.1 Gemmatimonas sp. UBA2094
GGCCATCGAAACCGGGAGCATCTCACCGCCCGCCGTGCGCGCGCGCGTGGTGGCCGCTGCCCGAGCGGCCGGCGTCCCGCTGCAGACCGGGCTCACCCAGGGCGGCACCGACGGCACGGCGTTCACCTTCTACGGCGCCCCCAACACGGGGCTCTCCTGGCCGGGTCGCTACAGCCACACGCCCGCCGAGTTGCTCGACCTGCGCGACGTGGAGCGGTTGTCGCTGCTCATCGCCACACTGGCAGGGCAACGCTGACGGGCGTGCGCGCG
>DCZC01000177.1:576-5780 GCA_002331565.1 Gemmatimonas sp. UBA2094
CTCCTCGGTGAGCGTGTCCGCCTGCACGCGCAGGTGCGTGACCAGCAGGAGCGGCCCGGTCTTGAAGGCGGAGACGAGCACGCCGCCGAGCAGGCGCGCGGGGAGCACCACGCCGCCGCCCTCGTCCACCGCGTACTCGTCCGGCCCGCCGCGACGGCAGAGCTGGTAGTCCTTCACCCCGCGCACCACGCCCTGTTCGCGGTAGGTGGTCTTCCAGGGGACACAAGTCGAGTCGGTCTGGGGCAAGGCCCCCAGCTCGACGGTGACATCCACGGCTGTCGCGCCCGGGCGCGTGGGGTAGTTCACCAGCGTCCCGCGCCATGTGCCGGCGAAGTCGGGGCGCAGCTGTGCGGCGGTCGTTCGCCACGGAACGAGCACGGCCAGTGCCGCCCACCACGCTCCCTGCAACAATGTGCGTGCCTTCACGTAGGTTCTCCTCACGATGACGATCACGGAACCTACCACGCCCGACGGGCTTTCCGCCTTTCGGTCCGCCCTGAGCGGTCAGTACGCCATTCAACGGGAACTCGGCCGGGGCGGCATGGGCATCGTGCTCCTGGCCCGCGACGAAAAGCTGGACCGTTCGGTGGCGCTCAAGGTGCTGCCGCCGCACCTCGCGGACAATGCCGAAATCCGCGAGCGTTTCCTGCGGGAAGCCCGCATGGCGGCGCAGCTGTCGCACCCCAACATCGTGCCGGTGTATCGCGCCGACGAATTGGGCGGCTACGCGTTCTTCGCGATGGGCTTCGTGGATGGCGAAACGCTTGGCGATCGTATTCGCGACCGCAGCACGCTGCCTGCCACCGAGGTGGTGCGGGTGTTGCGCGAGGTGGCGTGGGCCCTCGCCTACGCGCACGCGCGCAGCATCGTGCATCGCGACATCAAGCCCGACAACATTCTCCTCGAGCGCGCCACCGGCCGCGCGATCGTGAGCGACTTCGGCATTGCCCGGGCCGAGTTCAATCCCGCGCTCACGCAGGACGGGCTCGTGCTCGGCACGGTGCACTTCATGAGCCCCGAGCAGGCCACGGGCGATGCGCTCGACGGCCGCAGCGATCTGTACGCGCTCGGATGCATCGGCTTCCTCGCGCTCACGGGGCGGCTGCCGTTCGAAGGCACCACGCCACAGGGCATTCTCGTGGCGCATGCCACCAAGGAACCGCCGCTGGTGCGCAGCGTCGCGCCCAACGTGGACGCCAACGTGGCGTCGGTCATCGATCGGCTTCTGCGCAAGAACCGCGACGAGCGTTTCACCACCGGTGAGGAGCTGGCGACGGCGCTCGACAAGGCGCTCGAGAAGATGCAGCAGGCGCAGCGCGATCAGGGGACACCCGTCGTGCTCGACAGCGAGCATGCCATGGCGGTGTGGCGCCGTGCGGCGGAGTTGCAGGCCGAAGCGGCGACGCGCCTCGAACAACGGGTGCGCAGCAACGACACGCGCGCGCTCGTGCCGAGCGACGGCGCGGCGACCTCCGGCGGCGCCGCACCCACCGATGCTTATCGCCTGCGCGACGTGGAGGCGGCGGCCGTGGAAGCGGGCATCTCGCAGCGCTACGTGGCGCTCGCCCTCGACGAGATCCGGGCGCAGGGCCAGGGCGTGGTGAAGCCGGCCGAGGTGTCCGCGTTCCGGGAGCGGCTGGCGACGCGACTGCTGGGCACCAATCAGCGCACGCTGTCGGTGTCACGGGTGTTCCGGTCGCCGGCGCGTACGGTCTTGCCGGCGCTTGGCCGCAGCCTGCAGGCCGTGCCGTGGATACTCTCGCTCAAGGACACGCTGGGCGGCCATCCGCTCGATGGCGGGGTGCTCGTGTTCACGTTGCCTGCCATGGTCGACGGGAACTACAGATGGACGTGGACGCGCTACGGCGTGTACGTGCCCGAAGTGCGCGTGAGTATCGCGGCGGTGCCGGGCGATCCGAACGCGTGCGAGGTCACGATGACGGTGGATCTGCGCGCCGGACTCGGTTACAACCTGTTCGGCTATGGCGCCATTGCGGGCGGCGGTGGGGTGATCGGGGGAATCATCGTGGGGGCGATCGCCAAGAAGGCGATGCTGCTGGCCGGTGCCGCCATCGCGGGTCCCGCCGTCACCGGGGCACTCGTGATCGCGGCGGGGCTGGTGGCGTTCACCGGCCCCATGTACCGCTGGGAGATGCGCAAGGCCGCCGCGGAGCTGACCGACGCCTTGGCGGCCATCGACGCCTCCATGCGGGCCTTCGACATCTTCGGCGCGCCGCCGCCGCCGTTGCCACCGCCGAAACCCGGTGGCGGCGATCTGACCGGCATGATCTGAACAGGGGATGGCTGGACTTTCTCTTATTGCTGAGATATCTTCCAGTGGTCCCCATCCGGAGCCCCAGTGTCCATTCGTCCCGTCAAGCGCATCGTCACCGCCCAGCCCACCATGGAGGGGGCCGGGGTGCATCTGCACCGCGGCTTCGGTTTCGGCGAAACGTCGGAAACCGATCCGTTTCTGCTCTTCGACGACTTCCGCGGTGACGATCCGCGGCAGTACCAGGCGGGCTTTCCGTGGCACCCGCATCGCGGCATCGAAACGATCACCTACGTGCTGGCCGGCAACGTCGAGCACGCCGACTCGCTGGGCAATCGCGGCATGCTGGGCGCCGGCGACGTGCAGTGGATGACGGCCGGCAGCGGCATCATCCATCACGAGATGCCGCACGGCGACACGCAGGGGCGCATGCACGGCTTCCAGCTGTGGGCGAATCTGCCGAGTGCGCTCAAGATGACCGCGCCGCGCTACCAGGACGTGAAGTCGAAGGAGATCTCGGAGATCATCGATGACGACGGCACGACGGTGCGTGTCATCTGTGGCGAGTTCTGGGGCAAGCGTGGGCCGGTCGACGGTATCGCCGCCGATCCGCAGTATCTCGACGTGTTCGTCCCCGCGGGCGTGAAGAAGTCGCTGCCGGTGGACGCATACCGCAGCACCTTCGCCTACATCTTCGAAGGCAGCGGCACCTTCCGGCACGCCTCCGACCCCATGGGTGTGCTGACGGAGCGTACCGCCGGCAACGACGACGATCTCGTACGCGACCGTTCGGGCAATCGCTCCCTCGTGTTCTTCGATTCCGGCGACGAGGTGGTGGTGCGCGCGGGGGACGAGGGCATCCGCTTTCTGCTCGTCAGCGGTGCGCCCATCAAGGAGCCGGTGGCGTGGTATGGCCCCATCGTGATGAACACGCAGGCCGAGTTGCAGCAGGCGGTCAGTGAACTGCGCGCAGGGACGTTCATCAAGCACTGACGGAAAGAGGAGAGCAGGGCCGTTTTCTTCTCGATTTCCGGTTCACCGCGTCACGCGAGCAGGACCGAGAGACAGGCCGTATAATTGGCGCGTCGAAGAACTCTCCTGCCCTGCCCTTGGAGGCCGTACGTGGACGCGCCGCAGCCTGACGATCTTCCCGTCACTTCTCACCGCGCCATTTCGCGACGGGCACTGGTCCGCACCGGTGGACTGCTCGCGGGTGCCGCGCTCACCCCATCGTTACTGAGTGCGGTCAGCCAGGACACGCAAGCGTCGATCCCGGTTGACCCGTCGCGTGTTCCCGGCGCGCCGAGTGACTCGCTCGGCACGCGCTCCCCGTTCGAGACGCCGCGTCTGTCGCCGGTGAACGTCACCAGCGGTTCCACCTGGACGCCGCATCATCAGTTGCACGGCACCATCACGCCGGCCGATCTGCACTTTCAGCGGCACCACAACGGTATCCCCGCCATCGATCCGGCGAAGCACACGCTCACCATTCACGGCCTCGTGGAGCGACCGCTCGAGTTCACGCTCGACGAACTGAAGCGCTTTCCGTCGGTGACGCGCACGTACTTCATCGAGTGCAGTGGCAACGGCGGACGGGCCTGGAACAACCCCAAGCCCGACATGTCGCCGCAGGTGGTGGACGGCCTCACCAGCAACAGCGAGTGGACCGGCGTGGCCGTCTCCACGCTGCTGCGCGCCGTGGGGGCGAAAGCCAAGGCCTCGTGGGTGGTGGCCGAAGGCAACGACGCCGCGGTGCTCAACCGCAGTGTGCCCATGCAGAAGATGCTCGACGATGCGCTCGTGGTGTATGCGCAGAACGGCGAAGCCCTGCGTCCCGGCAACGGCTATCCCATCCGGCTGCTGCTTCCCGGCTACGAGGGGAACATGTGCGTGAAATGGCTGCGCCGGCTCGAAGTCACCGACCAGCCGCTCATGTCGCGCGAGGAGACGTCCAAGTACACCGACCCGATTCCCGGCGGCAAGGCGCGGATGTTCAGCTTCACGATGGACGTGAAGTCGCTCATCACGTCGCCGTCGTATCCCGGCAAACTCACCGAGCGCGGGTGGCACGCCGTACGCGGCCTCGCGTGGAGTGGGCGTGGACGTGTGTCGCGCGTCGATGTGTCCACCGATGGGGGACGCACCTGGCACATGGCGTCGCTCCCCAATGGCGCGCTCCCCATGGCCCATACGCGCTTCGAGTATCTGTGGCAGTGGGACGGTCGCAGCACGCGGCTCCTCAGTCGTGCCGTCGACGAAACCGGAGCCGTGCAGCCCACCGCCGACGAGTACCGTCGCGTGCGTGGCGACGCGCCGGGCTATCACTACAGCGCCATCCGCGCGTGGGATGTCGCGAGCGATGGCACCGTAACCTTCGGAGGTGGATGATGCCGCGAACAACCATGGCCGCGCTCCTGGCGTGCGTGCTGCTTGCGGCCTGTGATGCGACACCGCCGGCTGCCGACCCGACGTACGGGCTCGGGCAGACTCCGGCCGCGACGCGACTCGCGGCGATCGATATCGACGTGAACCCGAGCGGCGCCGGACTTCCCGAAGGACGCGGCACGGTCACCGATGGGGCAACGGTATACGCCGCCAAGTGTGCGTCGTGTCACGGCGCCAAGGGCGAGGGGATATCGCCCGTGCCGGCGCTCGTCGGACGTACGCCCGACGTGGGTTACGACTTCGCCCGCGCCGACCGGGCGCCGCGCACCATCGGCAACTATTGGCCATACGCCACCACGGTGTTCGACTACGTGCGTCGCGCGATGCCCCAAAGCGCCCCCGGTTCGCTCTCCGACACGGAGACGTACGCCGTGGTGGCGTGGTTGCTGCACGAGAACGGCATCATCGCGGCGAACGCCGAAATGAATGCCACGACGCTGCCGGCCGTGCAGATGCCCGCGCGTGGCATCTTCGTGCGCGACGACCG
>DCZC01000177.1:6011-32800 GCA_002331565.1 Gemmatimonas sp. UBA2094
ATTCGACGGAACCTCCGCGGGGTTGGCGTGGATTAGCCTGTGCCATGCTCCGCACTACCGACCGCGGCCTCTACTGTGAGGCCGGTGACTTCCATATCGACCCGTGGGCGCCCGTCGCCCGGGCGGTGGTGACGCACGCGCACGGCGATCACCTCACGTGGGGGTGTGAGTCCTACCTGGTGAGCGAGACCGGCGCCGCGGTGTCACGCGAGCGGCTGGGCGCGTGGGGCGCCGGGCTCGAGTCGATGCCCTACGGTGACACGCGTACCATCAACGGCGTGCGCGTGTCGTTCCATCCGGCCGGCCACATACTGGGCTCGGCGCAGGTCCGTCTCGAGTATCGCGGCGAAGTGTGGGTGGTGAGCGGCGATTACAAGACCGACCCCGATCCCACCTGCGCGCCGTGGGAGCCCGTGCGCTGCCACACGTTCATCACCGAAAGCACCTTCGGCCTGCCCATCTACCGGTGGCCGTCACAGCAGCAGGTGTTCGCCGAGATCAATGCGTGGTGGGCGGCCAACGCCGCCGCCGGACAGGTCTCGCTGCTCTGCGCGTACGCGCTGGGCAAGGCGCAACGTCTCCTGGCCGGCCTCGACCCGTCCATCGGCCCCATTCTCACGCACGGTGCCGTGGAGCGCATGACCGCGCTGTATCGCAGCGGCGGTGTCGCGTTGCCCGCCACGCGTTTCGCCAGTGATGCCCTGCGCGAGAAGGCCATCGGCGGCGCCATGGTCATCGCACCACCCAGCGTGACCGGCTCCACGTGGCTGCGACGCTTCGGCGACGTGCGCACCGCGTTCGCAAGTGGCTGGATGCGCGTGCGCGGCGCCCGACGCCGCCGCGGCGTGGATGCGGGATTCACCCTCAGCGACCACGTGGACTGGCCGCAGCTGCTCGCCGCCGTGGACGCGACCGGTGCGCAACGGGTGTGGGTCACGCACGGCTTTACCGGCCCCGTGGTGCAGTGGCTCACCGGACGCGGTCTCGACGCGCGCACCATCGCCACGCGCTGGGAGGGCGAGCGGGACGACGCGGCCGTGGATGCCGCCGAGTCCGATGCCACACCGGAGGCATCAGCGTGAGGCAGTTCGCCGCGCTCTACGACGCCATCGATGCGAGCACCGCCACCTCGTCGAAGGTGGCAGCCCTCGTCGACTTCCTGTCGGGCGCGCCAGTGGCCGATGCCGCGTGGGCGGTGGCGTTTCTCGTGGGACGCCGCCCCAAGCGACTCGTCAAGACGCCCGATCTGCGTGCGTGGGCCGGTGAAGCCGCCGGCGTCCCCCCGTGGTTGTTCGAGGAGTGTTATGCGCAGGCCGGCGATCTCGCCGAAACGATCACGCTGCTCGTACCCGAGAGCGAAGCGCACGACAACGAGGGGCTCGCGTGGTGGGTGGCGCACCGGCTGCTGCCGCTGCAGTCGCTCGAGCCGTCCGACCAGCGGGCGGTGCTCTTCGAGACATGGCGTACGCTGGGTGGTTCGGCGCGGTTCGTGTTCAACAAGCTGCTCACTGGCGCCTTCCGGGTGGGCGTAAGCGACGGTCTCGTGGTACGCGCGCTCGCGCAGGTGAGTGGCGTGAGCGCGGAAACCATCGCGCATCGCCTCATGGGGCAGTGGGAACCGTCGGCCGAGTGGTACACGCGACTGGTGGGCACCGAAACCACTGATGCCGACTGGAGCCGCCCGTACCCGTTCTTTCTCGCGTATCCGCTCGACGCCGAACCGTCGTCCCTGGGCGAAGTGGGCGAGTGGCAAGTCGAGTGGAAGTGGGACGGCATTCGCTGCCAGCTCGTACGGCGGCGCGGACGCACGTTCCTGTGGAGCCGCGGCGAAGAGCTGCTGGCGGGCCGGTTCCCCGAGGTGGAGTCGAGCGCCGAATGGCTTCCCGATGGCACGGTGCTCGACGGCGAACTGCTCGCGTGGCGCGACGGCAAACCGCTGCCCTTCACCGAGCTGCAGCGGCGCATCAACCGCAAGACGGTGGGCAAAAAACTGCTCGCCGACGTGCCCTGCGCGCTTCTCGTGTATGACTGTCTCGAGGTGAACGGGCGTGACGTGCGGGCAGAGCCCATGCAGGTACGACGCGAACATGCCGAAGCGCTGGTGCGCGTGCTGCCGGGTGGCGCGACCATCGGTCTGTCACCGATGCTCGATGTGGCTGACTGGGCAACGGTGCGCGCTTCGCGCAGCGACTCACGGCGCGAACACGCCGAGGGGCTCATGCTCAAGCGACGCAGCTCGCCGTACGGCGTGGGGCGACGCGCGGGCGACTGGTACAAGTGGAAGGTGAATCCACTCACGGTCGACGCCGTGCTGGTGTACGCGCAGGCCGGTCATGGCCGCCGCGCCGGGCTCTTCACCGACTACACCTTCGCCATCCGGGATGGCGAGGCGCTGGTGCCCTTCGCCAAGGCGTACAGCGGACTCACCGACGCCGAGATCCGGCAGGTGGACAAGTTCGTGCGCAACAATACGCTCGAAAAGTTCGGCCCGGTGCGCACGGTGAAGCCGGAACTCGTGTTCGAGTTGGCGTTCGAGGGCATTCAACGCAGTACGCGCCACAAGAGCGGCATTGCCGTACGCTTTCCGCGCATCGCGCGCTGGCGCCAGGACAAGCCGGCGCACGAGGCCGACACACTGGACACGGTGAAGGCGTTGCTCGATGCGTGAGCGCATCGAGCAGTGGTTCGCCGGGCGCGGCTGGCAGCCCTTCGCGTTCCAGCGCGAGGTGTGGGACGCATACGCGCGTGGCGAGTCGGGGCTCATTCACGCCGCCACCGGTACCGGCAAGACGTACGCAGCGTGGATGGGACCGGTCATCGAAGCGCTGGCCGAGCAGCCGCAGGCGAAGAAGGGGAGGCGCCGTGCCGACGCGATGCCGCTGCGCGTGCTCTGGATCACTCCGCTGCGCGCCCTGGCGGCCGACACCGAGCAGGCGCTCAAGCTCCCCATCGCCGAACTCGGGCTCCCGTGGACGGTGGAGTCGCGCACCGGCGACACGTCGCCGTCCCGGCGTGCGCGACAGCGCGAGCAGCTGCCAACGGCCCTCGTCACCACTCCCGAATCGCTCTCGCTGCTGCTCTGCCGGAAGGACAGCGCCGAGATCTTCCGCGACTTGCGCTGTGTGGTCGTGGACGAGTGGCACGAACTGCTCTCCAGCAAGCGCGGCGTGCAGGTGGAGCTCGCCCTCGCCCGCCTTCGGCAGCTGTGCCCGGCTCTGCGCACGTGGGGGGTGTCGGCCACGCTCGGCAATCTCGACGAGGCCGCGGACACGCTGCTTGGGTTCGACGAAGCCGGAGAGCCGCGCCCGCGACGGCTCGTGCGCGGCGTGGTACCGAAGGAGGTGGCAGTGGAGGCACTGGTGCCCGATACCATGGATCGGTTTCCCTGGGCGGGGCACCTCAACACCAAGCTGCTCCCGGAAGTGATGCATCGCCTCGAGCAGGCGGCGAGCGCTATCGTGTTCACCAACACGCGCTCGCAGTGCGAGATCTGGTTTCAGAGCATCATCGCCGCCAATCCGTCGTGGTTCGAGTTCACCGCCATCCACCATGGCTCGCTCTCGCGCACGCAGCGCGAAGACGTGGAGGACGGGCTGCGCACCGGTCGCTACCGCATCGTGGTGGCGACGAGCTCCCTCGACCTCGGCGTGGATTTCGCGCCGGTGGATCTGGTCATGCAGGTGGGGAGTCCCAAGGGCGTCGCGCGGCTGCTGCAGCGGGCAGGCCGCTCGGGGCACTCGCCGGGGCGGGTCTCCCGCATCGTCTGCGTGCCTACGCATGCCTTCGAACTGGTGGAAGTGGCCGCCGCCCGTGAGGCCATCCGCACGGGATCCATCGAGAGTCGCGATCCGCTCGACCGGCCGCTCGACCTGCTGGCGCAGCATCTGGTCACCCTGGCACTGGGCGGTGGCTTCACGCGCGAGGCGGTGCTGCGCGAACTGCGCACCACGCGTGCCTTCCGCCTGCTCACCGACGACGAACTCGATTGGGTGATCGATTTCGTCACCCGTGGCGGCGAAGCCCTGCGCGCCTACCCCGAGTACGCACGCGTGGTGAACGACGGCGGCACCTTCATCGTGAGCGACCGACGCGTAGCCCTGCGGCATGTGCTCAACATCGGTACCATCGTGAGCGACGCGGCCATCGCCGTGCGTTACATGAAAGGCGGCCGGCTCGGCACAGTGGAGGAATCGTTCGTCTCGCGGCTGTCGCCGGGCGACAAGTTCATCTTCGCGGGCATGCCACTCGAGTTCGTGCGGCTGCGCGAGCTCACCGCGTGGGTGAAGAAGGCCAAGGGGATGAGCGGCGCCATCCCGCGGTGGCAGGGCGCGCGCATGCCGCTCTCCACCGAGTTGGCGGCGGCAGTGCGCGACCGCCTCGAGGAAGCACGTAACGGGGAGTACACCACGCCAGAGATGCTGGCCGTGAAGCCGGTGCTCACCATGCAGGCCGAACGGAGCGCCATTCCACGTCCCGACGAACTGCTCATCGAGCGCACCGAAACGCGCGACGGCCACCACCTCTTCGTGTATCCGTTCGAAGGCCGTCTCGTACACGAGGGACTGGCCGCCCTCTGCGCGTACCGCATGGCCCAGCTGCAACCGTTCTCCTTCTCGTTCAGCTGCAACGACTACGGGTTCGAGCTGCTCAGCCCCGAGCCGGCACCGCTCGAGGAGGCGCTCGAGGCTGGACTCTTCGCCACTGCGCATCTCCTGCACGACGTGACGCAGAGTCTCAACGCGGCCGAGCTGGCACGGCGGCAATTCCGCGAGATTGCGCGCGTGGCGGGCCTCATCTTCCAGGGCTACCCTGGCCAGTCGAAGAGCGTGAAGCAGCTGCAAGCCAGCAGCAGTCTGCTGTACGACGTGTTCGTGAACCACGATCCCGGCAACCTGCTGGTGGCGCAGGCCCGCCGTGAGGTGCTGGAGCGTCAGCTCGAAGCCAGCCGGCTGGGGCGGGTGCTCGAGCGGCTGTCGCGCAGCACCGTACGCGTGGTGGACGTGGAACGTCCCACACCGTTGGCGTTTCCGCTCATGGTGGACATGACCCGCGCGAAGCTGAGTACCGAGAAGCTCGCCGATCGCGTGAAACGCATGACCGTGAGCGCCGAGAAGCCGGCGAAGAGCGGCGTGATGAGTGTTTTCCGCTTCGACGCATGAACGGACTCGCCATCTCCGTGGCGGGCGCCGCGCTTCATCTGCTGCCGGAGCGGGCGCTCTGGTACGAGGCCGAGCGTACGCTGTTCGTGGCCGACCTGCACTGGGGCAAGGCGGCGGCGTTCCGTGCTGCGCACGTGCCCGTGCCCATGGGCACCACCAGCCGCGATCTCGCGCGATTGGCGAGCGCCATCGCGGCGACCGGCGCCGAACGCCTGGTGGTGCTGGGCGACCTCTTGCACGCGCGCGCAGGGCGGCACGACGAGACGCTCCGCACCATCGCGGAGTGGCGCGAACAGCACGCGGCGTTGCGCATCACGCTCGTGCGCGGCAATCACGATCAGCATGCCGGCGATCCGCCGAGGGAACTCGGCATCGAGTGCACCGACGAGCCGCTGGTGGTGGGCCCGTTCGTGGGTGTGCACGAACCGTGCACACACACCGGAGGCTACGTGCTGTGCGGCCATCTGCACCCGTGCGTGACGGTGCGTGGCCGCGGCCGGCAATCGTTGCGGCTCCCCGCCTTCGTGTTCGGCGAAACACGCGGCGTACTCCCGGCCTTCTCGAGCTTCACCGGAGGTGGCATGTACGAAATGCAGAGCGGCGACCGCCAGTACGCGGTCGCCGGTGACGAGGTGCTGCCGCTCGGGTGAACGATTCAGTGCCCGTCTTTGCCGCGGGCCTTCTGCACGAGCGTGAACAGCACCACCAGCACCCCGCCACAGGCCACACCCAGCAGGGCATCGAGCACCGGCTTCGTCACGACCGCCAGCGGCCCGGTCGCGTGCGCCCACCCCTCGATCAACAGCTCGGCGGCGTGCCATCCGTGGGCGATGATGCCGCCACCGACCGTGAACATCGCCGCGGTGCCAAGCACGGACAACGCCTTCATGAGCAGCGGCGCCGTCTTGAGCAGCACACCGCCGATCGCCTGACCGCGACGGTGCAGGGCGAGCCCCGCGTCGTCGATTTTCACGATGCCGGCTACCAAACCGTACACGAACACCGTGGCCGCCACACTGACCAGGCTGAGCGAGAGCACCTGCTGCGAGATGGGCGAGGTGCTCATCGTCCCCAGCGCAATCACGATGATCTCCGCCGACAATACGAAGTCGGTACGGATCGCGCCCTTGATCTTGTCCTGCTCGACAGCGAGGAGTTGCTCCTCGGTGAGTTGCGGCTGCGTCACGATGGGACTGTGCGCTTCGGGCTCGTTGGCATGCAGCGCCTTGTGCACCAGCTTCTCGACGCCTTCGAAGCAGAGGAACAGACCGCCGACCATCATGAGCGGCATAACCGCCCATGGCGCGAACGCACTGATGATCAGCGCCACCGGTACGAGGATCACCTTGTTCCACAAGGATCCCTTGGCCACGGCCCACACCACGGGCAGTTCGCGTTCCACGCGTACGCCACTCGCCTGCTCCGCATTGAGAGCCAGGTCGTCGCCCATGACACCGCTGGTCTTCATGGCCGCGACCTTCGTGATCGTGGCCACGTCGTCCATCATGGACGAGATATCGTCGAGCAGCGCGAGAAGACTGGCGGGCATTGACCGGGGAGTAGAGGAGCCGCTGTGGAGCGAACGCGATGGTCAGCGCTGGATGGCACCCAGCAGCCGTTCGACGAAACCGTTGAGGCTCTGCCCGTTGTCCATCCAACGCACCACGGCCACCACGTCATTCACCGGATCCACGTAGATGTAGTTGTTGCCCGCACCGACGTGCACGAAGGCCTGCGGCGGTGCCGAGGCCACGTATTTGCGGTCGGTGTTCACGAACCAGTTCATGTAGCCGTAGGTGGGCTCGACCTTCGTGGGCGTGAGCGCCTGCGTCACCCACGCATCGCTGAGCAGTTGCTTGCCGCCCCAGTTACCGCGCCGCAGCGTGAGCAAGCCGAAGCGCGCCATGTCCCAGGCATTGATCACCATGCCGCCGCCCCAGTGGCCGCCGCCGCTCACGCTCTGCACTTCGCGGCCATCGAGCACGATCCAGGAGTTGTCGTAGCCGTACCAGCGCCACGTAGTCGAGGCGCCGATGGGGTCCATGATGCGCTCCTTCAGCACATCCGGAAGCGGGCGGCGCCACACCTGCAACGCCGCCAACGCCAGCACGTTCACGCGCGTGTCGTTGTACTCGTACGCACTGCCTGGTGTCTTGCGGGCGCGCGTGGTCCACGTGCTGGCGTCCTGCGCCGGGCGGTCTGCCCACTCGGGCTTACCCCACAGCGTGCCTTCCCAGTCGCTCACCTGCCGCAACAGATCGTCCCAGGTAATCGTGCGATTGTGCGGTGAATCGAAGGGCATGAGCAGCTTGTCTGTGCCGGGCCAGTCACGCGAAAACACCGTCCCGTTGGGACGCGCCCGCACGATGGGGGGCACGTACGGCGCCACCGTATCGCGCACGTTGCGGATGCGGCCGTCGTCTACCGCCAGCCCCACCACGGTGCTGAGAAAGCTCTTGGTGACGCTGTTGGTGATCTCGTTCGCCGTGGGCGTCCCCCACGTGGCCACCACGTAGCCACGCCGCACGATGACGCCGGTGGCTCCGCCACGCGGCGGCAGCGGACCGATGGCATCGCCGAGCGGTTCACGCCCGAAGGTCTGCAGATGATTGAGCTCGAGATCGCGCGGCGACTTGCTCTCCTTGCTGATCGCGAAGGCGATGGCCTCGGCGAGCTTCACCGAATCCACGCCGACTAGCGATGGCGAGCGCCGCTCCCATGACCCGGCAGGGGGAACGTATAGCGTGGCCGCGCCCTTGGCCTTCTGGGCGTGCACGGACGGTGCGATGCAGGCAACTACCATCGCGAGCCCGACTCCGTGCCTCACCAACCTCTGTGCCTCCGTGTACAACACGCTCATGCGATCGGCCCCTTGCCCTTGGTCTTGCTGATCACGCCCGGCACGTTGTTGGCCTTGAGCAGCGCGTTGAACGCCGGCACGTCCACGTTTTCGATCGCCTCGACCTCGGCGCGGATGCCCTGCCAGATCTTCTCGAGTTCGGCCAGCCGCTCCTTCACCGGCTGCGACAGGGCGGTGTTGCCCTCCACCTGGCCGAGCAGGAAGCCGTACTGGCCGTTGATCCCGTTGGCGAAGTTGATGATGTCCTGCCCGTTGGCCGCCTTGGTGGTGAGGCGCGGATCCATCTTGTCCAGCTTGCCGCCAAGAGCACGGCCCGCCTTGCCGATGGTATCGGCGGCGCTCGTTTCCTTCGCGCGCGCAACGTACCCCTGCACCTGGGCCTTCACATCGCGCAGACGCAACACCGACTCGTGGATCTCGTTGATGCGCGACGAGAGCAGATTGGCCACCGAATCCCGCTCGGCGATCACGCTGAGCGGCGCATCGATGCGCGGGTCCTGCTTCACCACCAGCGGCTGCGTCATGACGGTGCTGCCCACGGTGAGCCGCACCGAGTAGGCGCCCGGTGACACGCGCGCGCCCCCGTCGCCCGGCGCGCCGAAGAGCAGCACGTTGCCCACGCGCGTGGGCATGGCGCGGCGCAGGTTCCAGGTGATGCTGTTGAGCCCCGGCTTCACCGTGAGGCGGTTGAGCGAATCCCGCGTGGCGAACGCGCGTACCACGCTGCCCTTGGCGTCGAGGAACTCGAGCGACACGGCGTTGGCGCTGTCGGGCGCCGCGGCGACACGGAAATACACCGTGGCCCCGTTGGGCGGATTTTTGCCGGCATTCTGCGGCGAGCCGAAGCCGCCGCTGCCCGCGAACAGGATCGCCTCGCGCGGCGCGTACAGATGGGCCTTGGCCTGTTCGAGCGAATCGGCGCGCTGGCGCAGCACCGACAGATCGTCGAGAATCCAGAAGGCGCGACCCTCGGTGGCCGCGATGAGATCGCCGTGCTTCACCTGCAGATCGGTGACCGGCACCACCGGGAAGTTGCCGCGGAACGGCAACCACTGCGCGCCGGCATTGTACGACAGGTACACACCGGTCTCCGTGCCGGCATACAGCAGTCCCTTGCGCACGGGATCCTCCCGCACGACACGCACCGGTTCGCCGTCGCGCAGGCCGTTCACGATGCGGGTGAAAGTGGCGCCGTAATCCTTCGAGACGAAGATGTGCGGCGTATTGTCGCCCACGCGGTCCTTGCGGAACGACACGTAGATCGTGCCCGCGTCGTGCGGTGACACGGCGATCTCGTTCACGAGACCGTCGCCCCATGCAGCAGGGGTGATGTTCGTCCACGTCTTTCCGCCGTCGCGGGTCCGCTGAATGAGCCCGTCGTCGGTACCGACATACAATGTACCGGCATCGTGCGACGATTCCTCGATCACGACGATGGTGGCGTAGACCTCACCGCCGGCGCCTTCGTTGGTGATGGGGCCACCGCCCCACCCCTGACGCGTCTTGTCGTTGCGCGTGAGATCGCCGGAGATGGGCGTCCAGTTCTGGCCGCGGTTCGTGGTCTTGAACAGCACGTTGCCACCGTGGTACACCACCTTGTCGTCATGCTGCGACACTTCGATGGGCGCCGTCCAGTTGAAACGGTACTTCGTCTTGTCCGTGGGCTCGGTGAGGTTCATTTCGGGCCACGGCATGATCGTGCGCGTCAGCCCCGTCTGCGCGTCCTGCTCGTCGATGAGCCCCTGATAGCAGCCGCCGTATACGTAGCGCGGATTCTTCGCGCTCACGCCCATGTTGGCGCTTTCGCAGCCGGGACCCTCGTTCCAGTCACGAATACCGATCGCCCCGCCGTCACTGCGCGACTTGATGATCACGCTCGAATTGTCCTGCTGACCGCCGTACAACTTGTACGGAAAATCGTCGTCCACCGCCACGTGATAGAACTGCGACGTGGGCTGGTTGTCCTGCGTGCTCCAGCTCTTGCCGCCATTCAGCGAGATGCTCGCGCCGCCGTCGTTGGCATTGATCACGTAGCGCGAGTCGCGCGGATTGACCCACACCCCGTGATTGTCGCCGTGCGTGGCCGGTACCACCGTGAACGTGCGGCCACCGTCGGTGCTGCGCAGTAGCGGCGCGTTGCTCACCCACACCGCATCGGCGTTGGTGGGGTCGGCCGTGATGTTCATGTAGTACCACGAACGCGTTTGAATGAGCCGGTCACCGGTCATCAGGCGCCACGACTTGCCTGCATCGTCGCTGCGATAGAGGCCGCCGTTCTCGGCCTCCACGATGGCGTACACACGGTCGGGGTTGGCCGGCGACACCGACACGCCGATCTTGCCCATCAGCTTGGGAAGCCCGTCGCTCAGGCGCGTCCACGTCTCGCCGCCGTCGCTGCTCTTCCAGATACCGCTGCCGGCCCCGCCGGAGCGCACCATCCAGGGCATGCGCTGATGATCCCAGAAGGCCGCGTACAGAATGCGCGGGTTGGTGGCATCCATGCTGAGATCGGCGGCGCCGCTCGTGGCGTTCTCGCCCTTCAGCAGCTGGGTCCACGTCTTGCCGCCATCGGTGCTGCGGTAAATGCCGCGATCGGTCGTGCCCTTCCAGCGGTCACCCTGCACCGCCACGTACACCACGTCGGGATTATGGGGATGCACGCGCACCGCCGAAATCTGCCGCGAGGTCGTGAGCCCGATCTTCGTCCAGGTACGGCCCTGATCGGTGCTCTTGTACATGCCGTCGCCGTAGCTGCTCGACTGGCCGCGGATCGCGTGTTCACCCGAGCCCACGTAGATCACGTTCTCGTCGCTCGGCGCAACGGCAATGGCGCCGATGGAGCTGCTCGTGAAGTGGCCGTCGGAGATGTTGCGCCAGCTGTTGCCGGCGTCGTCGGTGCGCCATACGCCGCCGCCGGTGTAGCCGGCAAAGTACGTCATGGGGTTCGACGGCAGCCCGGCCACCGCCACCGAGCGCCCACCGCGCCAAGGCCCCACGTTGCGCCACGAGAGCGCTGTGAACGTGGTGGAATCGAACGTCGACAGTGCGGACACGGGGGCCGGTTTGGCCGCCTGACGCGCCTGCGCCGCGAGCGTGAACGGCAGAGACATGGCCAGCGCGGCGGAGGCGCCGCGGGCGATGAGGGGGGAACGGCGACGGCGGGCCATCGGGTCGAGCTCCTGAGGGTGCGGGAGGGGCGGCTTTCGCCGACCGGTGGGGACACCGCGCATGCAGCGCGGCACAAACCGCCTCAAAGGTAGCCTCCGGCCGAGGGCTCTGCTCCGGTGCCGGGAATCCCACTCGATAACCGGTACTGGTCTCCGGTTCTGGGGCGGCCAATGGTCGCTACGTCCTCCCGCCCCGTTTCGCTTCTATCGCACGCCGGTGCACGGGTGGTTCACGGTGCGGAGCGTCGCCGCGCCCACGGTATCCTCAACCGAGTTCCGCGTCCGCCTCGATCTCCACGAGATACTCGTCGCCGATGAGCGACGCCTGCACCATGGTGTTGGCCGGCAGGATGTGCCCGAAGCGCTCGCCGTGCGCGCGGGCCACGGCTTCCCAGTCGCGATTCACGTTGCTCACGAACACCCGCGTGCGCACGACATCCTCGAGTCGTCCGCCGAGCGACTGGAGCGCGCCCGCGATCTTGTCGATGCAGAAATGCGTCTGCGCGGCAGCGTCGTCACCGCCGATGGCGTGACTGCCGTGCGTGGCAGTGGTCCCCGACACGTGAATGCGGTTGCCCTTGCGCACGGCGCGACTGTATCCGGCCATCGGCTCCCATACAGTACCGCTCAGCGCCAGCGTGCGATCGTCATGGCCGGGGCGCGCGGTGAACGGCGCGGGGAAACTCGAGAGATGATGCGACAGATCACCACTCGCGGTGAGGAACGGCGGCGTGCGGTATTCGTCACCGCAATCACCGGGAATCGGCTCGAGCGCAGACTGCGCGGCTGCGAGCAGTGCGCGGTCGTCGTCGTCGAGCGCGAAGGCGAACAGCTTCGCGGTGTCCGCGACATGCTGCGATTGCCCGAGTCGCGCCCCCACGATCACGCCCGCCACGCCCGGCTGTTCGAGGACCCAGCGACTCGCTGCGAGCGCGATGGAGACTCCGTGCTTCACCGCCACCGTGTGCGCCGCGCGCAGCACCCCCTGGAACGTCTCCCATCCGCCTGCCGTGCGGATGAACCGGCCGTACTTCATCTGCGACCACGTCTCGAGGGCCTCCCACTGCGGTTCCGGCGCACCCAGCCAGCGCTCGCTCAGGAAGCCGCCGAGCACCGTGCCGTAGCAGAGGATCCCCACGCCGTGCTGCCGCGCGTAGGGGGCGAGTTTGCGGGTGAACCGCGTGTCGACGAGGCTGCCGCTCACCTGATTGCTCACCAGGCGGATGCCCGATGCGATCGCCACGCGCAGATGCGCCGTATCGAAGTTCGTCACGCCGATGGCGCCGATGCGGCCGGCGTCGCGTTCGGCCTCGAGCAACCACAGCGCATCGAGCCAGCGCGGATCGGCGAAGGTCCAGGCATGGAACTGCAGCAGATCGATGCGATCGGTGCGCAGGCGCGTACACGCCCGATCCACCGCGGCGCGCACGTCATCGGCGGTGACGGGACCCGGTTCGGGGACCCACTTGGTGAGGCACTGTAGTTGCGATGCGTCGTATCCGCCCGCATCACGGAACGTGCCCGCCACGATCTCCGCCGAGCCGTAATGGTCGGCCATGTCGAAGGTCGTGAGGCCGGCGTCCACGTACGGCTGCATCGCGCGCGCCGCCACCGCCGGATCGAGGGGATGACCGTCCCGCTCCATGTCGGCGATCTGCCAGAGCCCCGTGAGGGCGCGCGCAATGGTCAGTCCGGGAGCGAGCGAAATGCGTTCGATCATAAAGCGAATGAATGCGGAGGAGTGTGCGAACGCCCGGCTACTCGGCCGGCAGCACGGAAGTTATCGCGCGCAGATCACCGCCGCGGGCGGCCAGCGCGCGGGTCTCCCGCAGGTAGATCACGGTGCCGATCGCCATGACCCCGAGCCAAACGAGTGTCGAACGGGCGTACCAGCCGGGTACGGTCGCCGTGAGATCGCGCCAGCTGTGCACCGCGAGCAACGCGCCGAGCCCGAGCAGCGCAGTAACCGACACCGCGACCTGAGCCCACCGCACCCGCAACACGCGCACGTCCCGCGCGAGCGCCGGATTGTGTGCCGGCAGCCGCAGCACCGCGCACGCCATGATGATGAAGTTCACCAGCATCGCGGTGACAAGGATGTCGACGCCGAGAAAGAAGTCTCCGGCGAAATGCCCACCGAGAATACCGAGCGTGGAGAGCGCCGCCGACGCGAACAGCGCCGTGCGCGGCGTCCCGTGCACGGGGTCGACCGACGCCATGGCGCGCGGGAAGACGCCGTCTTCCGCCCACGCGAAGCACAGTCGCGAGACGCCCAGCAGCATGCCCGGCAGATCCTTGATGAGGGCCAGCGCCGCACCGGACATCATGAGCACGCCCACGGCCGGCGAAACGAGCGGCGTGAGCAATCCCGGCGCCGTGACGTCACCGGTCGCGCTGGCCGCCGCCACGTACTGCCACGGCACGGCCCGGTACACGGCACCGGTAAAGGCGAAGTAGAAAAGCCCCACCGTGCCGATGGCGAGCCCGATGGCCAGGGGCAGCGTGCGCGACGGATCCTTCGCTTCACCGCCCGCCTGCGCGATCACGTCGAAGCCGATGAAGCTGGAGAAGAGGACCGCGGCTGCCGGCGGGACCACGCGCCAGAAATCGCCGGAGACGCCGGCCAGCATCGCCTGCTCGCCCCGGGCGCCGAGCAGCGCACGATACTCGTCGGCACCATGCGAAAAGCCCGTGATCACCACCAGGCCGCTGCAGAGGAACACGAGCGCCACGAGCGGCACCAGCGTGCGGGTCACCGCACGGACGCCGCGGAGGTTCACCAGCACGAACACCCACAGGAAGCCCAGCGCCAACGCCAGGCGCACGTTGCGGTCGTCGAGCGTGCGGGCGAGGTCCATCCATTGCGCGGCCCGCGCGGTATCACGCAGAAAGGGCGGGATGACATAGCTCACCACCCCGATGGCGATGCACAACCCGAACCACTGCGAGAACGAGGCGAGGAACCCGGTGTACGGGCCGATCGCCCGGCTGGCGTACACGTACGAGCCACCGGCGCGGGGCATCGCGCTGCCGAGCATGGCATAGCAGAGCGCTGCGAGGACGGCGGGGATGGCCGCCAGCAGATAGGCCGGAAGCACGTACGCACCGATGCCGGGCACCGAACGCTGCAGCGCGAACGGCACGATGTTGATACCGGCGCCCACCATGGAGCCGATGCCGGCGGCGGCCAGGCCGACCAGTCCAAGCTCCCGCCGGAGACGCGGCGTGCTCATGCGATGAGAATCCTTACGACCATAACACGTCGGCAGTAGTCAGGTGGTGGTATCACACGTCGCGACAGAGCAGGAAACTACCTCCCGTGTCGTCCGCGCGTGTTACCCGTCTCGTTTTCCGCAGTAGTGCGGGAACTGGCGTATGCCCCGATCTACGCGCAGCTTCGGGGTATGCCCTTCAAATTCCTGCTCCTCGCCCTGCCCTTGGTGGCGTTTCAGCCACCACCCGATCGATACGCCGATCTGCGCAGCCTGTTCGACCGCTGGCGCGCCTTCGAGGAAGCGCCTCTGGTGAACGGAGCGCCCGACTACACGCCGGCCACCAACGCGCGACGGCTTGGCGAGCTGCGGTCGCTGCAGCAGCAGCTCACCGCCATCGACACGACCGGATGGAGCATCGCGCAGCAGGTGGACTGGCATCTCGTCCGCGCCGAGATGAACGGCATGCAGTATCACCTCACGGTGCTGCAGCCCTTCTCCCGCGACCCGGCGTACTACGCGTCGGTGCGCACCGAAGAAAGCGATACGCCGGCCGAGGAGGGGCCCACCATTCACGGCGCCATCCGCCTGTGGCAGTACGGCATTTGGCCCCGCACGGCGCTCGACACGGTGCGGGCGCTCACGCCCGACGAACGCATGCGACTCACCACCGCGCTGCGGTCGATTCCACCCCTGCTCGCGCAGGCGCGCCTCAATCTCGCGGCCGCGAACGCGAAAGATCTGTGGATTGGCGGCATCCGGGCCTTCGAGGAGCAACACGAGGCGCTCGGCACGCTGGCCGCGCGCGTGAAGCAGCGGCATCCGACGGACGCGGCTCTCGCCAAGGCGATCGCCGATGCCGGCCAGGCCACGACGGGTTTCGCGGAATGGCTGCGCGTCGAATCGCCCAAGCGCACCGGCCCGTCGGGGATCGGCAAGGCCCAGTACACGTGGTATCTGCGCAACGTGCTGCTCATGCCGCTCACGTGGGAGGAGGAGGTCACGATTACGCGCCGGGAGCTCGCACGCGCGCACGCCTCGCTGCGCCTCGAAGAGGCGCGGAATGCCGCGCTGCCCCCCATGCGGGTATCCGCCAATGCCGCGGAGTTTGCGGCGCTGCAGGATACGATGTTGCCCAAGTACCTCGGCTTCTGGCGTGACAAGCAGCTCATCACCATGAAGCCGTGGATGGAGCGCGCCCTGCGTGAGCGCTTCATGGGCTTCTCGCCGGAACCCACGCGCAACTTCTTTGCGCAAGCCACCCACCGCGACCCGCGCACGCTCTGGGCGCACCTCTGGCACTGGTGGGACAACATGCGCATCCGCGTGGAACCGCACGCCAATCCCATCCGCCGGGAACCGCTGCGCTACAATGTGTGGATGAGCCGCGCCGAGGGGATGGCGACGGTGATGGAAGAGTGGACCATGCACGCCGGTCTGTACGACGACAGTCCGCGCTCGCGCGAGATTGTGTGGGCCATGCTGGCGGCGCGCGCGGCGCGCGGTCTGGGCAATCTGTACGCGCACAGCAACGAGCTGGACATGGCCGGCGCCGGCAATCTGCACGTGAACTGGACACCGCGCGGCTGGATGCGACGCGACCCGCTGCTTGGCTTCGAGCAGCATCTCTATCTACGTCAGCCGGGATACGGCGCCACCTACGTGACCGGTGGCCGACTGATGGAAGAGGCGATGGCCGAGCGGGCGCGCCAACTGGGGAGCGCGTTCACGATGCAGCGGTTCCTCGACGAAGTGAACGCGGTGGGGATGATTCCCGTGTCGATGATCTATTGGGAGCTCACCGGCGACGACCGCATGGTACGGGAGCTCAAGGACGGTCAGGGGCCGCTGCCGTTCCGCTGATCCGCTGCACCTGGTAGTGGAGTTGCACGAACGCGGGCCCCATCTGACGCACCGAAACGAGTTGCAGCGGAGGTGAGGTGATGCGCCGCGGCAGGACCGGCATGCCGCGGCCAAGCGTCACCGGTACGGTGGTGACAATGATCTCGTCGAGCAGACCGGCATCGTGGAATTGTCCGGCGAGATCACCACCGCCCACCACCCATACGTCTTTGCCGGCGGCGACCTCCGCCATCACCGCATGCGCGGTGCGCACGTCG
The DNA here is from genome assembly GCA_002331565.1 of Gemmatimonas sp. UBA2094. Taxonomy (GTDB): domain Bacteria; phylum Gemmatimonadota; class Gemmatimonadetes; order Gemmatimonadales; family Gemmatimonadaceae; genus Gemmatimonas. Next base: position 22,530 of record DCZC01000177.1, read on the forward strand.
CCCCTGGCGAAGCGCACGTCACTGTCGGGCCGACGCGGCAGGTCGCGCGAACTGAAGACCCACGTGGGCTGCGCATAGGGCCACGCCATCGGCTCGGCGGCCGCGGGGCCGATGTGGTGCTGCCACATCCACTCGTAGGTGTGCGACCCCATGCACAGCGCCCCGATGCGCGCGATGAATTCGGGGTAGCTCGAGTGTCCGCCATCGGGGAACTGCATGAGCCAGTCGATCGCGTGCCGCTCGTCGGCGATGTATCCGTCGAGGGACGACGCGGTGTAGTACACGGTGCGCATGTGCTCTCCTATGGGATCGTCCATTCGCGAACGTCAACCGCGCAGGCGGTCCAGCGGCACGCACCGGGAAGCCGTCGACCGTCCAGCGGCCGGTTGAGCCGCCAGGGACGCACCGATGGAGTGGGCGACGAACGCGATCCGCCGAAGATGGCGTCGGATTCCTGAAACTGGATAAGCGAAGGGTGAGCCACCGCCGGGTTTCGGGCGGACAGGACTGCACCCCAAAGGTACACCGTCCGATATTTGAATACGTTGGTCCCCTTTCGAATCACCACCTACACGTACGCTACCCATGTTCGACAACCTGTGCGACGATGCGCACGAAGCGCACTCGCTGAAGCTCATCAACCGCGCCGTGATGGTCATCGGCGTCGTGTTCCTCACCTTCGGCGGCATCGCCATCTCCACGCGTCTCGGCGCAACGCACCCGCCCGCCTCGGCTGCTTACGGCTCGGAGAAGGCAGGCGCCGATGCCGCCGTATTCGGCGACTGAGACGCCGGTCGGTTTCGTTCGTGACGGGCGCGACGCTTCGGTGTCGCGCCCGTCGTGTATCTTGGAGATCCGATGAGTGACTCCCTTCTGCCCCGTCGCGACTTTCTGGCGGCGCTCGTGTCCGCCGGCACGTCCAGCGCACTCTCCCGCACGCCGCTCTGGACGGCACTCGGCGGCGACGCGCCTTATGGTGGGGTGATCGGCGCCCCGGCCATCATCACGAGCGAGCGGCTCCGGCCGCAGTGGCCCAGCGGCGTGCAGAGCGGCGACCCGTGGCCTACACGCGCGGTGGTGTGGGGGCGAACGGACCGTGACGCCCGCCTGCAGTTGGAGTGGGACACCACCGATCGGTTTCGCAACGTGCGGCGCGTGCGGGGGCCAGTCGCGACGAGCGAACGGGCCTTCACCACGCACCTCGACCTGCGTGGTCTCCCGCCGGGCCAGACGATTTTCTACCGCGCGCGCTACGAAAGCCTTGCCAGCCCCGGGGTGATGAGCGAGCCGGTCGTCGGTCAGTTCCGCACGCCACCGCTGGCGCACACAGCCCCGGCTCGACCGGTGCGCATCGCCTGGTCCGGCGACATGGTAGGTCAGGGGTGGGGCATCGACACGTCGCGCGGCGGCATCCGCATGTACGACGCCCTGCGTCGCGCCGAGCCCGATGTGTTCGTGCACTCCGGCGACAATATCTACGCCGACGGGCCGCTGCTCCCCGAAGTGACGCTCGATGACGGCACGGTGTGGCGCAACCTGGTAACCGAGGCCAAGAGCAAGGTGTGCGAAACGCTCGAGGATTATCGCGGCGCGTTCGCCTACAACCTGCTCGACGACAACGCCCGGCGGTTCGGCGCCAGTGTGCCCATCATCGCCCAGTGGGACGACCACGAAGTAGTGGACAACTGGTTCCACGATCTCGTGCTGGAGAACGATCCCCGCTTCACCGAGAAGCGCGTGCGCGTGCTGGCAGAGCGTGGGCGGCAGGCGCTGTTCGAGTTCCTGCCTATCCGCCGGCACACGACCGACCGCAACCGGGTGTATCGCTCGTTCAGCCTTGGCGCACTGGCCGACATCTTCGTCGTGGATCTGCGAAGCTATCGCGGTACCAACTCGGCCAATCTGCAAGCCGAACCGTCGCCCGCCACGGCCATACTGGGTGAGGCGCAACTCGCGTGGCTCGAGCAGTCGCTGCGCCAGAGCCGCGCCACGTGGAAGATCATCGCCTGCGACATGCCCATCGGGCTCGTCGTAAACGATCGCGTTCGCGACGGCGTGCGCAACTACGAAGCCGTTGCCAACGCCGACAATGGCGCACCGCTCGGCCGCGAACACGACATCGCCCGCCTGTTGCGCAACCTGCAGGCGGCTCAAGTACGCAACGTGGTGTGGGTCACGGCAGACGTGCACTACTGCGCGGCGCATCACTACGCGCCCGACCGGGCTGCGTTCACGCAATTCGATGCGTTCTGGGAGTTCGTGGCCGGCCCCATGCATGCGGGCACCTTCGGCCCCAATGCCCTCGACGGTACGTTCGGCCCCGAGGTGCGATTCGCCAGCTCGGCGCCCAAGCCCAATCGTCCGCCGAGCGACGACCTGCAATTCTACGGCACGCTCGACATCGATCCCCGAACCCGTGCGCTGACGGCCGCGCTCTGGGACGTGACCGGGAAACGGCTGTGGTCGACGGAGCTTGCGTCGCTTCCGACGGGCAGACCCCAAACGTCTCACCCATGACCATGCCTCCCACCCGCGAACTCCCGGCCCTGTCGGCCGCCGAGCGCGACCGCTACCGGCGCCATCTCATCCTCCCCGGTGTCGGCACGGAGGGACAGCAGCGACTCAAGGCATCACGCGTGCTGGTGGTCGGTGCGGGTGGTCTCGGGTCTCCGGTGGCACTCTACCTTGCCGCGGCCGGCGTGGGCACACTCGGCCTCGTCGACAACGATGTTGTGGACGTGACCAACCTGCAGCGCCAACTGCTGCACGGTACCCGCGACGTGGGGCGCAGCAAGCTCGATTCCGCTCGCGACCGGCTGCACGATGTGAATCCGCACGTGCAGGTGGTGACCCACACCGGTTGGCTCACCTCGACGAACGCCCTCGACATCATGCGCGGCTACGACGTGGTGGTGGACGGCACCGACAACTTCGCCACCCGCTATCTGGTGAACGATGCGTGCGTGTTGCTGGGCATTCCCAACGTGCATGGCTCGATATTTCGCTTCGACGGGCAAGCCTCCGTGTTCGCCATGCCCGATGGGCCCTGCTATCGCTGCCTCCATCCCGAACCGCCGCCGCCGGAGACGGTGCCCAATTGCGCTGAGGGCGGTGTCTTCGGGGTGCTCCCGGGTCTCGTCGGCACCATCCAGGCCACCGAGACGCTCAAGCTGCTGCTGGGCCTCGGCGACACCCTCGCCGGCCGGCTGCTCATTATCGATGCCCACAGCATGGAGTTTCGTTCGCTGCGCATCGCCCGGAATCCGTCATGCCAGGCCTGCGGCACGCGCACCATCACGCAGCTCATCGACTACGATGCGTTCTGCGGCACTCCCGGTTTGCACGACGATGCCGAGGCACGGGTGCGCGACTTGGAGCCGGCGGCCCTGCGCGAACGGCTCGCCCGACGTGAGTCACTGCAACTCGTCGACGTGCGCGAACCGACAGAGACCGCGACCGGTATCATTGCGGGTGCCCGCTGCATTCCGCTCGGCACGCTCGAGGGAGAGCTGGTATCACTCGATCGCGACGTGCCGATCGTGCTGGTGTGTCAAAGCGGCGCGCGGAGTGGCCGCGCCGCACGTCAGCTCATGGCCGCCGGCTTCACGCAGGTCGAATCACTCGCCGGCGGCATGATGCGCTGGGTGGCACACTAGCGAGCCTGCGACACGCCGACCCGCCATACGACTGGGTCGGCGGTCGATCACTGCGCAGCCACGATCGCCGCCCACGCCTCGTGGAGACTCGCCGCACCGCCACGCGGTCCCAAGGGATGCGCGAACACCCCGCGCCCGGGCACGAAGCCGAAATCGACGGTGCCCATCTGCCGATATACCCCGGGCAGCGTGGCCGCCGAGTCGCTGCCACCGGGCACCGGCAGACTGGGCCTGACGGAGCCCATGGGCTCGAGACACGCCTGCACGTTTTCCAGCACCTCGGCCGCGGGCGTCATCATGCGATCGCCGAAGCCCGGCATGATGATCACGTCGGCGCCGGCCAGGCGCTGCAGTCGTGTCATCACGCGTGAATGCACCCCGTGCGCCGGCACGCGGCTGAAGGCGGCGATGAACGGGAAGTGCGTCACGATGGGGACGCGCGCCACGCGGCGCAGCGCCCGCACACCGCTGATACCGACCGGCAGGGCATTCACCATTACGAGGTTCGCTCCGGCGTCCACCGCCACGTCGTGCAGGTCTGCCAGCCGGTCCACCTCGTCGGTGATGTTGGCCAGAAATCCCTTGGGCAGCCCCGTCTCGGCCTCGGCACGTCGGCGCGCCGCACCCAGCAACGCGGCGCGCGCGGCCAGCGGCGAATACGGCGCATCGGCGAGCATCTCGTCGTCCTTCGCAACGTCGAGACCACCCATCCAGCCTTCGTACCCAAGCTCCGCGAACGGCTCCGGCGGCAACCCGATGTTGGGTTTGATGACGCCGAAGAACACCGGACGACCGAACACCTGCAGCAACTCACGCACGCCCGCCACACCGAACTGCGGCCCGTCGAAGTGCGCGAGAAAGGCGTCGGGGAAGCGGATGTCCTCGAGGCGGATGATGGGGATACCCGGTGCGAAGAAGGTTCCTTCTCCCATCACGGCGGTGATGAGATTGGGAATGCGCGGGCCGAAATTTCCCCAGGGATGCGCGATGACCGCGCGGCAGCGATGCACGGCGCCGGACGGCACGACAGTCAATGGTAGCGAGAACGCCTCGATGGGCGTGGCGTCCAGCTCCAGCACCTTCGCGGCGAACTGCGGGCGGAAGTCTTCGGGCACTCCCACGCGATGCCACTGCGCGGTGGACTGCTCGCTGGCCAGATGGGCGGCCGCGGCATGCGGGTCACCGGCACACTCGAAGGTGAACGTGAGCTCCAGGTACGCGTCGCCATCGAGCGACGCGCGTGACGCGAAGAACCCGGCCATGTCGTGAGCGTGCACGCTCACGCCACCGCCATCAGGTGCAACTTCACCTCACGCTGCAAACGGGGGCCATCGAGCTCCACGAAGAACAGCGACTGCCAGCCGCCGAGGTCGAGCACCCCGTCGCTCACGGGAATGGACTCGCTCGCATTCATGAACAGCCCGAGCAGATGCGAGTGGGCATTGAGCCGGTCGTCCACCGGCACGCGATTGTGGCCGTAGTCGGCGGCGGCGGGGGCGAGCGCTTCGAGCCAGCGGACCATGTCCTGCTGCAGCTCCGTTTCGCGTTCATTCACGGTGATGCGCGCCGTAGTGTGCGGCGACATGACGGTAAGCAAGCCGTGCGTGACCCCGGTGCTCCGCACCCACGCCTGTGCCGGTTCCGTGATGTCGAGGAGCTCGATGGGCTGCGTGGTGGCCACCGACAGCCGGTGCGTAAGAATGCGCGTGGACATACGCCATCCTCACCCATCCGGCTGTGGTTCGCAAGTCGCATGGTCTCGCTGGACATTTTTCACGCCCCCGCGTTATCACAAGAGACCCGCCCTGCATCCCTGCCCTGCATCCCTCTGCACTGCTCCCGTCCATGTCGACTGCCCTGCCTCGCCGTCGTACGCGCGCCCTGCTCCGCCTCACGGCCGCCGCTGCATTCTCGCTGGTCTGCCCGCCCGGCGCGGCGGTCGCGCAAACCTCCGATGCCGCGCTGCAGACGGAGGTGCAACGCCTGCTCGACGCACTCCCGGCGCAGACGAGTCTCTACGCCGAGCATGTACCAAGCGGACGGCGCATCGCGGTGCGCGCAGACGTGCCCGTGAGCACGATGAGCGTGATCAAGATTCCGATCATGGTGCAGGCCTACCGGGATGCGCAGGCCGGCACGCTGTCGCTCGACGAACGGCACACCATCCGCGAGGACGAGCTGCGCGGCGGCACCGGGCTGCTCCGACGCTTCGGGGTGGGGCTCGCGCCCACCATGCGCGACCTCATCGACCAGATGATCATCACCAGTGACAACACGGCCACCGATCTCGTGCTGGCGCGCGTGCAGCGCACGCGGGTGAACGCCCTGATGCAGGAGCTCGGGTTGCCCCACACGCGCATGCTGCACAGCATCGCCGACTTCTTCCGGCTGCTGCAGACGGCCTACGATCCGCAGCGGGCCTCCTGGAGCGACGTGCAGATCTTCCGGGCGCGCAACCCGGCCGGCGTGTCGGCCGACTCACTCACGGCCATCCGGTACCGCTTCACCGCGGACTCCACCATGTGGCTGGGCAGCACCACCGCCCGCGAGATGAGTACGCTGCTTCGCGGCATCATGAATGGGACATACGCGAACCGTGCCAACAGCGACGCCATGCTGCAGCATCTGCGCGGCCAGTTCTACACCACACGCCTCCCGGCCGTGCTGCGGTACGCGAGCGGCGTCACCGTGGCCCACAAGACGGGCGATTTCCCGCCCATCAGCGGCAGCGACGTGGGCATCATCGAGTACGACGGCGGCCCCATCGTGATCAGCGTGTTCACCAACGGCAACACCGGTGACTTCGCGGTGCTGGAGAATACCATCGGCCGCATCGCCGCCAGGCTGGTGAACGCCTGGCGCTGACCGCGCGGCGTGGTCAGCGCCGCTGCAGCACGAGCAGCGCGTTGGCGATCGCGCGCTCGCCGGTGGCGTCGGTGGGCGCGTTCACCACCTTGCCGTCGATCACCAGTGCGGTGCTGCCGCCACCATCGAAGTTGAGCGCATCCCAGGCACCCAGCGCGCGCATGGCGTCGCCGAGTTCCACCAGTGACATGCCGACGCTCGCCGCACTCCGGCCGTCGACGGCGAACAGCCACATCGTCCGTCCATCGCGCGAAAGTCCGACGGCACTGCGGGGATGCCGCGCTTCGGCGTTGCGCGAAATGGTGCCTTCGCGGCTCGGGGCGTCGGCCGCGATGTTCACTCCGGCCTCGAGAATACGCGGCCATCCGCCGATCAGTTGCATTGGGGGCCGCGCGTCGTGCAGCATCGGCTGCGTCCCCAGCCAGACGCGCACCGTATCGTTCGCGCGCCACTGCTGCAGGGCCGGCGTGCGATCTCCCCAGGCGGAGAGCACGGCGCCGTCGGCCGGGATACCCATGCCACCCGCGGACGACGGCGCCGCCGTCACTACATAGAGCATCGTATCGGCCCGCGCACCCACGGCGCGCAGCGACACCTCGGCCAGCCGGCGCGTGGCGGCGCTGTCGCGTCGCGTGGAATCGTGCGGGGTGCGCGCACCGAAACGCGGGGTGTACAGCACCGTACCCTCGTACGTGCCACTCGGCGCGTGATTCACTCCCAGCACCGGTACCACGCCGCCGCGCCCCCAGGCGCGTGCGTCGAGAATGTACTGGCCGATGCTCGCACGCCCGTCGTGCGCCACGGCGAGCTGGCTGTGCACGTTGTCGTAGGTATCGAATGGTGAATCGGTGACCATGCGTCCCACCCACCACTCACCGTCGGTCACCTGGTTGTTCTCGCTGCGGCCGGTACGCAGATCGAAGAAGTCGGCGTTGATGGCGACGCGGGGCACGAGCGGTCCGGTCGCGAGGCGCGTGGCGAGGCCCGACGTGGTCTCGCGTCCCGCCAGTGAATCGCGCGCATGCACGGCCCGCAGCTGCACGTCGCGCTGCGTGAGATCCACCCGTACGATCGCCATGCGCCAGGGGCCGCGCGTGTCGTCGGTACGCCACCACGTGATGCCCGGCGCGAGCTGCACGGGACTGGCCGATGGCGACGGCGTACGTGGCGCCGGCGTGGTACCCGCCAGGCAACCGGCGAGCAGCAGCACCAGCGCGGGGGATAGCGTTCGCAGACCTGTCACCGGACGTGTCCTGTCGTTGTGATTGGCCAGCGCGACGCGCGCGAACGGCCGTGGTACATCAGGGGAGCATGCGGTCAGGTGGCGATGTAAAGCGTATGGAACGGGCCCGACGTCGCATGCGCCCGCACTTTCATGACCTTCACCTCGAGCCCCGCGTTTTTGAGCGAGCGCTCGAAGTCCGGATCGTCGCCCACCGACCAGTACGTGATCGTGCCCCCTGAACGAAGCGCGGCCATCGTGTTGGCGATGCCGCGCACGGCGTAGAGGCGCGAGTTCTCCTTCATGATCATCCCTTCCGGCCCGTTGTCGGTGTCCAGCATGATCGCGTCGAAGCCGCCGGCGTTTTTGCGCAGCACGTTGCTCACGTCGTCGTGCACGATGCGCACGCGCGGGTCGGTCATCGCCTCTGCCGACAGCGCATAGTCGGGGTTGGCGTTCCACGCGATTACCTCGGCCACCAATTCGGCCACGACCACCTCGGCGTCGGGCCCGAGGTGACGCAGCGCTTCGCGCAGCGTGAAGCCCAGTCCCAGCCCACCGATCAGCACCCGCACGCCCCGGCGGGTCTTCAGCGGCGCACACGCCACTTCGGCCAGCTTGTCCTCGGACAGATGGCGGCGCGTGGACATGAGCTCCACCCCGTCGGCACGGATGAGGTACGCGCCGTCGTGCCGGTACAGCTGCAGCATGGTTCCGTCGGGCGTTTTGGCTTCGCCCAGGCGTTCAAGGGGTTTCATGCGCGAAAGCTAGTTGGCGCCGAGTCTGGCGCGCAGCCCGAGTGGCCCCCGACGCGCTATCTCTGCTCACTCGGAGTCGTAGATCTGCACGCGGCTCCAGTACTGCTTGTTTTCCGCCACGAACGCCTGATGCGTGGGGTGCACCTGATACTGATCGTGTTCGGCGAGATCCTTGAAGAGCAGCACGAGCGCCCACGTGTACGTGCGATCGATCACCGGCCGGTCGGTGGAGGCCGGCGTACCGATGTAGCAGCCCTGCGACGGGATCGCGGCGAGCCCCTGAAGATTCGACGCGAAACGGCCGCGCTCGTCGTCGGTGAGATCGGGGCGCAGCCAGAAGTAGACGGCGTGGACGAGCATGATGGTTGGGCTGAAGGGATCGAGGTGACCGCCGGAAGCTCACCGATCCGCCAACCGCTCGCAACCGCCGTGGCGGCGTCTACCAGCCGCGCACCACGTCGCGCACTGCATCCACGAACGCCCGCGCCTCGACACGCGGCACCGTACCGCGCCGCCACACCGCCACGATGTCGCGCTGCAGCGGGTGATCCACCAACGGCACGTACGCACACTGCGGCGTGTTGTGACGCGTCGCAGCCATGGCCGGCACGATGCTCACGCCGACATCGGCGCCCACCAGCTCCAGCACCGTGGCCAGTTGCGCACTGCGGCACACGACCGACGGATGCACCTGACGGCTCGAGCAGAACCCCGCCACCTGCTCGCCGAGGCAGTGCGCCGGATCGAGGGTCACGGCCGGTGCGTCGTGCAGTTGCTCCAGCGTGATGCGCCCCGCCCTGGCCGCCGGGTGGGAGGCCGGGACCGCCACGACGAGCGCGTCGGTACCCAACACCTCGGTGTCGAGATGGTCGAAGGCGTACGGGAGCGCGGCAATGACCACGTCGAGCGTGCCGTCGAGCAGCAGCCTGGCGAGCACGGCGCTGTAGTCCTCCCGCAGCTCCACACGCGTGGTCGCGTGATGCGCCTGAAACCGGCGCAGGGCGCCCGGCAGCACGTAGGGGGCGACCGTGGGAATGGCGCCCACCTGCAGCACCCCGCCGCGCGTCGCCCCCTCGCGGCGGACGGCCTCCTGCGTGGACCGCAGCTCGTCCAGCAGCTTGCGCGCCCGCGGATAGAGCGTGCGACCGGCTGCGGTCATGTTCACCCCTCGGCCGTGGCGCTCGAAGAGCACCGCCCCCAACTGCTCTTCCAGGCGATGGATCTGCCCCGACAGCGACGGCTGGGAGAACCCCAGATGCCCCGCCGCCCGGCTGAGGCTCCCGGCATCGGCAGTCTCGACGAAAGCCCGCAGGAGATTCACGTCCATCGAGCTATAGTACCTGCCTATGGGATATATAGGAAGTATCCCATTGCTGCCTATATCTAGAAGGCATATCCTTCGAGGCTACGCCTTACCCGCGTGCGCCGTCTTACCAGGAAGCACGCGCCCCTCTGCACGACCACGCTCCGCTCGGAGAGAGAACGATGGAAGGACATTCCGGTGGCAATGGGGGCAAGTGCCCCGTGATGCACGGTGGCGCGGCGGCCGCGCCGAAGACGATGGCCGGCCCGCACGGGCGGACCAACCGCGACTGGTGGCCGAACGCCCTCAACGTGGGCATCCTGCGCCAGCACTCGTCGCTCTCCAATCCGCTGCCGGGCTACAAGTACTCGGAGGCCCTGAAGCAGCTCGACGTGGACGCGCTCAAGGCCGATCTCGTCGCCCTGCAGACGGACAGCAAGGACTGGTGGCCGGCCGACTACGGCCAC
>DCZC01000177.1:32992-41391 GCA_002331565.1 Gemmatimonas sp. UBA2094
CTACGGCCCGTTCTTCGTGCGCATGGCGTGGCACAGCGCCGGCACCTACCGCACGGCCGACGGCCGCGGCGGTGCGGGCAGCGGCACACAGCGTTTTGCGCCGCTCAACAGCTGGCCGGACAACGGCAACCTCGACAAGGCGCGCCGTCTCCTGTGGCCGATCAAGCAGAAGTACGGCAACACGATCTCGTGGGCCGACCTCTTCATTCTCGCCGCCGACATCGGCATGGAAACGATGGGCTTCAAGCCCTTCGGCTTCAGCTTCGGCCGGGAAGACGTGTGGGAGCCCGAGCAGGACATCTACTGGGGCAGCGAAGGCGAGTGGCTCGCCACGAGCGAGAAGGCCAACAGCCGCTACTCGGGCGATCGTGAGCTCGAGAACCCGCTCGCGGCCGTGCAGATGGGGCTCATCTACGTGAACCCCGAAGGCCCCGACGGCAAGCCCGACCCGATGGCCTCGGCGCGTGACATCCGCGAGACGTTTGCGCGCATGGCGATGAACGACGAAGAGACCGTGGCGCTCGTGGCCGGCGGTCACACCTTCGGCAAAATGCACGGCGCCGGCGACACCGCGCTCGTGGGTCCGGAGCCGGAGGGCGCGCCCATCGAAGCCATGGGCTTCGGCTGGATCAACCGCTTCGGCACCGGCAAGGGCGCGGATACCACCACGTCGGGGCTCGAAGGCGCGTGGACGCCGAACCCCACCAAGTGGGACAACGGCTATTTCGACACGCTCTTCGGCTTCGAGTGGGAGCTCACCAAGAGCCCGGCCGGCGCGCACATCTGGGAGCCCACCGACAAGAACGCGTCGCTTGTGGTGCCCGATGCGCACGTGCCGGGCAAGAAGGTGCGCCCGGCGATGAGCACCGCCGACATCGCGCTCCGTACCGACCCGTCGTACCTCGCAATCTCGAAGCGCTACCACGCGAACCCGCAGGAATTCCACGACGCGTTCGCGCGCGCGTGGTTCAAGCTCACGCACCGTGACATGGGCCCGAAGTCGCGTTACGCCGGCCCGTGGATTCCGCAGGAAGCGCTGCTGTGGCAGGACCCCATCCCGGCGTGTGATCACCCGGTGATCGACGCGGCCGACATCGCCGCGCTCAAGGGCAAGATCCTGGCGGCCGGTCTCCCCATCTCGCAGCTCGTATACGTGGCGTGGTCGTCGGCCAGCACCTTCCGCGGCAGCGACAAGCGCGGTGGTGCCAACGGTGCGCGCATCCGCCTCGAGCCCGCGAAGCAGTGGGACGTGAACCAGCCGGCGAAGCTCACGCGCGTGCTCGACAGCTACGAGACGATCCGGAAGGAGTTCAACGCCTCGGCCACGGGCGGCAAGCAGGTGTCGATCGCCGATCTCATCGTGCTCGGCGGCGCGGCGGCCATCGAGGCAGCGGCGAAGAAGGCCGGCTTCGACATCACCGTGCCGTTCACGCCGGGCCGCATGGACGCGTCGCAGGAGCAGACCGACGCGCATTCGTACGCGGTGCTCGAGCCGCAGGTCGATGGCTTCCGCAACTACCAGAAGGCGGTGTTCACCAAGCCGGCCGAAGAGCTGCTCGTCGACAAGGCGCAGCTCCTGGGCCTCACGGCGCCCGAGATGACGGTCCTCGTGGGTGGCATGCGCATGCTCGGTGCCAACCACGGCGCCACCAAGCACGGCGTGCTCACCGACCGCCCGGAAACGCTCTCGAACGACTTCTTCGTGAACCTGCTCAGCATGGACACGCAGTGGGCGCCGATGACGGGCAGCACGGAAGTGTTCGAAGGCCGCGACCGCGTCACGGGTGACGTGAAGTACACCGCCACGCGCGTGGATCTCATCTTCGGTTCGCACAGCGAGCTGCGCGCGGTGGCCGAGGTGTACGGCCAGAACGACAACCGGGAGAAGTTCGTCCACGACTTCGTGGCGGCCTGGAACAAGGTCATGAACGCCGACCGCTTCGACGTGGCGTAACCGCGTAACCACTCACCGCGGAAACAGGCGGATATGGCAGAAGGGCGCGGATTCATCGGATTACACTGATGGATCCGCGCCCTTCCGTTCTATCCGCATCCTTCCGCGGACAATATCCGCAAGGCTACGGCGACTGCGCCGCTTTGAACTGCTTGATCGCCGCGTTGACCTTGAAATCGATGGCGATCTTGCCGATCTCCACACTCGCCTTGGTGGGATCCCCCTGCACACCCGCGTCGGGGCTGCCGCCGTTGGGCGCGAGCTTGTCCTTGCGGATGCCCTGCGCAAACACGTACAGCAGCTGCGACGTGTCGCTGGTGCCGGCGTGCGAGCCCACCACCTGTTCGCTCCAGCCGTAGGTCTTGTTGAGGTAGTCGCGAATGAGAATGCGCCCCTGCTCGTAGTAGTCGGTGATGGCGTGCACGCGCACGCCGCCGCCCCACTCCGCATTGAGAGCCTTCGCGATGTTGGTCATGCCGCGCTGATTCGGGCCACTGTCACCGATGAGAATGATGTCGGTGAAGCCGTGCACCTTGAGGGAGCGCACGGCGGCATCGAGCACCTTCTCGTACGCCGGGTCGGGGAGAGAGATCACCCCCGGCTTGTCACCCCAGCCCGGGCGATTGTAATCGCCCTCCGGCACGTACTGCAGCGTGGGCGCGACCAGCGCATTGCCCAGGCGCTGTGCGAGCACGCCAGCCGAGAAGGTGACGATGTAGTTGTGCTTGCCCATCACCATGTGCGGCCCGTTCTGCTCCGTGCCACCGGTGGGGATGATCGCGACCTTCTTGCCGCCGGCAATGGCGTCGCGGATCTCCGTCCACGTCATCGATTCCATGTACGGCGCCGCATACGGATCGGGACGGTCCTGCGCGAGGAGCGGCGAGGCGAGCAGCAGCGACGACAGCGTCGCCGTGCGCAGCGCCCGATGCATGATCGACGTCATCACTTGTTTCCTCCCGCCCGCAGGGTGCGAATCTGATTGAGTGCGTTGTCGATCTTGATCTTCAGCAGTTCGGCGCCGAGTTCAGCACTCGCCTTGGTGGGGTCGCCGCTCACACCACTGTCCGGCGCGCCGCCGTTGCGGGCGAGCCGCTCCTTGCGCACCAGCTTGGGATTCACGTACAGCAGCTCCGACGTATCGAGCATGCCCGCATGGCTGCCGATATCCTCGTCGGTGTAACCGCGGCCGCGCAGCATCACGCGCATGTCTTCGCCGGCCTTGGTGTAGTAGTCGCCGATGAACAGGGCGCGTGCGCTGCCGCCCCACTCGGCGTTGAGCTGCTCGGCCGCCTTCTGCATGCCGCGCTGATTGCCACCGCTGTCGCCGATGTAGATGATCTGCGTGAATCCGCCGTTCTTGAGCGAGCGCGCGGCGTGCACCAGCAGCTCCACGAAGCGGTCTTCGGGCAGCGTGATGGAACCGGGCTTGGCCATGTGTCCGCGCAACGGGGCGTCCCAGCTGCCTTCGGGCACGTAGGTGAGGATGGGAGCAACGAGCGCATCCCCCAGCGTGCGCGCGATGCGCTCGGTGGTGTGCGTGAGCACCCACTTGTGCTCACCATCCACCATGTGTGGACCCTTCTGCTCCTGACCGGCGGTGCCGATGATCACGGAACGCGTGCCCGCCTGCATGCGGTCGCGGATTTCCGTCCAGGTGAGTTCGTCGATGAAGACGGGGGCGTTGCGCTGCGCGGTCGCGGTGACCGGCATGGCAAGTACGAGAGAAACCGTTGCCGATAGGAGCAACGACTGACGACGGGCGTGACGCATCGGGCAGCTCAGGAAGGAGGAGCGTGACGATACACTCGGCCGAGGAAGAATCGACCGCGCACGAACTTCGCTCGCCGTCGCGGTTAGGGCAACCAACGGGTGCGACGGCGCCCTGCAGGGCACGAGTGACATGGTGGGTGGCAATCTCTCAGCACGTTACCTGACGCCCCCGCGGCAGCGAACGAGAACGCCGCTACGCGCTCCCCACCGGCACCGGCGCCGCGTTCAGGCCGCCGAAGCGCCGGTCGCGCCGCGCGAAATCGGCGAACACCGCATCCACATCGGCGGTTGTGAGATCGGGGAAGAGCGCGTCGATGAACGCCAACTCGGCGTACGCACACTCCCACAACAGGAAATCGGACAGCCGCCGCTCGCCACCGGTGCGCAGCAGCAAGTCCACGTTGGGGAGCAACGGATCGGCCGGCCACTCGCGGCCCTCGGCCTGCACGCGCGCAAACGCCTCCTGCAGCGCCGCCTTGCTGGAATAGTCGATGGCCACGCGCAGGTGCATACGCGTGCACTGGGCCGTACGCGCTTCGGCCTCTTCCATCTTCGCCACCAGCGCCGGGGGTAGCCGATCGCGGCGCCCGACGATGGACAGGCGGATGCCGTTCGCCCGCAACTCGGCGAGCTGGCGGTCGAGGTGTGACGCGAAGAGGTCCATGAGGAACCCCACTTCCTCGCGCGGCCGCTTCCAGTTGTCGCTCGAGAACGCGTACAGTGTGAGATGCTGCACGCCCAGCCGGGCGCAGTGCGCCACGAGTTCGCGGGCCGTCTGCGCCCCGCGCGCGTGTCCCATCCACCGCGGCCGCGCCCGCTTGGCCGCCCAACGGCCGTTGCCGTCCATGATCACGGCGAGATGCCCCGGTACGCCCTTCATGCGCCACCGACCCGTTTGATGAGGGCTTCCATGTGCGAGAGATAGCGCTCGAGCGCCTGCCGCCCTTTGCCGGTCAATCGATACTCCGTGCGCGGCACGCGGCCGTCGAATGACTTCGTGCAGGTCACGTAACCGGCATCTTCGAGCTTGCGCGCATGCACCGACACGTTGCCATCCGATGTGTCGAGCAGAGTGCGGAGATCGGTGAAGGTGAGCGAATCATGCACGGCGAGCGCGCTCACGATCGCCAGCCGCAGGCGCTCGTGAATGAGCCGGTCGAGCGCGATGGGCAGCGCAGGGTCTCCTGTCACGGCCGTCAACGTCCGCGCCTCGGAAGGATGATCGCCGGCTGGGGGCGTTTCGGCGCGAATGGCCTGGACATGGCGCTTACCCACCGTGGCGCCTCGCGATGCGGACGCCGAAGCCGATCTGCAGCAGGCCGAAGCCGAGCGCCATCATGAGGTTGCCGTTGGCATGGGGGAGCAGGAGTGCGATGACGCCGAGGGCGAGAAACCCGATGCCCATGAGCGGCACCGCGCGAATGGAATGCGCGCCGGCGGTGGTGACCCCCACGCCGTAGAGCAGCAACCAGAGCCCCGGCAGCACCCGCGACGCGACCCCGAGATCGAGCCCGGGGAGCAACGGATTGACCAGCGCGAAGGTGAGCACCGCGCCGGCGAAGACGGCGGGCCAGAACCCGAGCAGGAACTTGCGGGCCGGGAGGCTCAGCGTGACCGCGCCATCGCCGGAGACCCGCCGGCGCATCTTCTGCCACATGGTCCAGGCGCCGACAGCGGTCGCCAGCGGGGCCATCAACATCCACACGGCCAGCCACCGGGTGACGGTGGGCTGCATGGCCGCCATCGGCGCGGCCGCAAGCGCCATGGCACCCATGCCCACCAGCCCCCACCCGGGCACGTCGGTGAACGCCGCGGCGCCCTCCATGGTCCGCCGGATGAACGACAGATCCTGCAGGGCGCGGTCGTGCAACGCAGGCGGGCGGTGGACGGGTTGAGCCATTCCGTGGAGTATCGACAGGTGGCGGTACTGCGTCAAGTACTTTATTTTACAAAGTTCAAAGGAGACGGTTCCGCGTCACGCCACTTTCACACGGGTCGATCATGCCGTTCGGGCTTCGCCGAAGTCGTGCTGCCGTGCTCACCGGCCTCACGTGGGCCATCTCGTGGGCGCCTGTCGGCATCCTTGCCGCGCTGGTCGTCGACCCCACCAACCGGATGGACGAGCCGTGGCTGCTCATCTTCGCCATTCCAGGGTTCATCGGCGGGGTGCTCTTTTCGGCGGTGCTGGCCAGCCGCGCCCGCGGCCAGTCGTTGCTCGACCTCTCGCCCCGTCGCGTCGGCCTCTGGGGTGCCGCCGCCGGTCTGGTGACGGGCGCCGTCCCGTTCTTCATCGGCGAACCTGCCGGGAGCATCCCGCTTCCCCTGCTGGCCGCCACGGTGATGAGCACCGTGGGCGGACTCAGCGCGATCTCAGCCGCCGGCTCGCTCGTCCTCGCGCAGCGTGCGCAACGGCAGGCGTTGTCGGCACTCGGCGGGGAACCCCATGACGACGGCGTCACCCCTCCAACAGCGCCGCCGTGAGTTCGAGGCCACGCTGGCGGGCCAGCGCGGCGGCCGTGCGTCCTTGCGCGTCGCGCACCGAACGGTCGGTACCGAACGCCAGCAGCAGCGTCACCACGTCGGCCGCCGTTTCGTCGTCATCGGCGAAACAGAAGAGCGCGGTGGGCACCTCGACGCCGCGCAACAGCTCGTGCGCCAACCCGGGAGAGGCTGTGAGGACCTCCCGCAGACGATCGACCTCGCCAAGGCGGGAGAGCGCCCGCACATCGCGCGAACGCGGCGCCAGCTCGGCCGCGAGCTCCGGCTGTTTCAGCGCAATCGCCCAACTCAGCGCCGTCCCCTGAAAGCGCGGCTCCCGCCGGTCGATGTCCGCGCCCGCCTCGAGCAGTGTCAACGCCGCGGCCACGGAACCACCCTGTACCGCCCGATGCAACGCCGTGGCCCCTTCATGGTCGGGCGCGTGCACGTCGGCGCCGAGCGACAGCAGGGTCGCCAGGAGATCGGTGCGCCCCTGCAGCGCCGCGCGATGCAGCGGCGCCGCGGTGCGGATGAGCGACGGCTGCCGATCGAGCAATCGGTGCACAGTGGCCAGGTCATCGAGCATCACGGCGGCCGCGAAGTCGAGCATGGGCGGCAGGGCCTCGCCACGCGCCCCGTGTGCCTCGAGCAGCGAGACACCATCGGCAAAGCCCGCAAGACGCGCTTCCGTGTGCACGCGCCGCCCGGAGTAGGCGTGCAACGCATTGGCATCGGCGCCGTGTGCGAGCAGCCACTGCACCCGCGCGCGGTGACCGCGCAACACGGCGTTGCCGAGCAGATAGTCCAGCGTGTTCACCGACACGCGCCCGCTCAGCCGCTTGCCCTCGGTGGCGCGCCACTGCGCCTCGAGGCCGCGCGCTACCGAACGCGACCACAACAGTTCCAGCCACGCCGTGTCATCGTGGTGTAGCGACGTGTTGTAGAGCAGCTGCGTGTCGAACGGATCAACGCCCTGTTCGAGCAGGAGCGCCGAGAGCGCCGGCGCCTGTGGATGAACCGGCTTCGCGCCTTCGCCGTCCCCGGCCACACCGGTGAGCAACGTGAACGCGTTCCCCCAGCCGTCATCGAACTGTGCGTGCACATCGGCGCCGGCATCGATGAGCCGCTCGGCGATGGTGACGGCGTTGCGGTCATCGAGGCGCCCGTACATCACGTGCGCGAGCGCCGTCCATCCGCGCGCCGCACACATGGCCGTCGTCAGCGCCGGCGTCTGCGTGAGTTGCCGCTCCACTTCGGCGATGTCGCCCATGGCGGCCGCCGCGAAGACGTTTTCGTGCGCAAGCTCCGGATGGCGGGCGGCCAACCGACGGGCCGCGCCGATGTCTCCCCCCCAGCCGTGCGACAGAATCACGGTGGGCCAATCGGCGCGCCCCTGACTGTCCACCGACAGATCGGCGAGATGCTCGAGTAACGCAACCCAGCTGTTCTGGCCGTACTCGCGCGCCAGCGCATGCTGGATGTCACGCAGCGTGGGCGTATCGGAAGCCTGTGGCCACGCCTCGCGCAGACGGTGCTGCGCGGCAGGGTCCTGCCGCCGGAGGCCGTGCAACCACCGCTTGGCCTCCTGCTTGAGCAGGGCAACGGTGGTGCCTGACGAAATCGGGCGCGTCATGCGTCACTCCTTCCGGAACCGGCCAGCTGTCCGCTTACGATTGGCCTTGGAAGAAGGGTTCGCGCGCAAGGCACTGCCGACTGGGCGGGAGCGAGCTCCCTTGCCGCGGACCGGAGGCGCCCCAGCGACGCACCGAAAAGAATATGCCCGCCTCCACCGGAGACGGGCAATATCCCGAACGATCCACGTATGCCGAGGGAGACGCGGTTCAGCGCATGCGATCGCGCCGCACCTGCACGCGCAGTCCCTTGATCTTGGTGTTCTTGAGCGCGGAGATCACCTCGTCGGCCATCGCCTCCGGCACTTCCACCGTGCTGAAGTTGTCGGCGATCTGGATGCTGCCGATGTGGCTCGAATCGAGACCGGCCTCGTTGGCGATGGCGCCCACGAGATCGCCCGGACGCATCTTGAGCTTGCGCCCGGCGCCGATCCACAGCGTGGCGGCGGTCCACGGCGTTTCGCGCTTGGGCTTCTTGCCCTTGCCCGCAGCCCCGTCGCGCGGCGCCCGCTTGTCGCCACGATCGAACCCGCCGGCGCTGCGCTCGGGGCGGTCGCGCGTGA
>DCZC01000226.1:0-1810 GCA_002331565.1 Gemmatimonas sp. UBA2094
TGGCCGGCGTGGTCGCATGGCCTGCGGAACATCGGGCCCGCGAGCGTGCGCATCTTCCGGGCGCCCGTGCTGGGGGCGCTCCCCGGGTTCGTCATCGTGGCCGACGCGCGCGACGCCGAGTTCGTACAGGCCCGGCTCGAGGCCTCCACGAGCCGCCACGCCTCACGGGCCGTGTGGGACGTCGCCCGCATCGAAGCCGGGCGTCCGGCGTTCGGCTTGGACATGGACGAGAGCACCATCCCGCAGGAGGCCAATCTCGACACCCTGGGCGCGATCAGCTTCACCAAGGGGTGCTATACAGGCCAGGAGACCGTGGCCCGGGTGCATTTCCGTGGGCATGTGAACCGGCATCTGCGAGGGCTCACGGCCGCCGCGCCCCTGCCCCGGTTCGCTCCGGTCGTCGATGCCGCCGGCAAGGTGGTGGGTGACGTGCGCAGCACGGTGATCTCGCCCCGGCTTGGCCCGATCGCCTTGGCAATGATCCGGCGCGAAGTGGCACCGGGAGCCACGGTGACGGTGGAAGGGCAGGCCGCGACGGTGGGAGCGCTGCCGTTTCCGGAGTGAGGGCCGTGTGCATTCCGGGCCTCAGGGCAGCGGCACTTTAGAAGCAGGGAAAGCGGCCGCACGAGGGGCGGCAATTTCCTCCCCCAAAACGAAAAAGGGCCACGCCGTTCGGCGTGGCCCTTTCCCTGCTCAAGCAGCTTAGTGCTTGGTCGTATCAGCAGCCGGGGCGGCAGCCGAATCGGCGGCCGGAGCGGCCATCGCGGCCGAATCCATGGCCGGGGCAGCGGCAGGGGCGGCAGCCGGGGCGGCAGCCGAGTCAGCGGCCGGAGCCTCTTCCTTGGCGGAGCAGGCGGCGAGCACGATAGCAGCGGCGACGAGGGCGATGCGCTTCATAGTGGAGGACTCCAACGGTGCGGTAGTGAGCGCCGTGCGTCCTGAATGCGCACGGCCCCCCCGGCAGGTGTGCCGACGGGGTACAAGCGAGGGAAAGGTATGATGTGGGACCCACCTGTCAAGGCACGTTAATCGTATTCTCACGCTTCGCAGGGGACGGAAAGCTGTTGCGGGACAAAGATTTTCCGTTGTTTCTGTAAATAAGGCGTGACAATGCCCCCACACCCCACCCCAAGCGCCCGCCCACCGCCGCCCGACGGGTCTGCGGAACGGCGGCCTGCGGCGTTTCCGGACCGATTCTGGCACACTTCGCCCCTCTCGTGCGCTATAGGTCTGAATTCCAACGGCGGCCTTTCCCGCGCCTCCGCCTCCCCGTGCCTCACGCGATCGTGTCCAGACTCCCCGAGACCCTCGGCGCCCTCCGGCGCTCCGGCTACGCCGTCAATCGTCCGAAGAACGTCAAGGACGAGATCCGTCGGAACCTCATCGCCCGCCTGCAGGACGGCGGGCCCTTGTTCCGCGGTGTGCTGGGCTACGAAGACACCGTGATGCCGCAGATCGTCAACGCGCTGCTGGCGCGGCACAACTTCATTCTGCTGGGGCTGCGTGGTCAGGCGAAGTCGCGCATCCTGCGCGCGCTCATCACGCTGCTCGACGAGGCGATGCCCGTGGTGGCGGGCAGCGAGGTGAACGACGATCCGTTCGCCCCCATCTCCAAGTACGCGCGCAATCTCATCGAAGACGCTGGCGACGATACGCCCATCGCGTGGGTGTCGCGTGACCAGCGCTACGTGGAAAAGCTCGCCACCCCCGACGTGACCGTGGCCGACATCATCGGTGACGTCGACCCCATCAAGGCGGCGCGCGGCGGTCATCTGCTGAGCGACGAACTCACCATCCATTACGGCATGCT
>DCZC01000226.1:2051-9673 GCA_002331565.1 Gemmatimonas sp. UBA2094
GTGGGGTTGTTCAACATCATGCAGGAAGGCGACGTGCAGATCAAAGGCTATCCGGTGCGCCTGTCACTGGACGTGCTCCTCTGCTTCACCGCCAACCCCGAAGACTACACGGCGCGCGGCAAGATCATCACGCCGCTCAAGGACCGCATCGGCAGCGAGATCATCACCCACTACCCCGAGAGCGTCGAACTCGGCGTGAGCATCACCCGTCAGGAAGCGTGGACGCAGCGTGAACACGGCGTGACCATCCGCGTACCCGACCTCATCGAGGAAGTGGTGGAGCGCATTGCCTTCGAGGCGCGCGACGACAAGCGCATCGACAAGCGCAGCGGCGTGTCTCAGCGCATGCCCATCACGGCAATGGAAAACGTGGTGAGCAACGCCGAGCAGCGCGCGCTAAGGAACGGTGACAGCGAAGCGGTGCCGCGCGTGGCCGACGTGTACGCCGCGCTCCCTGCCATCACGGGCAAGATCGAACTCGAGTACGAAGGCGAACTCGTGGGCGGCCATGCGATCGCCAAAGAGCTCATTCGCCGTGCCTGCGACGCCACGCTGCGCGAGCGCGCCGGCGATCTCGACACCGACGAGATCGTGATCTGGTTCGACCAGGGTAGCGCGCTGCAGGTGGGCGACGACATCGCCATCGGCGTGGTGCGCAAGGGCTTCGATCTCGTGCCCGGTCTCGTCGACACCGTGTGCGCCCTCGGCCTCGCGAAGAAGGGCGACGACGCCATGATCGTGGTGGCGTGCGAGCTCGTGCTCGAGGCCCTCGTGGCACGCCGCAAGATCTCCCGCTCCGATGCCGGCGCCTACGGACGCGCGGAACGGGAACAGCGGAAACGGCCGAACCAGGAGTATTTCGGGTAAGCGGCCGGTAGGGGGCTATTTCCGTCATGCCGGAGACCCCCCGCAGTTAATCCGCCGTTAAGGCGCGCCCGCCCATTCTATGGGCATGGCACTCCCCCCTCACGGTGCGCTGCTCTCCGTTGGGCTGCTCTCCGTTGGGCTACTCGCCGGTGCGAGCGCCCTGTCCGCCCAGCAGCAGTTCCAGGATTCCACCGTGCGTCGCATCGAACCTATTCAGGTGCGTGGCGCACGCGCGCCATCGGTGACCGGTGGCGCGACGGCGGTCACCATCCGGGTCGACTCCCTGCCGTTGCCGCTGCTGCCGTCTCCCGCCGTAGCCGATGTGCTGCGCCAGACGGCGTTCGTGCTCGTGAGACAGAATTCGCGTGGCGAAACCGAGCTCGGGATCCGCGGCTCCGATTCGCGGCAGGCGGCCGTGATGCTCGACGGGCTGCCGCTCACCGTCGGGTGGGACAGCCGCAGTGATCCGTCGCTCATTCCCAGCACGGGGGTCCAGCAGATCACCGTCATTCGCGGCCTCGGCTCACTGCTCGCCGGCGCCAACACACTGGGCGGCGTGATCCGCATGGACCTCAACACGCCGCCGAACGGCGGGCGCGGCATCACGCTCGGTGCAGGATTCGATCGGTTCGCGTCGCGCGTACTCTCGGCGACAGGCGCCGTACCTGTGGGCGTTGCCGGCGGCACCCTCAGCATGCGCGCGGGCATCACCAACCGGCAGCGCAATGGAGTGGCGCTGCCGGGCGGTGACCCCGGAAGCGGTATCGCTGGCGGCGCGAGAGACCCGGGCGATGCTGACGACGACCGGCTCCGCACCAATTCCGATCTCGAGCAGACTGACGGCTTCTCGGCCGTACGCTACGATCACCGCAACGGCGCGTTCGTGGGATTTACCGGCACGGCAAACGCGGCCGAGCGTGGCGTGGCCCCCGAACAGCATATCCGGGCCCCGCGATTCTGGCGCTACCCGATGCAGCAGCGCACGCTCGGCATTCTGTCCGCCGGGACCGGCCGGCGCAGCACTCCGTTCGGCCGCGGCGCTATCGACGTGAGTGCGGGACAGACCACGCAGCATCTGGACATCGAGAGTTTCACCGATCGCACGTACGGCACCACCTCCTCCCTCGAGAAGGGGAAGGAGCGCACGGGCATCATGCGCGTGCAGGGTACGCACAGCCTGCCCCGCGGCGCGCAGTGGCGTGTGGGCGGCACGGTGACCACGGTCGCCTACGACGAAACACTCGACGCACAGTTCGCCACCGCACGCCCGGTGCGCTACGAACAGCAGCTGCAGAGCATCGGCACGGAAGTGGAAGTGCCCGTGATGGGACGCGCACTGCTGTCGGGCGGTGTCGTACGCGACGACGCGTCCACTCCGCGCAGCGGCGGGCGCCCATCGCTGGGTTCATTGACCCGCTCGGGGTGGCGCGTGGGCACCACCCTGATGGCGCGAGACGGAGTACGCCTGCACGCCAGCGCGAGTCAGCGCTCGCGATTCGCGGCATTGCGCGAGCTGTACAGCGGCGCGATCAACCGATTCGACCCCAACCCTGAACTGCGTCCCGAGCACCTGCTCGCCACGGAAGTGGGCATCACCCTCGACGGCGGTCCGTTCGCCGCGCACGGCCTCCAGCTGCAGGCGGCCGCGTTCCGCCACCGTCTCGACGATGCCGTGGTGCGCATCACACTCCCCAACCGTCTCTTCCGTCGCATCAATCGTGATGAGATCCGGAGCGCGGGCATGGAAATGCTCGCCACGTGGGCGCCCGTGGCCTTGCGCGGCGCGAGCATCACGGCCGACGCGACGCTGCAGAAGATTCGCGTGTACGATCAGACGATCACGACGAACGACGAACGTCGCGCCGAGCACAACCCGGAGCGCCGCGCAAACCTCGCGCTCCTGTCCCCGTCGATCGCCGGCTTCCGCGCCAGCGCGATGGCCCGCTACACAGGTGCGCAGTATTGCCAGCACCCCGACCTCGGACGCCTCGTCGAACTGGGCGCGCAAACGACGGCCGATGCCGCGGTGACACGCAGCTTCGCGCTCCGCAGCACCGGCATCCTCAAGCGCCTCTCCGCACTCGTCGCGCTCGACAACGTGGCCAACAGAACCGTGTACGATCAGTGCGGTCTGCCGCAACCTGGACGAACGCTGCGGGTGGGAGTGACGCTCGGCTAGCGGTGGGGAAGAGGAAGCCCGCGGGGCGGAAGCTCGAGAGACGGAAGCTCGGACGGCGGAAGCCCGACCAGCGGAAAAGCAACGAACGCCCTACCGCCGCGTCCCCACACATCCTACCGTCTCTCCCACCGCGAACTTCAGCACGATCACCGCGTCCAGCACCTCCATCTTGCCGTCGCAGTTCGCGTCGGCCGCGGGAAAGAGGCGCACGTCACTCGGCAGCTGCACGCCGATCAGCGCCTGCTGAATCATCATCGCGTCGGCGGCGTTCACCTGGCCGTCGCCGTTCACATCGCCGCGCAGGGTAGCGCCGGGCACGGTGAAGTCGTAGGCCCAGATGCCACGACCGTACGTGGCCGCCGTGAGCCGGTTGGTGCGTGCGTTGTACACGAGATCGGTGACGCGGATCGTGGGCATCCCCTGCTGCCTCGTCCACACGCCGCCCTCGTTGGTGCTCACGAACACGCCGTACATGTTGCCGACGTAAAGACTGAGCCCGCCGGGGCCCCACGCGACCGCCTGCGTGGTCACGTCGGGGAGCGACCCGGTGATGTCGGTCCAGTTGGCGCCACCATCGCGCGAGATGAACACGTGCGGGCCACCCGAGCCACCCACCGTCATCACCACGCGAGTGGGATCGGTGGGGTGCGGGGCGAAGTCGGTGATCGTGCGCGTGAGCGCGAGTCCCTGCGGCGCGAGGAAGGTTACCCCGTAGTCGCGCGAGTAGCGCACGTTACCGTCGTTGGCTCCCACGAAGAGGAGGTTGCTGTCCACCGGTGACGCCGCGATCGCGTTGATCACCCCCGTGCCGCGCGTGAGATCGGGGGAGATGGCGGTCCACGTGGCGCCCTGATTGTCACTGCGCTGCAACCGCGAACCACCGAAGTACAACCGCGTGCTGCGCGTGGGATCGAGGATGAACGGCGCGATGAACGCGCGACGGCGGTCGTTGAGGGTGTCAACCGGCAATCGGGTGCTCGCACCCGTAGTGCCGTTGAGGCGCACGAGATTGCCGTTCTGGCTCGATACGTACCAGATATTCGGGGAGTTGGGATCGATGGCCGTGTACGCGCCGTCGCCACCCCACACGCCGTTCCACTGCGCGATCCCGTTGCGCGTGATGATCGTACCGTTGTCCTGCAGCCCCGACAGCACACCGGTAGGATCGGTGGGATGCACCGACAGGCCGGGATAATGCAGTGACGTCACGAGCCCCGCGTTGAGCGACGTCCACGTGCTCCCCTTGTCCTTCGAAAGGAACACACCGCCGTCGTTGCCGCCGAGCACGCGGCGCGGATCGTTCGGGTCCACCACCACCGCGTGCCAGTCCACATGGATACGCTCGGCCATCTCGCGGAACGTCACACCGCCATCGATGCTGCGGTACGCGCGTACCCCACCGATGTAGATGAGATCGGCGTCAACCGGGTCCACCGCAATCATCAGGTTGTATTCGCTCTGCCCGCCGAAGTTGAGACGCCCCGACGGCTCCGGCACGCGCGGGCCGAAGGCGTCGAGCGTGCTGCGCGAGTTGGTGGCGTCGTCCCAGCGCCAGATGCCGCCCAGCTGCCGGTCGGGGCGGCCGGCGATCATCCACACACTGCCAGGCCGCGCCGGGGAGACCGCGATCTCCATGCGCTGTACGGAGTCGGTGGGGAACGTGGTCACCGCGCCCCACGTGAGGCCGCGATCGTTCGAGCGCCAGAGCGCCGGCGGGAACGCGCTCCCCGACACACCCACGCGCGCCGCATAGAGCACGTTGGGGTCGGTGGGATGCTGCTTGAGATCGCTGAACGTGAGCGCCGGCGTCACCACCGTCCACGTCTGTCCAGAATTGGTGCTGCGCATGATGCCGCGCAGCGTCGAGGCGAGCACAATGGTGGCGTTGGTGGTGCCGGCGGTCGCGCGATCTACCACGATGCTGTAGATGGCCCACGACTGCGCGGCACTCGCGGTGAACACGTCGGCGCCGTAGGTGGTCCACGACGCGCCACCGTTGGTGCTGCGCAGCATGCCGCACCCGGCCGTGCCTTCACTCACCTCGCCGGTACCCACGTACACGATTTCCGGATTCACCGGGTCGATCGCGATCGAACCCGTGACGAGTGAGCACTCGGTGTCGGTAAGCGGCACCCAGCTGGCGCCTTCGTTGGTGCTCTTCCACACACCACCTGCCGACGTGCCCGCGTAGAGCGTAAAGCGGTCCGTGGGGTGGAACGCGAGTGCAGGCGCACGGCCCGACTCGAGCTGCGGCAGCGAGCCGTAAAATCCGTTGTCATTGTAGAAGCCGCGCGGCCCCACGCTCGTCCACTGCTGTGTGCCCGGCACCATCACCGACGCGCGCAGCGACGCACTGTGGGCGCCGCCCGTAACCTGCAGCCACTTGGCGAAGCTCACGCCACTGCCGGGTTCTACACCGGGCGCACCACCGTCCCACAGTTCGAGCAGGGCCTGCTTGCGGCGCTCGGCATCCCCTTCGCGTTCCTGCGCGGCGACGGGCGCCAGCGGCAGGGCAACCAGCATTGCCGGCATCAAAAGGCGCACCATCGTGGCGCAACGCCTCATCGCACACCTCCCGTGGTGAGCGTCACCGGCAGCGCATTGGAGACGCCGCCGCGGGCCTCGATGCGCACGTCGTAACGCCCGCCGGCAAGTGGCTGGACGGGCGCGGGGCCACGCCCCGGGAGAAACGTATCGTCGATCGGTACGGCGAATTGCATTACGCTGTCGTTGGTTCTGGGCACACCGGGAATGCGCAGGGCACCGAAGTGCACCGTATTGAGCGAATCGAATCCGCGCCCGCGGAGGGTAAGCGTACCGGCGCTGCCACCGGCGACGTTTACCTGCACTGGCGAAAGTGACGTGAGCAGCGGCGCCGCGGTACTGCGTGCATGGCACGCAGCGAGGGGCAGCACCACCACCGTCATTGCCACCGTTGCAACGGTCGTGGCAGGTGAGAAAACACGAGGCATCATCGGCCTCCCGCCACGCTGAGCCGCTTCACTTCCACGCTGTCCAGCACGAGCGTGCCGCGCGCGCCATGCGCTTCGGACACCGCGAACGTCCACGAGGCTGGCGCGGTGGGTGCCGTGCGCACGTAGGAGAGACGCACCAGGGCACCGGCGTGCGTTCCGCCGGCCCACGCGGCCGCGACACGCACCGTGGTGCCATGCTCCTTGCACGCCAGCAACGCCTGCGGCTGCTGTGCGTCGCACGCCGTGAAGCGCCACGCGCCATCGTGCACCACTTCGCCGGTGAAGCTGCCGAGAGACACCGGCGCGCCGCCGCCTAGCATCACATCGACGAATGCGGTGTCGGCGGCGTGCGTACTCACGAGCGCAAGGCTCGTGGAGGCGACGGGCGTGGTGGCTTCGGTGAAGTCGGGGCGGTGGCAGGCGGCAGCGGCTACCGCCAGCACGGCAAGGGAACAGCGGAAGAGTTTGCGGCGTGACTGCGTCATGGGGCCGGTCATGGGATGATCACCACCGGATTGAAGATGCTGGTGATGCTGGTGATGTCGGTGAGGTCGCCCTGCAGCAGCTGGTTGAGCGTGATGACCACCTGGTTGCCCTGCCCACGCTGATTCACCTGCGCGCGGATGCGCACGAGTTGCACGGGGCCGGACACCGGCGTGGCGCTGGCCCAGGTCACGCGGAGCGATTGCTGCGCGTCCACCTGCTGCACCACCACGTCGTTGCGGAGGGCGGCGAACGACGTGGCATTGAACGGAGAGAACACCCCCGCGCGGTTGCCGGGCCAGGTGATTTCGAGGTCGGCGGCGGTGAGCGACCGCCCGTCGCGCGGCACGATTTCGAAAGTGAGGGAAAAGGTGTCCGTGCGCACGCGATAGCTGGGCAGCGTGGCGCGGACGATGGGGCCGGTGCCGCTCTTGGGCACGAACACGAGCACCGAGTCGGCCACTCCCGATCGGGTTGCCTGGGCCACCACGAACGTGCGGCCCGGCGCAGCGCCGGTGATGCGGCCGGTGGCGGCCACACCGGCCACGCTCGCATCGCGCGCGAACCATTGCACGCCGGCGGTCGTCATGGACTGCCCCTGCGCATCGCGCGCCAGCAGATACGGCGTGAGCGCCGACGTGGTGGTGGCCAGCTCGATGTTACGCTCGGTGGTGTCCGCTGCACTCTTCGCGGTGAGAATGCTGGCCGGCTGCGGCGAGGTGTCGGGCGGCGTCACGGTGAGTGTGCGCGACACGATGCCCGTGAGGCCGTCGGCACCGAAGCGTACCGTGCGGCTGCCGAGTCCACTCGTGAATTGCAGTCCGCCGAAGAGTGCCCGTCCCAGAGAGTCAGTGTTGGCGGCGGCGTTCTGCAGCACGGCCCCGTCGCTGGTGGCCCGCACCGTCACCCCCCGTTCCTCGGACAGATTACCGAAGTCGTCCACGAGACGCACCAGCGGACCGGGAAAGAGCAGACTGCCCAGTGCCACGCTCGAGGGCAGGTCACGATCGATCACGATGCGCACCGGTGCCCCACCGGCGAGCGTGAAGTTCGTGGTCACCGGCGTCGCGATGGAATCGGCGGTGAGGGTGAGGGTGCGAGTACCCGCCGTACCGCTT
>DCZC01000226.1:9836-9966 GCA_002331565.1 Gemmatimonas sp. UBA2094
GGGTGGGGGTGGGGGTGCGAGTCCCCGCCGTACCGCTTACCGTGAGCGCGCTGAACACGGCGCGCCCCTGCGCGTCGGTGATGGCCGTGGTGTTGGTCACCGTGGCCGCGCTCGGGCCGCCGCTCACCGC
>DCZC01000130.1:0-2358 GCA_002331565.1 Gemmatimonas sp. UBA2094
GGGGCCGCCGGTGTCGGCGGGAGGCGGCCGTGCGCGCGGAGTGCGCACGCGGACCGGCGTGAACAGTGACTCGCTGCGCCAGCCCGATGCCCGCCTCCGCGCGCTGAATGCCGAGCCGAGTGTACCGGGTGAGCGTCAGGAGGTGTACTGCACCAAGGTCGGGAGCACGCGCCCCGACGAGATGTACATCATCGGCGGGCACATGGACGGGATCGGCTGGGGCGAAGCCGCCAACGACGACGCGTCTGGTTCGGCCATCGTGATGGAACTCGCCCGCATCTTCAGCGACCCGGCCGTGCAGACCGATCGCAGTATCCGCTTTGTGCTCTGGAACAACGAGGAGACAGGACTCAACGGCGCACGCGCCTACGTGGAGCAACGGGCCAAGCTGCAGGGCATCGAAGAGCCGAAGGGCTCGGGAAAGTTTCCGGAACCCAAGTGGCTTGGCATGATCCAGCACGACATGATGATGTTCGATCATGGCATGCCCAACGCCGACGGCACGATGCGTAAGGAACAGCGCCCCGAAGCCGACGTGAACATCGAATTCCAGAGCAACTCGAAGATGTCGAAGCAGTCGGCCGAACTCGCGTGGTTCCTGCACGGCGCGAACGCGAAGTATGCGACGGACTATCCCGCGCAGGTGGGGCCGCACATGACCAACACCGACTCGGGGCCGTTTCAGGATCTCATTGCGGCCATCTCGCTGCGCGAGAACGAGCGCGGGACGCAGGTGGGCAGTGGCTGGGACCCGCATTGGCACCAGCCCACTGATCTGTTCTCCACCTTCGGCGACGCCGACTTCAAACTCGGCCTCAACGCCGCGCAGACGACGTTGGCGGGTGTGGCCAAGCTGGTGAACGCGACGCTGCGGAAGTAGCGCGGCGTAGTGGCCCCTACGCGAGTGACGGCGGAACGCGCCCAGCCCACGGCCGGGCGCGTTCGAGTTGCCCGGCCAGGCGGAACAGCGTCGCCTCATCCCCCAGCCGCGACACGTACTGGGTGCCGATCGGTAACCCCTGCGCGTTCCAGTAGAGCGGTACCGACATCGCCGGCTGCCCCGTCACGTTGAACAGCGGCGTGTACGGAATGAAGCCGAACACCTTGCGCGCCGTCTCGTCGAGCAACCCTGCCGCGCGCAACACGCCGCCGAGACGCAGCGTCCCGAAGAGCGCGAGCGCGGCGCGTTCCACGCTGCTTGGTTGCAGCGCTCCAATGGGGAACGGCGGCGCGCCCAGCGTTGGCGTGACCAGCACATCGTACTGCGTGAAGAAGCGGCCCACCGTCCGGCCGGCCAGCTGCAGCAGGCGCACACTACTGGCGTAGTCGGCCGCACTGTACGACCCGCCGACCAGGCCGAGGGCCCAGGTGGCCGCTTCCACGTCGTCATTCCGCGGGGCTCGACGGAGTTGCTCCCCCATCCACTCGATGTCGGCGCGGCACTCGGCCGCAACGACGGTGAGAAAGGCACGCGCGAGACGCGGACCGTCGAAGGTGGGGGCGGCGATTTCCACGTCGTGGCCAAGCGATCGCAACAGGGCTACGGCATCCTCGAGCGCGGCGCGACAATCGGCATGCACGGGATCGCCGCGCGAGGTGTCGGCGAAGAACGGCTCGGTGGTGGCGGCAATGCGCAGGCGTCCGGGTTCACACTGCACCTCGTCCAGATACGGCCGCTCCTGCGGCGGGCACGACAGCGGTGTCCCGATATCGTCTCCGGCCGTGCAGTCGAGCATCGCCGCCGAGTCGCGCACGCTGCGGGTGATTACATGTTCCTGCACGAACCCGCGCCACGCGTCGCCGGCGTCGGGGCCCATGGGCAGTCGGCCACGCGAGGGCTTGAGGCCGAACAGACCCGCGCAAGACGCCGGAATGCGAATCGATCCACCGCCATCCCCGCCGTGGCCGATGGGGACGATGCGTGCGGCCACGGCTGCGCCGCTGCCACCGCTCGAGCCCCCGGTGGTGCGGGAGACATCCCATGGGTTGCGCGCCGGGCCGAGCGCCTCGCTCTCGGTGAACGGCGTGAGTCCGAATTCGGGCGTGTTGCTCTTGCCGATGAACACCGCGCCGGCGCGGCGGTAGCGGGCCACCAGTTCGCTGTCGTGGTCGGGCACGACCTGCTGCAGGACGCGGGTGCCGTAGCTGGTGGGCACGCCGGCGATGGTGGCGACAAGATCCTTCACTACCATCGGCACGCCGGCGAACGGCGCGTCGGCAGGCAGCTGCGCGGCCATGGTGCGGGCGAGCGACTCGAGCGGGAGCACGATGGCGTTGAGCGCCGGATTGCGGGCGCTCATGCGTGCGATGGCGGCCTCAGCGACGTCGGCCGGGCTCACGTCGCCGCGGCGGATGCAG
>DCZC01000130.1:2542-2716 GCA_002331565.1 Gemmatimonas sp. UBA2094
CCGTCGCCGCGGCGGATGCAGTCGGCGAGCGCGAGCCCGTCGAGCTGGTCGTACTCCGGAAACGGCAGAGAAGTGGACATGCTTCAAGTCTCGCCCGCCAACCCGTGCCTGTCACGGGGGGAACGCCCCGGGTATCGTTCGGTATGTTCCGCCATCGGTTTCTGGCAGCCATCG
>DCZC01000130.1:2907-3217 GCA_002331565.1 Gemmatimonas sp. UBA2094
GCTGCCGCTCTGTTCGCCCTGCCGTCGTTTGCATCGCCTCTGCCGGCCCAGTCGCCGGTGCCGTCCGTTCCGCGTGAGTTCCGCGGGGCCCGGGTGGCTAGCGTCGCCAATATCGATTGGCCCTCGAAGCCCGGGCGCGGCGCCTGGCAGCGGCAGAGTGCGCTCCTGTCACTAGGCGTGCGCTGATGGCGCTGCTTTCGTTGCAGGACATCACCGTGGCCTTCGGCGGTCCACCTGTGCTGGACGGTGCCAACTTCGCCATCGAGCGCGGGGAGCGCGTCTGCGTGCTGGGGCGCAACGGCGCCGGCAA
>DCZC01000130.1:3384-3822 GCA_002331565.1 Gemmatimonas sp. UBA2094
CAACGGCGCCGGCAAGAGCACGTTCATGCAGGTGGTCGATGGCACGCTCACGCCGGACCGTGGTCTCGTGGTACGACAGGGCGGCGTAACGGTGGCCCGCCTCGAGCAGGACGTACCGCGTACACTCACCGGTACCATGTTCGATGTCGTCTCGGCCGGCTTGGGCGAGGCCGGGGCGCTGCTCGCACGCTATCATGCGGCCTCGGTGCGCGTGGCGGTCGATCACTCCGACAAGGCGCTGCAGGAGCTCGATCGTCTGCACCGTCAGGTGGATGCCGCCAATGCCTGGCAATTGCATTTGCGCGTGGAGACGGCGCTGCAGCACCTCGGTCTCGACCCCGAGGCGCGCATCGAGCAGGCGAGCGGCGGGCGCACCCGTCAGGCGCTGCTGGCTCGCGCGCTCGTGAACGCCCCGGATGTCCTGCTGCTCGACGAGCC
>DCZC01000130.1:3977-6041 GCA_002331565.1 Gemmatimonas sp. UBA2094
ATGTCCTGCTGCTCGACGAGCCGACCAACCATCTCGACATCGACGCCATCGAGTGGATGGAGCGGTTTCTCATCGACGAGGGCATCACGCTGGTGTTCGTCACGCACGATCGTGCCTTCCTGCGGCGCGTGGCCACCCGCATCGTCGAACTCGATCGGGGGCGGCTCGCCGATTACGGCACCACCTACGACAGCTACCTCGAGCGCAAGGAGCAGATGCTGCACGCCGAGGCGAAGGAGTGGGAGGACTTCGACCGGCGGCTGGCCATCGAGGAGACGTGGATCCGCACCGGCATTCAGGCGCGCAGGACGCGTAACGAGGGGCGTGTGCGGCAGCTCGAGGCGATGCGCGTGGAGCGCACGCAGCGCCGCGAACGCGTGGGCACCACCCGCGCACAGATTCAGGAGGCAGAGCGCTCGGGGCGACTGGTGCTGGAAACGCAGGGGCTGTCGTTCGCGCACGGTGATCGGTCAATCGTACGGGAGCTCACCACCACGATCATGCGCGGCGATCGCGTGGGACTCGTGGGGCCCAACGGCTCCGGCAAAACCACGCTCATCAAGTTGCTGCTCGGGGAACTACAGGCGCAGGCCGGGTCGGTGCGCCATGGCACCAATCTCGAGATCGCGTACTTCGATCAGCTGCGCGAACAGCTCGACCCGGAGCAGAGTGTCATCGAGGCCGTGGGCGATGGAACCGACTGGGTGCAGGTGGGCGGGCAGCGCCGCCACATCCATGGCTATCTCGCCGACTTTCTCTTCTCCGCCGATCGTGCGCGGACCCCCATTCGCGCCCTCAGTGGCGGCGAACGCAACCGGGTGCTGCTGGCCCGTCTGTTCACGCGGCAGTTCAACATGCTCGTGCTCGACGAGCCCACCAACGATCTCGACATGGAGACGCTCGACGTGCTCGAGCAGCTGCTCGTCGAGTTCAGCGGCACGGTGCTGCTGGTGTCGCACGACCGCGCGTTTCTCGACGCGGTGGTGACGAGCACACTCGTCTTCGAGGGGAAGGGCACCGTGAAGGAGTACGCTGGCGGCTACTCGGACTGGGTGCGGCAGCGGCCGGTGCATGTGGATATGCCACCGCCTCCAAAGCCGGCGGCGGCCTCGGCGCCCACGGCCGAGAAGCCGAAGAAACGCAAGCTCACGTACAAGGAAGGCAAGGAACTCGAAGCGCTTCCCGATCGCATTGCGTTGTTGGAAACGGAGCGCGACGCGGCGTTGGCGCTGCTGGTCGACCCGAACGTGCTGCGTGATGGGCCGCGGGTGCTGGAGATCAACGGAAGTCTCACGCGACTCGAGGATGATCTCCTCGCCGCGATGACGCGCTGGGAGGAACTGGAGACCGTCGCCTCGGAGTAGCGCCGCGCAAGGGTGGTGCACGGGGCGCACGGGGCGTAAGGTATGGCGGTTTCGTTTCCGTCCTGCCCTCGTCCCCGGAGTCATTCCACGTGTTCAAGCGTCCGCTGTCGTCGGCTCTCCTCGCGTGCGGTCTATCGTTCCCGGCGACCGTCGCCGCCCAGGGGCCTGGTATTCCGCCCAGCACACGACAGACGTTCCCGGCCGATCCCAAGGCCAGTGTACCGTCGCTCACGCAGTTCATGGGCACCACGTCGAGTGAGCTGTCGGAAGTGATCACGCGCTTCGCCGCCGACCAGCAGTCGCTGCAACGGCGCTACGATGCGCCCGACTCGAAGCGGCAGCGCGCGCGCATGCGGGCGTTCTATGCGAGTTGGCGCGAACAGCTCGCCGCACTCGATTTCGGCAAGCTGTCACAGGAAGGCAAGGTGGACTACGTGCTGCTCGACAACCATGTCCGCTATCAGCTCGATCTGATGGGGCGGGAAGACCGGCAGTTCGCCGAGATCGTACCGCTGCTGCCTTTCGCCGACACCGTGCTGGCGCTGCATGAGTCCCGCCGCGACCTCGTGTCGATCAACGCGCAGCAGGCCGCGCACACGCTGGCCGAGGTGACGAAGCAGGTGGACAGTCTGCGGGCGCTGCTCGAACCGGCGCCGGCGCGATCCGCCGGGGATAGTGCCCGCGCGCCGCGCGCGGTCGC
>DCZC01000155.1:0-8500 GCA_002331565.1 Gemmatimonas sp. UBA2094
TACTTGACGCCCTTGCCCTTGTACGGCTCAGGCTTGCGGAAGCTGCGGATCTCGGCGGCCACCTGGCCCACCAGTTCCTTGCTCGCACCTTCGATCACCACCGTGGTGGGATTCGGCGCGGTAATCGAGACACCAGCCGGTGTCTTGTACTCGATCTGGTGCGAGAAGCCCAGCGACAGCAGCGCGCCGTAGGGCTTGATCTCGGCCTTGTAGCCGACGCCCGTGATCTCGAGCACCTTCTTGAAGCCCGTCGTCACGCCTTCGACCATGTTGGCCACCAGCGTACGCGTCAGCCCGTGCAGCGCCTTGTGGCGCTCTTCGTCCGACGGACGCTTCACCTGCAGTTCCGCACCTTCCTGCGCCACGATCATCTCGGCCGGGAGCATGCGGGCGAGCTGGCCCTTGGGTCCCTTCACCGTAACGTGGCTGCCGTTGATCGCCACGGTCACTCCGGCCGGAACCGGAATCGGGCGCTTGCCAATACGCGACATGTGTATGCGTCTCCTTACCAGACGAGGGCGAGGAGTTCACCGCCGGTATTGGCGGAGCGCGCATCACGATCGGACATGATGCCCTTCGACGTGCTCAGGATGGCCATGCCGAGGCCGTTGCGAACGCGCGGGATCTCCGACACGCCCACGTACTTCCGCAGACCGGGCGTGGAGATGCGCTTCGCTTCGCGAATGACGGACTGACCGCCGTGCGCGTACCTGAGGATCACGCGCAGCACGCTCTTGCCTTCCTCGAGCTCGACCACGCGGTAATCCTGCACGAAGGCGTTCTCCTTCAGGATGCGCGCGATCTCGATCTTGATCTTCGAGACCGGCATGTCGACGCGGCGGTGCCGTGAGGCACACGCGTTGCGGAGCCGCGTCAGCATGTCGGCAATAGGGTCGTTCAGGCTCATGCTCTGATGAATCTCCTAGGGTATCCGCTCCAGGCGGACCGGTAGGAAGTGAAAGAATGGACGAACGCCGGAAATGGCATTCACGCCCCGCGGGGGGAGCCTTGCAATCTCACCCCGCCAGGCGCTCACGCCAAGCCCACCGCTCGTGTTGGTCCCGCCGGACGGCCCCCCGGAACCCGGGGCGCCGCCGCCAGGATTACCAGCTCGCCTTGCGCACGCCGGGAATCAGGCCGTTCAGGGCCATGTCCCGGAGGGCAATGCGGCTGAGTCCGAAGTGCCGGAGGAACGCGCGCGGACGGCCGCTCATGCTGCAGCGGTTGCGCACACGCGTCGCCGACGAATTCCGCGGAAGCTTGTGCAGCGCGTTCACCGCGGCCTGCACCTCCTCCGGCGTGCTCTTCGGGCTGCTGATCACGGCCTTGAGGGCCGCGCGCTTCGGGGCATACCGCTCCACCAGCACCTTGCGCTGGGCGTTGCGGGCCAGCTTGCTCGTCTTCGCCATCTGCCTTTAGTCCTGGTTAAGCCGCGCTCGGCTGCGCCACCTTGGGCGTCACCGGCTTGTCGTCGCCACGGAACGGCATACCGAGCTGATGCAGCAGCGCAAACGCGTGCGCATCCTTCTCCGCCGTCGTCACGAACGTGATGTCCATGCCGTGTACCTGCTCGACCATGTCGTAGTTGATCTCGGGGAAGATCAGCTGCTCCTTGATGCCGAGCGTGTAGTTGCCACGGCCGTCGAACGACTTCGTGCCGAGACCGCGGAAGTCGCGGATACGCGGGCACGCCACCGTCACGAACCGGTCGAGGAACTCCCACATGCGCGCCCCACGCATGGTCACGGAGGCACCGATCTCCTGCCCTTCACGGAGGCCGAAGTTCGCGACCGACTTCTTCGCCTTGCGGCGCACCGGCTTCTGGCCGGTGATCAGCGCGAGCTCTTCCACCACCACGTCGAGCATCTTCGGCTGCTTCACCGCTTCGCCCACGCCGCAGTTGATCACGATCTTCGTCAGCGTCGGGATCTGCATCGTGTTGGTGAACCCGAACTGCTTCATCAGGTTCGCGCGCACGGTGTGCTCGTAGTACGTCTTGAGGCGCGGAGCGGCCGTCGGCAAACCCGCCCCAGCGTGCTCACGCTTGGTGAAGTCCACCGCCGCACGTCCCTGGCCAGCCTGCTTGGCCGCCTTGCCACCCTTCTGGCCGGCACCGCCCTTCGCGGCACCCGCCTTCGCTCCAGCCTTGGCGCCGCCCTTGGCCGCGCCCTTTTCCTTGGTCGCCATGTGCAGTTACTCCGGTCAGCGCGAGCGGGGAATGACTTCACCGCTCTTCACGCCCACCCGCTCCTTCGTGCCGTCCTTGTCGATGCGCGTCTTCACGCGCGTCGGCTTGCCGGTCTTCGAATCGAGCAGCATGACGTTCGACGCATGGAAGGGCGCCGGCATCTCGATGATGCCGCTCGTCTCCTCCGCCGTGCGCGCCTTGCGGTGCTTCTTCACGATGTTGATCCCTTCCACCTTGATGCGGCCCGTCTTGGGGTACACCTGGAGGACCTTGCCCTCCTTCCCCTTGTCGTCGCCACGCATCACGCGGACGGTGTCACCCTTGGTGACGTGGACCGCTTCGCGCGACGCCTTGAGGGCGTGACGCGCCGCGCCGAGGCGCTGACCGCGATCCGTCTTGTAGTACACGTTCTTGCGCATGTCAGATCACCTCGGGCGCCAGCGACACGATCTTCATGTAGCGCTTCTCGCGGAGCTCGCGCGCCACGGGACCGAAGATACGCGTCGCCTTCGGCTCGCCGTTGTCGTTGATGATCACGACGGCGTTCTCGTCGAACCGGATGTACGACCCGTCCTTGCGGCGCGTTTCCTTGACGGTGCGCACCACCACGGCCTTCGCCACGTCGGACTTCTTCACCGTACCGTTCGGGAGCGCGTCCTTCACCGCCACGATGACCTTGTCACCGAGCCCGGCGTAGCGACGGCGCGTGCCGCCCAGCACGCGGATCACCAGGGCGCGCTTGGCGCCGCTGTTGTCCGCCACCTTCACCACCGATTCCTGCTGAATCATGGATGTATCCTCTTAGCGCGCGCGTTCGACGATCTCGACCACGCGCCACCGCTTGTCCTTCGACAAGGGCCGGGTCTCCATGATGCGCACCGTGTCGCCGACCTTCGCCGAGTTCTCCTCGTCGTGGGCCTTCAGCTTCCGGGTACGCGTCACCATCTTGCCGTACTGCGGGTGCGGCATGCGGCGATCGATGCGGACGACCACCGTCTTTTCCATCTTGTCGCTCACGACGAGCCCGACACGCACCTTGCGCGCCGACCGGTCGGAGGCGCCGTTCTGCGCGGCGCTCGCGTTGTTCGTTTCAGCCATCAGTCGTATCTCGGTTAGCGGCCGCGGCCGGCGAGCTCTCGCTCACGCTGGACCGTCTTCAGGCGCGCGATGTCCCTGCGGATGCTGCGCAACCGCAGCGGCGCTTCCAGCGCTTCGGTGCCGCTCCGGAAGCGGAGACGGAAACGCTCCTCTTCCAACTCCCGGATGCGGGAGGACAGCTCGTCAGCCGCCAGTCCGCGGATCTCTTCAGCCTTCATGGGTCACCGCCTCCTCACGTGCGACGAACTTGGTCTTCACGCCGAGCTTCGCGGCGGCCAGAGCCATCGCCGTCTCGGCGAGTTCCCTGGTCACACCCTCGATCTCGAACATCACTCGGCCCGGCTTCACCACCGCCACCCACAACTCCGGCGAACCCTTACCCTTACCCATGCGGGTTTCCGCCGGCTTCTTCGTGATCGGCTTGTCCGGGAAAATGCGGATCCAGACCTTGCCGCCACGCTTGATGTGACGCGTCATGGCGACACGGCACGCCTCGATCTGACGGCTCGTCACCCAGCCCGGCTCGAGCGCCTGGAGGCCGAACGTGCCGAACGACAAATCGCTCCCACGGTACGCCAGGCCGGTCGTGCGGCCCTTGAACATCTTGCGGAACTTGACCCGCTTCGGACTCAGCATCGTTCAGCTCCTCAGTTGCCGGTCGAGTAGGTCTTGCCGCGACGATCTTCCACGATCTCGCCCTTGAAGAGCCACACCTTCACACCGATGGTGCCGTACGTGGTCTTCGCCGTGCTCGTCGCGTAGTCGATGTCGGCGCGCAGCGTGTGAAGGGGCACCCGGCCCTCCATGTACCCTTCCACGCGCGCGATTTCGGCGCCACCGAGGCGCCCGCCGGCCTTCACCTTGATGCCCAGCGCGCCCATGCGCATCGCGCTCTGCACCGCACGCTTCAGCGCGCGGCGGAACGAAATACGCTGCGACAGCTGCGCCGCGATGTTGTCGGCCACGAGCTGCGCCTCGACTTCCGGGCGCTTGATCTCTTCGACGTTGATGCCGACTTCCTTGCCGGTCAGCTGCGCGAGCTCGTCACGCAGCTTGTCGACTTCCGCGCCCTTCTTGCCGATCACGACGCCGGGACGGCCGGTGTGCACCGTCACCACCACCTTGCCGGGCTTGCGCTCGATCGTCACGTCGGCGATCGCGGCGTTGTCCAGGCGCGCCTTGAGATACTTGCGAAGGAGGGCGTCCTCCTTCAGCAGCGCAGGCATTTCCTTCTTCGCGTACCACGTCGAACGCCAGTTCTTCGTGACACCGAGGCGGAAGCCGATCGGATTGGTCTTCTGTCCCATTAGCGCACCGCCTCCGTCACGACGATCTCCACATGGCTCGTCCGCTTCAGCATCGGCGTCGCACGGCCCATGGCCGCCGGCGTCCAACGCTTGAGCTTCGGTCCCTCGTTCACGATGGCCTTCGTGATCACCAGCGCGTCGACGTCCAGCGACGTGTTGGCCGCACGGGCCGCTTGTTCTGCATTCGCCACCGCGCTGTTGAGCGTCTTCTCGATCTGCTCAGACGCGTGCTTCTTGGAAAACTTAAGAAGCGCCAGCGCGTCGTTCACGCGCTGACCGCGGATCTGGTCGATGACCAGACGCATCTTGTAGGGCGACTGACGCGTGGTGCGCTGAATGGCGCGCGCCTCGATGCCCGTCTTCACGGTCTTGGCCATGGGTTACTTGCCTCCCTTGCCGCCGGGCTTCTTCGCATCGGCCTTCTGCCCCGCGTGACCGCGGAACAGACGCG
Source organism: Gemmatimonas sp. UBA2094 (assembly GCA_002331565.1). Taxonomy (GTDB): domain Bacteria; phylum Gemmatimonadota; class Gemmatimonadetes; order Gemmatimonadales; family Gemmatimonadaceae; genus Gemmatimonas. The sequence goes on from DCZC01000155.1 coordinate 5,045, forward strand.
TCGGCGAAAATTCGCCCAGCTTGTGCCCGACCATGTTTTCCGTCACGTACACCGGGATGAACTTGTTCCCGTTGTGGACGGCGAACGTGTGCCCCACGAAGTCCGGCAGGATCGTGCTCGCGCGCGACCAGGTCTTCACGACCTTCTTCTCGTTCTTGGCGTTCATCGCGACCACCTTCGCCTCCAGGCGCTCAGCGACGAACGGACCCTTCTTGATGCTTCTCGACATATCGGTTCTCGTCTCGCCTGGCGGTTACTGCGTGGCCCGGCCGCGCTTGCGGCCGCGCACGATGAGACGCGTCGACGCCTTCTTCTTGTTGCGCGTCTTGACGCCTTCCTTCTTACCCCACGGGCTCACCACGTTGCGACCACCGCGCGTACGACCGCCGTGCGGGTGATCCACCGGGTTCATCACTTCACCACGCACCTTCGGGCGCTTGCCAAGCCAACGGCTCTTGCCCGCCTTGCCGTGCGACTGCAGCTCGTGCTCGGAATTTCCCACTTCTCCGATCGTCGCCATGCAGTTGCCGTGCACCAGGCGCATTTCCGTGGAGCTCAGACGCAGCGTCACGTACTCGCCTTCCTTCGCCACGACCTGGGCGAAGGTCCCGGCCGAGCGGGCCATCTGGCCGCCCTTGCCGATCTTGAGCTCGATGTTGTGCACCGACGTGCCGAGCGGCACTTCCTTGAGCGGCATCGCATTGCCCGTGCGGACATCGCTGCCCGGGCCCGACACCACCGTGTCTCCCTGCTTCAGCCCCTTCGGGTGCAGGATGTACCGCTTCTCCCCGTCCGCGTACTGCACCAGCGCGATGCGCGCCGAGCGGTTCGGATCGTACTCGATGTGCGCGACCGTGGCCGGCATGCCGTGCTTGTCACGCTTGAAATCGATGACGCGGTACATGCGCTTGTGGCCGCCACCGATGCGACGCATCGAGATGTGGCCATGATTGTCGCGACCGCCCGACTTCTTGAGCGGCTCGACCAGCGACTTCTCGGGCGTGCTGCGCGTGATTTCGGCGAAATCCGAAACCGAGCGGAAGCGCGTGCCCTTGGTGACCGGCTTGAACTGACGGATACCCATGCGTCTTAGCCCTCGAAGATCGCGATGGTGTCGCCGTCACGCAGCTTCACAATCGCCTTCTTGGTGTGGGGGCGGCGCCCGATCGACTGACCCACGCGACGCGCCCTGCCGCGCGCGTTGGAGGTCCAGACGCCGGTGACCTTGACGCCGAACAACTGCTCGACGGCCGCTTTGATGGAATGCTTCGTGGCGTCGGTCGCCACTTCGAACGTGTACTCGCCGCGATCCTGGTAGGCGGCCGAGGTGCGCTCCGTGACGATCGGGCGCACGATGGTACGGTACAGACTCATCGCTTAGCCCTCCGCGGAGTTGAGCGCCGACGACTCGATCACCACGACATCCGACCAGAGGATGTGGTAGGTGCTCGCATCGCTGTACGGCAGGACATGCGCGCGGCCGAGGTTCCGGGCGCTCAGGTACACGTTCGGCTTCACGCCGTCCGTGAGGAGGAGCACCTTCTTGTCGGCCACGCCGAGGGACGCGAGGAACTGCGTCATCGCCTTGGTCTTCGGGGCGCTGTAGTTCAGCGCATCCACGATGATCACGGCATTCTCGCGGGCCCGGGCGTTCAGCGCACTCTTGCGGGCGAGCTGGCGCACCTGCCGCGGCACGATCTGGGTGTAGCTGCGCGGCTGCGGGCCGAACACGGTACCACCGCCCGGCCAGTTCGGGGCGCGCGTCGAGCCCTGACGGGCGCGACCGGTCCCCTTCTGCTTCCACGGCTTCTGGTTGCCGCCGGTGACTTCACCGCGCGTCTTGGTCTTGGCCGTGCCCTGGCGACGGTTGGCGAGGAACGCCTTTACCGCCTGGTGCATGACCGGCACGTTGACGATCCCGTCGAACGTACCCTCGGGAAGCTGGCGCGTGCCGCCCTGCTTCCCCTGCGCCGAGTACACAGGCGCCTCGAAGGTCTTGGTTTCCGCCGTCATGATCAGCCCTGCTTCCGCACGAAGACGATGCCGTTGGTCGGCCCCGCCACGCTGCCGCGCAGATAAATGAGGTTACGCTCCGCGTCCACCTTTTCCACGCGGATGCTGAGCGCCGTGTGCTGCTTGTTGCCGTACTGACCCGGCATCTTCTTGCCCTTGATGACGCGCGACGGGTCGGTACCCGCGCCGATCGAGCCGGGCTTGCGATGCTTGGTGTTACCGTGCGTGTTCGGACCACCGCCGAAGCCGTGGCGCTTCACGACACCCTGAAAACCACGCCCCTTGGACGTGCCGGTGACCTTCACGCGCTCACCCGGCGTGAAGATGTCCACCTTGATCACGTCGCCCACGGAGTAGGCGGGGACGGCGCCGTTGCCCGGCGCGTCGTCCAGACGGAAGCTCTTCAGCACGGCGGGCGCGGCCTCGAGGCCGGCCTTCTGCGCGTGTCCGAGCTCCGCCTTCGTGGCGCGCGCGCCCTTCGGCGTGCGCTCACCCTTCTTGTTGGGGCGCGCCGTGCGCTGCGCGCCATATCCGAGCTCCACCGAAGCGAACCCCGCCGTGTCCGCCGTCATCACCTTGGTGACGGGGTTTGGCGTGGCCTCCACCACGGTGCAGGGCACTTGCTGCCCCTGCTCGTTGAACAGCTGGGTCATCCCCAGCTTCTTGCCGATGATGCCGATCATGAATGAACTCACTCCGTACGAGTCGCGGTCATCCCGAGTGGATGCCCGTTGGACTATGGATGGTGCCGCCCTGTGCAGCCCCATCAGTACGCGCCGCCTTTCCGGGGAAAGCCTGCCGCGGCGTGAACTTCCGCTGTCCTGCGTCCTGCCACTACGACCTGCACCCGTCGAACTGCCGACGGCAGCAGGTGTGCTACTCCACCTTGATTTCGACGTCGACGCCGGCCGGGAGATCGAGCTTGGTCAGCGCGTCCACCGTACCGACACGCGAATCGAGGATGTCGATCACGCGCTTGTGCGTCTTGAGCTCGAACTGCTCACGCGACTTCTTGTCGACGTGCGGCGAACGGAGCACCGTCCAACGCTGCGTCTTGGTCGGGAGCGGGATCGGGCCCGATACCGATGCGCCGGTCTTCTCGGCCGTGCGGACGATGTCCGCCGAAGCCTGGTCGATCACGGCGTGGTCAAATGCCTTGAGGCGAATGCGAATGCGGCCAGCCATCTCTGTTCCTGGGAGCCTGTGCGGCCGGCGGTGAGGACCGGAGCCCTCACCGCCCGCCACCAGTCGTGATTAGGCGAGGATCTTGGTAACGACGCCGGCGCCGACCGTGCGGCCACCCTCACGGATGGCGAAGCGCAGCTGCTCTTCCATGGCGATCGGGATGATGAGGTCGATCGTCATCGTCACGTTGTCGCCCGGCATCACCATCTCCATCCCTTCGGGGAGCTCGATGTTGCCCGTCACGTCCGTCGTGCGGAA
>DCZC01000155.1:8777-8915 GCA_002331565.1 Gemmatimonas sp. UBA2094
GAACTTCGTGTGCGGCTTGATCGAGTTCGGCTTGGCGAGCACCATGCCGCGCTCGATGTCTTCCTTCGCGATGCCGCGGAGGAGGAGACCGACGTTGTCACCGGCCTGCCCTTCGTCGAGCAGCTTGCGGAACATTTC
>DCZC01000155.1:9230-9431 GCA_002331565.1 Gemmatimonas sp. UBA2094
GGAGGAACGGCTTGTCGACTTCGCGCACCGGCTCCGGGATGTAGCTGTCGAGCGCGTCGTAGAGCTCCTGCATCTTGTCGATCCACTTCTGCTCGCCCTGGATCGCCGGGTAGGCCGCGCCACGGATCACCGGGGCATCGTCACCGTCGTAGTTGTACTTCGAGAGCAGTTCGCGGACTTCGAGCTCGACGAGGTCGAGGA
>DCZC01000155.1:9766-10815 GCA_002331565.1 Gemmatimonas sp. UBA2094
GTGATCATGTTCTTGACGTAGTCAGCGTGGCCCGGGCAGTCGACGTGCGCGTAGTGACGGTTCGCCGTCTCGTACTCGACGTGCGACGTGGCGATCGTCAGGATCTTCGTGCTGTCACGACGGCCCTGCGACTCCGACGCCTTGGCGACTTCGTCGTAGGCCACGTACTTCGTGCCGTAGCCCTTGTCGGACGAGATCTTCGTGAGTGCCGCGGTCGTGGTGGTCTTGCCGTGGTCGACGTGGCCGATCGTACCCACGTTCACGTGCGGCTTGTTCCGCTCGAACTTTGCCTTGCCCATGGTTCTGTCTGTGCTTGGGTAGTGAATGAGGGGTGAGGCTTACGCCTTCACCTTGCTGATGATCTCTTCGGCCTTCGACTTCGGCACTTCTTCGTAGTGCGAGAACTCCATCGAGTAGACCGCGCGCCCCTGCGACATGCTGCGCAGACGCGTCGAGTAGCCGAACATCTCCGCCAGCGGCACCGTGGAAGAGATGACCTGCGCCTCACCACGCTGCGTCATGCCGCCGATCTTGCCGCGACGCGAGGAGAGGTCGCCGAGGACGTCGCCCATGTACGCTTCCGGGCTCACGACCTCGACCTTCATCACCGGCTCCAGCAGACAGGGGCTGGCCTGCTTGGCCGCCTCCTTGAACGCCATCGATCCGGCAATCTTGAACGCCATTTCCGACGAGTCGACTTCGTGGTACGAGCCGAAGGTGAGCTGGACCTTCACGTCCACGACCGGATACCCGGCCAGCACGCCATTCTCCAGCGCCTCCTTGATGCCCTGCTCCACCGGGCCGATGTACTCACGCGGAATGACACCACCCACGATCTTGTCCTCGAACACGAAGCCCTGGCCCTGCTCGGACGGCTCCATGTTGATGACCACGTGGCCGAACTGCCCCTTACCACCCGACTGGCGGATGAACTTCCCTTCCACCTTCTCGACGCGCTTCTTGATCGTCTCGCGGTACGCCACCTGCGGGCGGCCCACGTTCGCGTCGACCTTGAACTCGCGCATCATGCGGTCGACGATGATCTCGAG
>DCZC01000155.1:11008-12094 GCA_002331565.1 Gemmatimonas sp. UBA2094
AGCTCGCCCATGCCGGCGATGATCGTCTGACCGGTCTCGGCGTCCGAACGGACGCGGAACGTCGGATCTTCTTCGGCGAGCTTCTGCAGCGCGATCGCGAGCTTGTCCTGGTCGGCCTTCGTCTTCGGCTCGATGGCGACGTCGATGACGGGGTTCGGGAACTTCATCGCCTCGAGGATCAGCGGATTCTCCTCGGTGCAGAGCGTGTCGCCCGTGCGCGTGTCCTTGAGACCGATCGCGGCGGCGATGTCGCCGGCCCGCACTTCCTCGATTTCCTCACGCTTGTTGGCGTGCATCTGCAGCAGACGCCCCACGCGCTCGCGCTTGTCCTTCGTGCTGTTGTACACGTAGCTGCCCGAGTTGAGCACGCCCGAGTACACGCGGAAGAACGTCAGCTTCCCCACGAACGGATCGGTCGCGATCTTGAACGCCAGCGCCGCGAACGGCGCGTCGTCCTTGATCGGCGCATCGATGAAGGTCTCGTCGTGGTGCGGCAGGTGCCCCTGAATCGCCGGCACGTCGATCGGCGCCGGGAGATAATCGATCACGGCGTCGAGCAGCGCCTGCACGCCCTTGTTCTTGAACGAGGCGCCGCAGAAGACCGGGATGAATTCCATCGCGATCGTCGCCTTGCGGATCGCCTGACGGATCTCGTCCATGCTGAGCTCTTCGCCCGCGAGATACTTCTCCATCAGCGCTTCGTCGAACTCGACCGCGGCTTCGATGGCCTCGTGACGCGCCTTCTCGCACGCCTCCACGAACTCGGCCGGCACATCGACCACCGAGAACGTCTTGCCCATCGTCTCGTCGTGGAAGATGTACTGCTTGCGCTCGAGCACGTCGACGTGGCCCGTGAACGTTTCACCGGATCCGACCGGCAGCTGCAGCGGGAACGCGCGCTTGCTCAGACGGTCGCGGATCATCGCCAGGCAGCGATCGAAATTCGCGCCCACGCGATCCATCTTGTTCGAGAAGATCATGCGCGGCACGCGGTACCGGTCGGCCTGACGCCACACCGTCTCCGTCTGCGGCTCCACACCGGCCACCGAGTCGAGCAGCGTGACGGCGCCGTCGAGCACGCGGAGC
>DCZC01000155.1:12247-13695 GCA_002331565.1 Gemmatimonas sp. UBA2094
GCGCCGTCGAGCACGCGGAGCGAACGCTCCACTTCGACGGTGAAGTCCACGTGGCCCGGCGTGTCGATGATGTTGATGCGGAACTCGGGGCCGTTCCCCTTCTCGTGCGACTGGCCGTGACGCATCCAGAAGCAGGTCGTCGCGGCCGACGTGATCGTGATGCCGCGCTCCTGTTCCTGCTCCATCCAGTCCATCGTGGCGGCGCCATCGTGGACTTCACCGATCTTGTGCGACTTCCCCGTGTAGTAGAGGATGCGCTCGGTGGTGGTCGTCTTGCCGGCATCGATGTGCGCCATGATGCCGATGTTGCGGTAGTGCTCGAGCGGGGTCGTACGCGGCATAGTCGTCGGTCAGCGTCGCCGGAGCGGCGCAGTGAGTGTACGGAAGTGAACCAATGAAAAAACGGCTGGACCAGACCCCCCGAACGGGAGCGGTATCCATCCGCTGTCGCCGGGTACGCTCGCCGCTGCTGCGCGAGTGGGGACCCAAGCGCGCCGCATCCAGAGACCTGCTGACTCCAGACACGACGTTGAGTTGGTTGCTGCGAGGGGTTGCCGTGGCGCTTCCCCCAGGCAGCAGAGGAGGCGTTTTGGGACAGACACCTAACTTCACAGGTCCGGAGCCGGAAGTCAACCCGCCGGGGCGCCGGAAGGCAAAACGGCCCCGGAACCAGGTTCCGGGGCCGTCTGCTGCGGCGATGACGCGATTACCAGCGGTAGTGCGCGAACGCCTTGTTGGCTTCGGCCATGCGATGCGTGTCTTCCTTCTTCTTGATCGCATTGCCTTCGCCACGGGCCGCGGCGAGCACTTCGGCCGCCAGCTTTTCCGGCATGTTCTTCTCGTTGCGGTCGCGCGAGTACGAGATGAGCCAGCGCATGGCGAGGGCGGTCCGACGATCCTGACGGACTTCGACCGGCACCTGATACGTGGCACCGCCGACGCGACGGCTCTTCACCTCGACGACCGGCTTGAGGTTGTTCAGCGCCTGCTTGAACACGCCCACACCCGGCTGGCTGGTCTTCGCCTCGACGATGTCCATGGCGGAATAGAAGATGCCTTCGGCAGTGCTCTTCTTGCCCTGGATCATCAGGTTGTTGATGAACTTCGAGACGGTCTGGCTGTCGTAGCGTGCATCAGGCAGCACGGTACGCTTCACGGCACTCTTGCGACGGCTCACTTCTTCTTACCTCCGGCGGCGGGCGCGGCGCCCTTCTTGGGACGCTTGGTGCCGTACTTCGAACGGCTCTGATTGCGCCCGTTCACGCCCGACGCGTCGAGCGTGCCGCGAACGATGTGATAACGCACGCCCGGGAGGTCCTTCACACGGCCGCCGCGCACGAGCACGATCGAGTGCTCTTGGAGGTTGTGGCCCTCGCCCGGGATGTACGCGGTGACTTCGACACCGCTGGTGAGGCGCACACGTGCAACCTTGCGCAGAGCCGAGTTCG
>DCZC01000241.1:0-8590 GCA_002331565.1 Gemmatimonas sp. UBA2094
GCCACGGCTCGGTGCGCGCCGGTGCGGCGGGTATCCGATGCGCCCGCGCCACCGGCCGGCGCGAACATCTCGAGCAGCATCATCGCCTGCTGATCGAGAGGCTCGTAGCGCTGCACGGCGCGCCGGAGTGCCGCCATGGGACCCGCCAGCAGCTTGGCCACGATGCGCGAGGCGGCGCGCTCGGCCACCCCGTCGTCCTTCGCGTGAAACGCCACTTCGCGCCGCGCCACATCTTCGAGCGCCTCGCGCAAGGGCTTGATGGCATCGCGCGCAGGCATGGTCGCCAACCACTCCATGAACGCGTCGGTTTCGTCGGTACAGATCGTCTTGGCGTACGGAACGGCGTCCCTGCGCAAGCCCTCGGCCGAAACCAGCGGCTGATGCAACGTGTCGAGGTCGATAAGGGTGATCCCCATCTCGTCGGTGACTGCCGGATCGATGTTGCGCGGCACGCTGAGGTCCATCATGAGCAGGGCGTAGCCCGAGGTCGCACACGCCTCCCGCGCACGGCGCAGTGCCACCGCCTCCACCACCGGCACCTCGCTGCCCGTCGCGACGATGACGACATCGGCCATCGCCGCTTCGACATGCAGCGTATCCCATGCCGCCGCGCGGCCACCCACCATGCCGGCGAGGCTCTGCGCGTTCTCGAACGTACGGTTTACCACCACGATGTCGCGCGCGCCGAGCTTGTGGAGCTGCTTGGACGCCCGGGCGCCCGTCTTGCCGGCACCGATTACCACGCAGCGCGCATTTTCGAGATTGCCGAATCGCTGCGACGCCGTGATCGCCGCCTCGGCCCCCACCGAGTTGCGTCCCGCCGTAAGCGACGTCTCCGTCTGCACCCGCTTGCCCGCGCGCAACGCCGTCTCGAAGAGGCGATGCAGCACCGGGCCCGCCGCCTGCCCACGCGAGGCCCGCTTGTACGCCGCCTTCAGCTGCCCGAGGATCTGTCCGTCACCCAACACCTGCGATTCCAACCCGGAGGCGATGCGCACCACGTGTTCGGCGGCATCGCGACCCACGCGCCTGGTGGCGGTGGTGAGCAACTGGTCGCCCTCCGAGCGGGTGCGCATCCAGCGTCGGGCCAGCACCTGTACGGAGCGCTCGATCACCTGCGGGTCGTCGCTGTCCACCCACGCATAGAGCTCCGTGCGATTGCACGTGGAGATGAGCGCTGATTCGGTGATCACTTCGGTGCGCGCCGTGCGGTACAACTGCGTCAGGCGCTCCTCCGAGAGATGGAAGCGCTCACGCGTTGCCACATCGGCGTGGCGGAAATCGATGGCGATCGAGATCAGCATCGGGGATGGGATGCGGAGACTGTGATCAGGCGGGCGTGAGCCCGGCCAGATGCGCCAGGTTCTTGAAGAAGATGCGCAGGTGCGAAAGGGGCCTGGCCCGCACGAGCTGTTTACGCATGTATCCGTCGAACGTGAGCTGCTGGACATCCCGATCCCGACAGATGGCCACGAAGCGCTCGCGCCGGTTGTCGGTGCTGTACCAGAAGCTCTGCATCACATCGAGCACGAAGAACACGGGACCGTGCAGCCGCATGAAGCGACGCCGCGCCATGCGCAACGCCGAGGCCTTGCCGGTCTGCAGTGCGTCTTCCACGGCATCCGCCGCCAGACGACCACCCGTCATGGCGTAGAAGATGCCTTCGCCACTCGCCGGCGCCACCACCCCGGCAGCATCGCCGGCCACGACCACGTCGCGACCGTTGTCCCAGCGGGGCAGCGGCTTGATGGGAATGGGCGCGCCTTCGCGGCGGATCGTCTCGAGACCGTCCATGCCGGTGTCGGCGCGCAGCCGCGCCACCGCTTCCTTGAGGCCGAAGCCCTTCTGGAAGGTGCCGGTGCCGATCGACGTGGTGGGACCGTGCGGGAATACCCACGCGTAGAAGTCCGGCGACAGCGGGGCGTTGTAGTACACGTCGACGCGATCGTGACCGAACGCCTCGCTGTCACGGGCGGGGGACTTCACGATCTCGTGGTAGGCGAACACATGTTTCGCCTTGTGCGAGTCGGGAATGCACTGGCGGGCCACCGGCGACAGCGCGCCGTCGGCACCGATCACGTACCGGGCGCGTACGAAGCGGGTCGCTCCGTGCCGCGAGCGGCCCTCGGTGTAGGTGATGATCGCCGTGCCGTCGGTGTCGCGCGAGAACTGCGTGAAGGCGCCCGTGCGGCGCACGGCACCGGCCTGTGTGGCCCGCACGCGCAGCCATTCGTCGAACATGTCGCGATCGACCATACCCACGTAGCCGTCACCAACCGGAATGTCGACCTTCTTTGCCGTGGGGGAGATCACGCGGGCGGTATTCACCCGCGCCACGAGCAGCGCCGGCGGAATCCTGAAGTCCCGCAGCAGCTGTGGCGGGACCGCGCCGCCGCAGGGCTTGGTGCGCCATGCCCGGTCGAGCAGCAGCACCTTGCGTCCGGCGCAGGCAAGTTCGTGCGCCGCCGTCGCGCCCGCCGGCCCGCCACCCACCACCACGACATCGAACAGCTCTCCGTCTTCCACCGGCGTGCCACGCTCGAGTTGCGTATAGCCCGCGCTTTCCATCTGGTCGCTCATGGTCCCGTTCTCCATGCCGCTCATTGGATCACCGCCTGCAGCAAGTCACCACGCTGCCGAAAGACTTCGTTGGCCTGCTCGCTCGACGCACTGCGCAGTGCGAGCCACGCCGAGCCACCGAACAACAGCGCCTGCACCCCGAACACGGCGAGGTAGCCTCGCATCGGCGAGTCGAGCACGGCGCGGGCGAAGTCCACGCCCGCTGCCCCCGACATCGTGCCGATGGCATACGCCAGCGCCTGGGCGGCACCGAACACGCCGAGGCGGAGTCCTGCGCGGCCATCGGTCTTGTCGCCCGTGAGCGCCATCATGGAGCCGATCGCGCCAATCGCGAAGACCCCGTTGGCCAGACCGAGCACAATGACGATCGCCGTGAACACCGTACGGCTTGCCAGTTCTGGCGAGGCGACCAGCGCCAGATAGGCGAGCGCCGAGGCCGCACATCCGGCAGCCGCCCACTGGCGGAGCTGGCCCGTGCGAGTGGCGATGAGCGCCGCCACGATCATGCCGGCCAGCACCCCACCGTGGTGGGCACCCGACAGCGTGGTGCTCTCGCCGGGCGTCATGCCGAAGGCGATGCCGGCAAACGGCTCGAGGATGAGATCCTGCGCACTGTAGGCGAACATCGCCACGAAGATGAACCCGGAGAACAGGCGCGCCGCCGGCTCCTCCCACACGGTACGGAAGGTCGCGAGGAACGACGCGCGCGCCGTCGTGGCGCGGACTTCCGACATCACGGGGCGCGCGCCGCGTTCCACCCCGCGCGTCGCCAGCCACGACACCACCAGCCCCACCGCACCGATGCCGCCGGCAATCACGATGAGGCGCTCGAACGAGAAGGGATCGAGCAGGCTCCCCGACGTGGCGGCTGTGATGATGATGCCGATGATCATCAGAATCCACGTAATGGCCGCGGCGCCGGCGCGCTGCGTCGGTGCCGCCCGCTCGCTCATGAGCGCCAGCAGTGGCGTGCCTGACGCACTCACGCCGGCGCCCAGCAGCATGCTCGCGAGCGCAGCGCACACCACCCCCAGCGTCGTGTCGCGTGCCATCAGCGGGATGCTTGCCGCGACGCCCAGCCCACCGAGGGCGCACACCAGCATACCGCCAAGAATCCATGGCGTGCGACGCCCGTGGCGATCGCTGTCGTGGCCAAGCCGCGGGCGCAGATACAGCTGCACGGCGAAGTGCAGGGCCACCAGCACGCCGGGAATGAGCGCCGGCAAACCGAGTTCCACCACGATGACCCGGTTGATGGTCGTCGTGAGCAACACCACCACGGCCCCGATCGCAGCCTGTACGAAGCCGAGCCGCGTCAGCTGCCACCAGCTCATGCCGACGTCCGCCGTTGCGGGCGCGACGGCGGCGCGGCGGGTGGGAGACCGCGACGGGGCCATGGCTGTGCCCATCAGTGGAGTCCCTCGCTGAACGAGGTGATCGTGGGCAGCGTGCGCACGGCGAAGGCCGACACCATCATGCCGCTCACGTAGAAGGGCACGCCGAACGCGCTGAGATAGAGCGCGCGTTCGACCGGCTTCTGCACGAACCACCACATCAGGCCGGCCTGCACGAGGGCCACGCCGCCGATCACCATGGCAAAGCCGGGACGGCCCCACGAAACCAGCAGGGCCATCACGACAGCCTGCGCCACCAGCATCACCAGCGACGCCACCCACCCCGCGCCGGTGGGGCCCAGCAACACCGGGAGCGAGTACACGCCCATCCGCCGGTCGCCTTCGATGGCCTTGAAGTCATTGAGCGTCATGATGCCGTGCGCGCCGATACTGTAGATCATCGCGAGGAGCAGCAGCGGCACCGGCGGCAGCACGTTGCCGAGCATGATGCCGGCCCCGGTGATCCACGCGAGCCCTTCGTACGTGAAGCCCACCGCCGCGTTGCCCAACCAGCCGTTGCGTTTGAACCGGAACGGCGGCGCGCTATACGCCCACGAGAATGCGAGGGCGACGGCAACGGCGGCCAGGCCGAACGGTCCGAGCGGGAGCGCCCACACCACGCACAGCGCACTCCACACGATGGCGATGGCGAGCCCCCACTGTCCGGGGATGCGTCCCGACGGAATGGGGCGCCCGGGTTCGTTGATCGCGTCGACATGCCGGTCGAACCAGTCGTTGACCGCCTGGCTCGACGCACAGACCATCGGCCCGGTCAGTCCGATTCCCAGTGCAAGCGTCCACAAACGCTCGGACGAGAGCGGCACGCCTGCGGAGATTGCTCCGCACGTGAACGCCCACATCGGGGGGAACCATGTGACTGGCTTGAGCAACGTGAGGACCGCCTTGGGATCCAAACGTGCCGGGGCCGTACGTTCTGTGAAACTGACGCCCATATGTGTCTATTTTAGTTGACAGTACCGTCGTGCGACAGACTCGCCTCGGTTTTTCGGGTGTCAGGCGAGGCTGACACGCCTCGCAGGTCTGGTGACGTCCGGGGGGCTACCCGCCGGAGTCGTCGTCCTTGTCCGCTCCGGGGGTCGCGAGGCGATGGCGCCTCAGCTTCACGTAAAGACTCTGCCGGCTCACGCCCAGCACCTCGGCCGCCGACGTCCGGTTGTCGTTCGTCAACTCCAGCGCCGCTTCAATGAAGTGGCGCTCGACCAGATCGACGGTGTCCCGCACGAGATCGCGCAGGGAGACCCGGCCCACGAGCGACGTGAGTTCTTCCACGGCGCGGGTGAGGTCGCGGGCGCCTTGGGGGCCGCTCGCGAGCCGGCGGCCGATGTCACGGATGGTGAAGCCGATGCACGGCTCCTCCCCCTCCGGCACCCAGACCGCCGACACTTCCACTTCGGACTGGTTGCCGTGCTGCCCGCGTGCCGAGGTGGCCATCAGGCGGACCACGCCGTTCTTGCGCAGCATGCTCGTGAACATCGGGAAGTCGGCGCCCGGCCGGCCGATGTACGTGGACAACGCCGTCCCGCGCACCTGTTCCTCGCTCGCCAGCTCGGTGATGTCGAGGAACGCCCGGTTGGCGGCGAGAATGGCGCCGTCGAGATCGGTGACCACGAAGCCGTCGGGCGAGCGTTCGAGCAGGTCGAGCAGCCGCGACGGGGAATTGGCGCCGCCGCTGCCGGCCGTCGGCAGATCGGCCGGCGAGAGGCGCACGAGCAGTAATGTGGCCTGCTCCTGGCGGAAGCAGGACGCGGAGGCGTGGAACGCCCGCCCGCCATTGAGGGTGAGCGCGAGTTCACCCGCCCGTCCGGCACTGCGGGCCGCGGCCAGGAGATCCTCGAGGGCCCGCGCCGCCGTGGCGTCCATGCCGAACGGGAAGACCCGCCCGATGAGGCGCTCGGTGGGCTCGCCGAAGATCTGGCCGGCTGCCGCGTTGGCGTCGAGCACCTTCAGGTTCGACGCGTCGAGTACGAGGACGCCGTCGCTCGCCAGCTGGAAGAGCAGGCGGTAGCGCGTTTCCACGTGACGGAGACGCCAGTAGTCGCGCTCCATCGCCTGTTGGGCTTCCACCAGCCGCTGCTGCAGCGCCGAGACGTGACGCATGTCGCGCCCGACCGCCACGAGGCTGCCGTCGCGCCCCAGCTTGATGGTGGTATACGACACGGGAACGTCCAACACGTCGCCCATGACGTGATTGACCTGCCGTCGCTTCGAGACGCCCTGGTGTACGGCTTCCTTGACCAGCGTATCGATTTTCGTGCGCGAAACGCCCGACACGGTTTCGTTCCACGGACGGCCGATCCATTGCGTCGCGGTGTCGAGCTGGGAGTCGTTCCCACCCATGACGGCCACGTCACGAATCACCCCGGCGCCGTCCATGACGAGCGCAATGTCCCCCGCCACCGCCAACAGGGCGGCCGCGGCACGGGCATCGAGCTCCTCGAGGGCGGGGTTATGCGCGTCGAAGGGCTTCACGGAACTGGCCATGTGCGCCGGCGTCCTCCATACAATGAGCATCGGCCCCGGCCCGGGCGGCCGGCAACAGGGACCGGGCGATCGAGGGCGCCTCGCGCGCGTCGGCAGCGATTGCGTCGGCGCCCAGCTGCTCGGCGAGCGCCGCATCGTCGGCGAACAGCTGGCCGCCCACCATGATCTGCACATTCGGGTTGCGCGACGCCTGCTTCAGGCGGCGGATATCCCGCCGCAGCACCGCCAGGCGGCTTTCCGTTCCCACCGAAAAACCGATCACGTCGTACCACTCGTGGGCGACCATGGTGAGAAGATCGCCATCGGTCCACGGTGCCCCCACCAGCACGCGCCAGCCGTCCCGTAGCAGGAACTCACCGACCATGATGATGCCGAGGGTGTGCTGTTCGCCCGGGACGCAGGTGAGGAGGACGTTGCCCACGGCTTCGGCGTGGCCGGTGTCGGCGAGGAACAGCTTCGAGAGATCGCGCAGCAGACGCTGCATGCGCCCGAGTGCGACGGTGACCTCGACGAAATCGCACTCGTCGCACTCCCACAAGGCACCGAGGCGGCGGGCCGCCGGCGCGAGCAGATCGAGATAGACCGCCTCCACCGTGGCGCCCTCGGCCAGCACTCCGCGCACGCACTGGGCCCCGCGGGTATCGTCCTGGCTCCGCACGGCGGCCACGAAGGCCGCGATATCCTCGTCGGAGAGCGCGCGCACCGCGGCGGCATCCACGGCCGGCGACACGGGTCCGACGCGATGACTGACCATGAGGCGCGGGACCAGCTCGTGGCTGATGGTACGCTCGAGGCGCTCGAGGCGCTCGAGCGCGGGCTCGCCGGTTCGCTGCGGAGTGAGGTGATCCATGGCGTCGAGGGAAGAGCCCGGGCCGGCAATCACCGTGGGGACGCCGGCCGCAGCTGGCGGGAGAGTCGCGCCAGCCTTGACGCGAGGACTCTCGGGCGCGATGGCGAGGTGAGATGAGCCCGGTGTGCGGGCACACCATAACGAAAGCTCGGCGATAATGATACCATTCGGTCCTGTTGTCAAGAAAAGTGTACGTCAATTCTTCTTGACAACTACCCGGTCCAATCGCACCTTGGAATGCATCTGGGCAGCGAACCCCCGGAAAAGAAGGCGTTGATGACTGTTGTGCCCACCCCCCAGACGGCGACAAACGACGCCGCCGTTTCCAATCGCGCGTCGGCTTCACCGCCACGCACGGGCTTGTACACGCCCGAAGAACGCAAGCGCCGCGACGAAACGAAGTGGACGCTGGTGCAGGGTATTCTTGCGCCCGTCCAGTTCCTCGTCATGGCCGTTTCCGTGTTCCTCGTGCTGCGCTACCTCAAGACCGGTGAGGGGCTCGAGGCCGCCCACCTTTCCATCGTCATCAAGACCCTGGTGCTTTACACCATCATGGTGACCGGCGCCGTCTGGGAAAAGGTGGTCTTCGGCCAGTACCTGTTCCATGCGTCCTTCTTCTGGGAGGACGTCGTGAGCTTCTTCGTGATCGGCCAGCACACAGCCTACCTCGTCGGCCTCTATCTCGACTGGGACGCACGGTTCCTCATGGGGATGGCGTTGGTGGCGTACGCCGCCTACACCGTGAACGCCATTCAATTCATTCTCAAGCTCCGCGCTGCCCGTCTGCAGGAGGCCATGGATACAGCCGCCCGGGCCATCGAGGTCCAGGTCGCATGAGTACGGCCCTCGAACTGCCCGTCATCCGCGAGCGGGGTCAGCGCGAAGTCTTCTGTGGCCTGACCGGTATCGTCTGGCTGCATCGCAAGATGCAGGATGCCTTCTTTCTCGTGGTGGGATCGCGCACCTGCGCGCACCTCGTGCAGTCCGCGGCCGGCGTGATGATCTTCGCCGAGCCGCGCTTCGCCACGGCCATTCTCAGCGAGCGGGATCTCGCTGGTCTCGCCGACGCCAACGACGAGCTGGATCGGGTGGTGCAGCAGCTGCTCGCGCGCCGGCCCGACATCACCACGCTCTTTCTCGTGGGCTCGTGTCCGTCAGAAGTGATCAAGCTCGATCTGGCGCGCGCGGCCGAACGGCTCAACGGGCAGTTCATGCCGAAGGTGCGCATCCTCAACTACAGCGGCAGCGGCATCGAGACCACCTT
>DCZC01000241.1:8869-9028 GCA_002331565.1 Gemmatimonas sp. UBA2094
TGGCCGACGTGGTGGAAGACCAGTTCGCCCGCATGTTCACGAAGCTGGGCATCGGGCCGGTGCGGTTCTTCCCGCCGCGCCGCGCGCGCGAGCTGCCACCGGTCGGCCCCAACACCCGGGTGCTGCTCGCGCAGCCGTTCCTCGGCGATACGGCGCGGG
>DCZC01000205.1:0-9462 GCA_002331565.1 Gemmatimonas sp. UBA2094
GAGGTCACCCTCATTCCGCACCAAGCCTGCGCCCGCTATCTCGCCCCCGCCCCCCTCGGTCTCGTCCCCATGCCCGACGAACTGCGCGATGCCCTGCGCATGCTCGGGCTCACCACCGTCGGGGCGCTCGCCGCCCTGAGCGCCGGCGACGTGGAGCAGCGTTGGGGGGCCGAAGGGCTCGGAGCATGGCGGTTGGCCCACGGCGACGATGCGCGACGGCCTGGGCTCGTGCGCGTGGACGCCGTACGCAGCGCGAGCGTGGAACTGCCCGGTGCGGTGGAAAGCGCCGAACCCATTCTCTTCGTGCTGCGCGCGCAGCTGCAGCGCCTGCTGCATCAGTGCGTGCACGACGGTCGCGCCGCCGCCGCGGTCGCCATCACGCTCGTGCTCGACGCCGGCCGGCAGTATCCCATCGAGGACATCGGCAGCGAACTGCGCGGACACGTGCACGTGCCGGAGACCAGTGACGACAGCGAGCAGGAAGCAGGAAGCAGGAAGCGGAGATCCGATCAGCACCACACCAAACACCCAACACCCGCCTCCTACCTCCCACTGGGCCCTACGCCTTCTCCCCAACTCCCACCCCCCGCCTCCCACCGGGGCCCGCGTTCTGTGCCAGCAGCGTCGGCACTGTCCCTCCTCGGCGTCCCCCAACGCACCATCACCCGCGAGGTCCGTCCCGCGCGTCCACTCGCGCGACTCGAGCCGTTGTTCGATCAGTGCCGCGCGCTGCTCGAACGCTGGGCCATTCCCGCGCCCGTCATCGGCGTCACGGTCAGCATTCCTGCCACCGCGCCACTCGCCGCCGACCAGGGTGATCTGCTCGTCCCGTCGTGGCGTGATGCCGCGATGAACGCCGAAGCCGTATTCGCCCGCCTGCGTACCGTACTCGACCCCGACAATCGCGGCGATGTCGTCGTGCACCCGGAGTCGCGCGACACCCATCGCATCGAGGAAGCCGGCGTGTGGACGCCCGTCGACGCCGTCACGCTCGCCTCTGCGCCATTACCCACACTGCCCCGTGCCGCCGTCGAAGCTTCCGCCGTTGGTGCTTCCAGAGTCCCCACCGCATCCGTCCTCCGCCTCCTGCCCGCTCCCGACCCCGTCGACGTCGAGCGTCCGCGCGGCATTCCCGCCGCCGTGTGGTGGCGCAACCGACGCATCGACATCGTGAGCGCCCACGGCCCCGAGCGACTCAGCGGCGACTGGTGGCGGGGCGACGGCTACGCGCGCGATTACTGGCGCTGCACCGCCACGCCCGATGGTGACTTCCTGCTCTACCACACCGAAGCCGGCTGGTACCTGCAGGGCTGGTACGATTGACCAACCCACGATTCGAAACCCCAACCCATGCCCCGACACTCGCAGGCGCGTCCGTCACCCATCGGTCCCGGATAGTCTGCGCGGGTTCCGGGTCGTGGGTTCACCCATGACATTTCCCGCATGCGCAACGTCCTGCTCATCGCCTGTGTGCTGCTCGCCTCCGCGTGCCGCACGGCCACCACGCCGGCAACGTCACCGGCCGCAAGCCCGGCAACCGGCTCGGCAACCGGCAACGCCACCGTCCTCATTTCCCTCGACGGCTTCCGCGCCGACTACATCACGCGCCCCGGCGCCGTGAATCTGCGTGCGCTCGCGGCGCGCGGGGTGCGCGCCGAACGCATGATTCCGGCGTTTCCCAGCAAGACGTTTCCCAATCACTACACCATCGTCACCGGCCTCCATCCCGAGCACCACGGCATCGTGGCCAACACGATGGTCGACGCCCGGATCGGTACCACCTTCACCATCGGTGATACGCTGATCGCGCGTGATCCGCGCTGGTGGGGTGGTGAGCCCATCTGGAATACGGCCGAACGACAGGGCGTGCGCACCGCGGCATTCTTCTGGCCCGGCAGCGATTACGCCATCAACGGTCGCTACCCCACGTACTACACGCCGTTCGACAATCGCGTACCCGACACGCTGCGCGTGCGCCAGGTGATCGACTGGCTCACCATGCCGGCCGCACAGGCGCCGCGTTTCGTCACGCTCTACTACAGCAACACCGACAACGCCGGCCACGATCATGGCCCCGATGCACCGCAGGTCGATACCGCCATCGCCCATGTCGATTCACTCGTGGGCGCGCTCGTGAAGGGGCTCACCGCGCGCGGACTCGGGGATCGCGTGAACTTCGTGATCGTATCCGACCATGGAATGACGCCCATCGATGCTTCACGCGTGATCAGACTCGACGAATACATCGACCTGAACGACGTGGACGTGGTGGACTGGATGCCCGTAGCGGCCGTGACCCCGAAGGCGGGGAAACTGCCCGCCGTATACGAGGCACTACGCCGGGCGCCGCACGTGCAGGTGTTCCGCAAGGACAGCGTGCCGGCGCGCTTTCACTACCGCGACAATCCGCGCATCACACCGCTCGTCCTGCTCGCCGACGAAGGCTGGACCATCACCAGCACCGAGCGACTGCGAACGGGCACACCGCGCGGTGGCACCCACGGGTACGACAACTTTCTCCCGAGCATGGGCGCCCTCTTCATCGCGGCGGGGCCCGACATTCAGCAGGGACGCGTGATCGCGCCCTTCGCCAATGTGCACGTGTATCCGCTGCTCGCCCGACTGCTCGGTGTGACCCCCGCGCCCGGTGATGGACACGCGGACTCCCTGGCCATCATGCGTCGCGACTGATCACCGTTACCGCTTCGGGCGTGCCCAGCGGCTTGCCGTCGTGATCGGAGATGAGCACCCACACCGTGCGCGACCGCTTCGAGTACAGCAACCGCACGGTCACATCACGCGGGTTCTGCTTGAAGGCGAAGTGGAAGTGGAAGCTCGTGTCCAGCGCTTCGCGAATCACCCCTTCCTTGAAGCGGCCATAGAACTCCTGCACACGCGTGCATGGCGCAATCTCGGTGAAGAACTGCTTGCCGATCGCGTCTTCCCGACGGAGCGAGGCCAATGACGACTCGAGCGCATTGTAGTTGAGAATGCGCCCGCTCGAATCGAGTTGGATCATGCCGTACGGCAATCGATCCAGTTCGTCGGCAGTCATGCGATCGGCGGCCTCGAGGACCTGATCGATCTGTTGCTTCTGGCTCTTCGGCATCGGGGTGGTACGAGGCACTGGGGCGATTCGTTCAAGAGTAACGCACGGTGCGTGGAAAGAGATTCACGACCCGTCCCGGTCCAGCCAGTCGCGGCACGGCATCACACTTCGGTATATATTCGGTATCCATGTCTCCCATCGGATACGCCGAACTGCACTGCCACTCCGCGCTGTCGCTGCTCGATGGCGCCTCCCTCCCGGAATCGCTCGCCGAGCAGGCGGCCGCCTTGGGGTATGCCGCGCTCGCCCTCACCGATCACGACGAAATGGGGGGCGTGGTGCGCTTCGGTACCGCCTGTCAGGCCCTCGCCCTCCCCGGCATCCTGGGCACCGAACTCACCGTGCGCATGCCCGAACTGGGCCGCCGCGGCGGTGAGCGGCGTACCCACCTGGTGCTGCTCGCCGAAACCCGGCAGGGCTACCGCAACATCGCCTCGCTGGTCACCCGTGCCCGCATGGACAGTGATCGCGGCCGACCGAGTGTGCCCTGGGCGCTTGTCACCCGCCACGTCGAGGGCGTGACCGCGCTCACCGGCTGCCCGCGCGGATGGCTGCCCCAACTGCTCGCCGAGGGGCGCGAGGACGACGCGTGGACGGCGGCCTGCGAACTGCGCGATGTGTTCGGTGCGCATCTCGCCGTGGAGTGCTGGGACCATCGCCTCCCCGAAGAACGGGCGCTCGTGCGGCCGTTGCGCACCCTCGCCACCCGCCTCGGCGTCCCGTGGGTGGTGACCAACGACGTGCATTACGCCACGCCGGACGCGCGCCTCGTGCACGACGTGCTGCTCACACTGCGTCACGAACGCACGCTCGACACCATGGGCACCCGGTTGCGCCCGAATGCAGAGTGGGCGCTCAAGCCCATCGCGCGCATCTACCAGCGGTGGCGTGGCGCCGAGGAGGGCGTGCGCGCCACGCTCGACATCGCCGCGCGCTGCGGGTTCCGGCTGCAGCAGCTCAAGCCCAGCATGCCGGCGTTTCCGCTCCCGCCGGGCGTGACCGCCAGCGAGTATCTCGCGCGATTGGTGGAGCACGGCGCGCACGAGCGGTGGGGCAAGACGCGCACGCCCACGCACGACCGGCAACTCGCGCACGAACTGGGCATGATCCGCAAACTCGATCTCGCGGGCTACTTCCTCATCGTGTGGGACATCGTGCGCTTCGCGCGGCGCGAGGGGATTCTCTGCCAGGGACGCGGCTCTGCCGCCAACTCCGCGGTGTGCTTCTGCCTCGGCATCACGGCCGTCGATCCCATTCGCATGGAGCTGCTCTTCGAGCGCTTTCTCAGCGAAGACCGCCAGGAACCGCCCGATATCGATATCGACTTCGCCCACCGCGATCGCGAGCGCGTGCTGCAGTACGTGTACAACCGCTACGGGCGCGAACACGCCGCGATGGTGTGCGAGCAGATCACGTGGCGCGGACGCAGCGCGGTGCGGGATGCGGCGCGCGTGCTGGGATTCAGCACGGAACAGGCGGACATGCTCGCGGCACTGAGCGACCGGTTCAGCGCGCGGAGTACGGCAGACGCGTTGAGAGTGGACGAGGAACGCGGGGAGACAGAACGCGATGAGAGCGCACGCGACCGCACGGAGGCCACCACCAAAGCGCGTGTCGTTCGCGAAAGTGCGCGCAGAGTAGCTGCCACCCTCGCACGATCCTCCGTGTCCTCACCCGCCTCGGTGAGCTCCGTGAGTACGCGTTTCTCCGAGCCAAGCTCCGCCCGCCCCCCCAAGGGCATCACCGAGCGCGACGCCACGTGGCAGCAGCGCATCGACCTGCAGGCGGAGCGCAAGCTCGCCAGCGACGAACGCGCCAACCTGGGCCCGCTCGCCAAGGGCGCCGACCACGTACGCCCGGGTGGGCGGATGCGCCCCAAAGTCGATCCGTCGTCACGATTGCCCGTCGAGGATGAAGCACCGTCGAAGGAGACACACGCCGAATTCGTGGCAGGGCGCAACCGCGCCACGGCCTCGCGCGACGGCGCGAGCGGACGCGAACTCCTGCAACGCGCCGGGCTCGACCCCGACGATGCGCGTGTGCGGCAACTCGCACACGTGGTGAACGGGCTGCATCAGCTGCCACGCCATCGGTCCATTCACGTCGGGGGGTTCATTCTCACCGAAGAACCGCTCGGCAGCGTGGTGCCGCTCGAGCCGGCGTCCATGCCCGGCCGTACCGTGGTGCAATGGGAGAAGGACGATCTCGATCCCGTGGGGCTCGTGAAGATCGATCTGCTCGGCCTCGGCATGCTCACCGTGGTGCAGGACTGCCTGCTGTACATCCGGCACACGCGTGACGTCACGGTGGATCTCGGGCAACTCGACATGAGCGATGCCGCCGTGTACGACGTGATGTGCCGCGCCGATACCGTGGGCGTGTTCCAGATCGAGAGCCGCGCGCAGATGAACACATTGCCGCGCCTCAAGCCGCGCTGTTTCTACGATCTCGTGGTGGAAGTGGCGCTCATCCGCCCCGGCCCCATTCAGGGCGAGATGGTACATCCGTACCTGCGGCGTCGCGCGGGGCTCGAGCCCGTCACGTATCCCCATCCGAGCGTAGCACACGTGCTGCGCCGCACCCTCGGCGTGCCGCTCTTTCAGGAGCAGGGGATGCAGGTGGCCATTGCCGCCGCCGGCTTCACCCCGGGGCAGGCCGACCAGTTGCGCCGTGCCATGGGGCACAAGCGCTCACGGGAGCGCATGGCCGCCATCTGCGAGGAGCTCATCGCCGGCATGCAGCGCAACGGCATTCCCGAGGAAACCGCCCGGCGCATCTACAACCAGATCAACGCCTTCGCCGACTACGGCTTTCCCGAAAGCCACGCGGCGAGTTTCGCGCTCATCGTGTACGCCACCGCGTGGCTCCGACACTACTATGCGCCCGAGTATCTGTGCGCCATGCTCAATGCGCAGCCCATGGGCTTCTATTCGCCCGGCACCCTCATCGAGGATGCCAAACGCCACGGCGTGAAGGTGCTCCCCATCGATCTCACGACCAGCGTGTGGGACCACAGTCTCGAACTGAGCGACGGCCGCACCTTGTATGCCAACGACGGTACCGTGCGGTGGGCACATAAGCGAGAGCAACTGACGACTAACAACTACAACTCTGAACGACAAACTCCCCTGCCCCACCGTGATGTCTCCGTCCGGCTCGGCGTCCGTCTCGTCCGTGGTCTCGGCGCCCGCGCGCGTCGTTCGCTCGAAGCCGCGCTGCAGCACGGCCCCTTCACCAGCGTGGAGAATGCCGTGCAACGTGTCTCTCTCGACAAGGCCTCGTGGCGCCGCCTCGCCGAAGCGGGAGCCTTCGACCGCATGTTCGCGCACGAGCCGCCGGAGCGTCGCCGGCGCGCCGCACTGTGGGAAGTGATGGCGGCCACGCGCGGCCCCGAACTGCCGCTGGCCCCACGCGTCAAGCCGGACGAACGGCACACCGCGCCGCTCCCCGCCTACACGCCGCTCCAGCTCACCGAAGCCGACTTCCGCATGACCGGGCTCTCGCTCGCGGGGCACCCCATGACGCACGTGCGCCAACACCTCGCGCTGAATGGCGTGCTCACCGCGCGCGAGGCGCACGAGATCGGCAAGGACGGGCAGCCGGTGGCGGTGGCCGGTCTCGTGATCTGCCGGCAACGCCCCGGCACTGCCAAGGGCTTCGTGTTCCTCACCCTCGAAGACGAAACGGGGATGATCAATATCGTCATCACCCCCGACCGCTTCGAACAGCACGCCTTGCTCATCTCCACCACGCCCCTGCTGCTCATTCGCGGCACATTGCAGGTGGAGCAGCACGTGGTGAACGTGCGGGCGAAACAGTTCCGGGCGCTCGACCTCGGGGGCGGCGAGCAGCACGTGAAGGGACACGACTACCGCTGAACGGTGCCCGTCAGCCCCTGGCCAGCGTGCGAATGGCCTCGGCGAAGAGATCCACCTCGTCGAGACTCGTGAACACGTTGGGCGTGACCCGGATGCACTCGAACTCCCCATCCACGAACCGCGGCCGCACGTGAATACCCCAGCGCTTCTGCAGCGTGTCGGTGAGCATCTGCGCCCCCATGCCACGCAATCGCATGGCCCCGATGGCGCAGCTCTGCGCCGGATCACGCGGCGTGAGCAGCTCCACCCCGGGAAGATTCACCACCGCGTCCATCCACCGGTCGCGCAGGAACCGCAGACGCGCCGCCTTGCGCACCGCGCCGATCTCCTGGTGGAACGTCACCGCATCGCTCAAGGCCACGCGCAATGCCACGGGATACGTGCCGATCGCCTCGAACTTGCGGATGTCGGCGTCCTGCGTTGCCGGCGCGGCGAGCAGCGGCCAGATGCGCGAAATGAGCTCCTTGCGCACGTACAGCACGCCGTTCCCCACCGGCGCGCACAGCCACTTGTGCAGCGACGACCCGTACACATCGCACCCGAGCTCGGCGATGGTGAACGGAAAGTGCGCGAAGCTGTGGCCGCCATCCACGATGGTCGTGATGCCCCGGCGGCGCGCCTCGGCGCAGATGCGCTGCACCGGGAAGATCTGCCCGGTGGTATACGTGATGTGACAGATGTGGATGACCTTCGTGCGCGACGTGACCGCCGACATGACCCGATCGTAGAGGTCGTCCATGCTCCCCGGCGGCACCGGAAACTTCACGAGCTTCAGTACCACACCGTCGCGCCGTTCACGCTGCTGCCACGCCGTGATCATGCGCGGATAGTCCTGCGTGGTGCTCACGATCTCGTCACCGCGGGACAGCGGCAGTCCCATCTGCGCGATCTGCAGCGACTCGCTCGTGTTGCGCGTGAGCGCGATGGTCTCGGGATCGGCCTCGATGACCGAGGCGACCCTCCGTCGCACCAGCTCGACCTCGGGGTAGAGCAACTCGTCGACGTAGTACGAGGGGCTCATGTTGGTGAGCGTCCAGTAGCGCGCCATGGCATCGGACACCACACGCGGTGCCGGACTCACGCTCCCGGAGTTGAGGTTCACATGGTTGGCGTCGAGCGAAAACGCCTGCCGGATGCGCAGCCAGTACGACTCGTCATCGGCCACCAGCTCGGGCGCGACGCCGTCCACGGCGACATTGGCATCGCGCACGAGCGCCAAGGCATGATCGAACGGGTGATCGATGGCGAAGGGAACACTGCCGCAGGCCATCATGAAAGCGCGTCGGTCCATGAGGCGATGCTACCGCGTAGGCGGACGGTTGGCTAGTCGCCCGGTACCGCCGCCGCCAGCATGCACACCGTCACCTCCGGTCGCACATGGCATCGCACGGGCAGGAACGTCCCCACTCCGCGATTGATGTACAGGCGACGACCACCGTTAGCGCCAGATCGCCGCACGGGGTGGGTCACCCGTGCGACAGTACCGGCAATACCCGCAGGCGCCCGCCGCTGACGCGTTCGCCCTCGCGGTGTGCCACGAACACGCCGCGCGTGTCGTGGTTGGCTACCAACAGCGCGCGCCGCAGGCCGCCACACAGATACGCATTGCAGATGGCGCTGCGCATGGCGCGCGGGAGTGTGCACCCCTGCCCGCCCTGATACACGCATCCTGGCTGCAATGTGTTCTCGGGGAGCCACGCGGCATACGCCGCCACCACGGCGTTGTCGTCCAGCGCGGGATGCGCGGCCATGAACTCGCGCAGGGTCCGCGTACGGAGAAAGGCGTGGTTGCCGCCGTTTCCGCAGCAGGAGCCGCGGCACGCGCTGCAGGTTGCGATCACCACCCGTGTGGCCGTCTCGTCCAGCTCCGCCGGCGCATCGACGGTACGCTCGTCCTCATCGGCCGTGGAGCGTCGCACCGCCGCCACCAACGCACGCACACGCCCGAGGAATGCGCGCTTCCGGCGCGCGGCGAGCCGCCGCAGTCTGGCGCGATGACGCGGCACCATGGCCACCGGCCACTCCACGTCGTGCAACGACCCGTCGCCCGTCTCACCCGCCGCCCGCAGCGCTGCTTCACGCTGCTGCTGCACCTGCGTCTGCAGCGCTTCGAGCCGGCGACGGGCCTCGCGGATGGATGCGGCGGTCATGCAGGCAACCTCGGCGACATCGGTGGAAAAGACACGGCGTGAACGGGGCGCATGCGCATCGCGAAAAAAACAAACGGGCCACCGGTCTCTCGACCGATGGCCCGTCGTCAGTTCGCTGAAGACGCGGCGATTAGCCGCGGATCTTCACGACCTGCTCGGCCGCGGGGCCCTTCTGGCCCTGCACGATGTCGAATTCGACACGCTCGCCCTCGGCCAGGGTGCGGAAACCGCCGCCCTGAATGGCCGAGTGGTGGACGAAGCAATCCTTCGAGCCGTCATCGGGCGTGATGAAGCCAAAGCCCTTGGCGTCGTTGAACCACTTCAC
>DCZC01000205.1:9707-9864 GCA_002331565.1 Gemmatimonas sp. UBA2094
CGGCCCTGCCGTACGCACCGAGCACTCGTGTTGATTCGCGGACCAATCCCCCGCGTGGGTTAGCCACCGTCGTGCAACGCTGGCCAAGCAGGCAAACCGTGATGGACTCCCACGAAAAAGGGACCCGCGTTGAGCCAGGTCCCCGAAGTCGCCTGCT
>DCZC01000205.1:10047-10309 GCA_002331565.1 Gemmatimonas sp. UBA2094
TCCCCGAAGTCGCCTGCTACTGCGTATCCCGCGCCGTGGCGCGACCATTATGATCTGAGTGCTGCAAGACGTTAGCGCTCACTTGTTCCAGCGTCAATACTGAATTAGTGAGGGGGCGTCACGCCCGGGTCACACTCATGGCAGGGACGGCCGGGCGCCGGCCGCCGTCACATCCGCCTTCCCGATCATGTCCATTCGCCTGCTTCGCGGCTGCTTGCCTGCTCCCTCGTATCGGGCCCTGGCCGCCCTCCTGCTGCTGCTC
>DCZC01000152.1 GCA_002331565.1 Gemmatimonas sp. UBA2094
GCGGCCCCCGCGGCGGGAGTCGTCGCCGTGGCACCGGGCGCGGTGGCACCGCTCACACCCGTCGTCAGTGAGTCCGCGGTGGGCTTCTTTGCCACGGGCGCCTGCGGCGGCGTGGGGAAGAGGTACGGAGTGACGAGCAGCACGGCCGCCATCAGCACGACAGCCAGAACGATACGACGTGGTTCCATGGGAGTATGAGAGATTCGCTGGGCGCATCCGCCCGGAGAGATCCGTTTGGGGGCGCGTCAGGGTACCGGGTCGAACCCACCCGGCCGGAACGGATGGCAGCGGCCGATGCGGCGCAAGGCCATCCACCCGCCACGCCAGGCGCCGTGCTTGTCGAGCGCTTCGATGGCGTACGCGGAACACGAAGGATAATACCGGCAGGCGCCGCCGAAGATGGGCGAGAGCACGATCTGATACACGCGCACCCCCACGATGAGGGCCAGCCGGGGGAGGCGTCGCCATGACATCGGCAGGGCGGGGCGTTCGGTGGGCACGCTCAGCCCAGGCGGCGCAGCAGCTGCTGCACCGCCTGCTCCAGTTCGGCTTGGAGGGCCGCATAGTCGCGACCGTACGCGGT
Organism: Gemmatimonas sp. UBA2094; assembly: GCA_002331565.1. Lineage (GTDB taxonomy): Bacteria > Gemmatimonadota > Gemmatimonadetes > Gemmatimonadales > Gemmatimonadaceae > Gemmatimonas. The sequence continues at coordinate 584 of DCZC01000152.1, forward strand.
CGGGAAAATGCGCACCACCAGATCGACGGGGGCGTGTGCCGCGGCGCGCGCTTCGAGGAGGCCGAGCATGTGCAGCCGTACGAGCTCCCGGAGCCGCCGTTTCACGCGGTTGCGTTCGACACCGGAGTGCTTGTACTTGGGCACGACGAAGCCCACCCGCGGAAACGCGCGAAGGGAAGCGGTGGCGCGCACGTCGAACGACGCGGTGCGCACTCGCTTCCCTTCGTGACGGACTCGTTCGAGATCGCTCCCGCGCGTCAGCCGTTGCTGGCGCGGGAGGGCCCGGGAATCAGGCGCCCGCGTACTTCGACGGGAGCTGAACGGTCAACTGCTTGCGCCCCTTCTTGCGGCGACGAGCGAGGACGGCGCGCCCCCACTTCGTCTCCATGCGCGCACGGAAGCCGTGCTTGCGGATGCGACGCGTGTTGCGCGGACGATAAGTGGGCTTGCCCATGGCGAACTCTAAGAGAAACGGGTACGGAAAAATTCAGACGGTACTGAATCGCGAACCGAGCCTCGGAATGTACCCGGCGGCGGCGGCGAGGTCAAGGGCCAGAACCCGTCCAAATTGGCCTCCGACAACGAGTTGCCGCTCGAGATTTTCACTTGCTTGCCTACACGAACCACCACACCGCACCCCATGGACCCCATGGCGGAACTCACGTCGCTTCGCCCAATTGACTTATCCACAATACTCGGGGTACCTTCGCCGCCCCCCCGCCTCTGTTCGCCTCCGTTCGAGCCCCCCAATGTCGCTATCGCCTGCCGAAACCTGGGATCGCCTGCGCCAACGCGCGCGGCAGGTGCTTCCGGAGCAGACGTACCGCACCTGGCTCGAACCCACCGACGCCATCGCCCTCGAAGGCGATACGCTCGTGATCGGGGCCCCTGACCAGTTCTCGGCCGACTGGAACGACTCCAAGCACGCCGACCTGCTGGCCACCTTCGCGCCGGTGGCCCTTGGCCACCCCATGAAGATCCGCTTCAAGGTGCACGAGGAGCGGATGGGGCGCGTGCAGATGGACATGTTCGTGGCGCCGCCGCCCGCGCCCACGGTCGCGTCGCCGGCGGTGCAGCCGTCGCGCACGTCCACGCCGCTCAACCCGCGGTACACCTTCGACCATTTCGTCATCGGCAAGTCCAACGACGTCGCCGCCGCCGCCGCGCAAGCCGCCGCCCAGGCGCCGGGCAAGGTGTACAACCCCCTCTTCATCTACGGGGAAACGGGGCTGGGCAAGACGCACCTCATGCAGGGCATCGCCCACGAACTCCTCCGCCGCACCCCCACACTCCGCATCGCGTACGTGGGGACCGAGCAGTTCACCAACGAGTTCGTCAGCGCGATCCAGACCGGACAGATGGGCGACTTCCGCCGCCGCTTTCGCGAGATCGACCTGCTGCTCGTGGACGATGTGCAGTTTCTGAAGGGGAAGGAGAGCACCCAGGAAGAGTTCTTCCACACCTTCAATGCCATCTACGAAGCCGGCCGGCAGATCGTGCTCAATTCCGACCGGCCGCCGCGCGAGATTCCCGGCCTCGAATCGCGCCTCGTGTCGCGCTTCGAATGGGGCATGGTGGCCAACGTGGACTCGCCCGACTTCGAGCACCGTATCGCCATTCTCAAGAAGAAGGCGAGCCTCGACCACCTCGAGCTCACGATTCCCGATGAGGTCATCGAATTCATCGCGCAACACGTGAAGTCGTCGGTGCGCGAACTCGAAGGCTCCATCATCAAGCTGCTCGCCTACGCGTCGCTCAAGCACCGCGACATCTCGGTGGATCTCGCCCGCGAAGCGCTGCGCGACAAGCTGCGCGGCGCCAGCACCGCCGATTTCCCCGATGTGCCGCCGACCACCATCACGGTCGCCACCATTCAGCAGGTCGTGGCCCGGGAATGGGGGGTCACCCCCGACGGGCTGCGCTCCAAGACGCGCACCAAGCAACTCACGGTGCCGCGTCAGGTGGCCATGTCTCTCTGCCGTGAGCTGCTGGCGCTGCAGCTCGTCGAAATCGGCAACGCCTTCGGCGGCCGGGACCATTCCACCGTCATTCATTCGCTCGAACGGGTGGCCGAAGACATGGCGGCCGACGCGTCGTTCACCGAACGGGTGCTGAAGGTTCGGGGTATGTTGGAAACTCTGCGGACAACCGGGCAACTCGGCGCCTGAATCCCCGCCGCTCCACAGATCCCAACATTTCTGCCACCCCCTCCTGTGCGTCGGCGGGGAGACTTTGCACTCCCCCACAGGCAGTCCACATGAGGTGGTATGGCGGAAGTTCTTTGCAACGCATAGCTTGCAGCGTTTGTAGACAAGCCCACACGCTCTACTGCTACCACTGTTTTTATATCTAAGTCTGTTTGTAAACAGCAGGCTTCAGCAGTCCTTCCACATTCCCGGGCATGAAGTTCACGATCTCGCGTGAGAAGCTGCAGGAAGGTCTTCAGGCTGTGACCGCCGCCGTACCGGCCAAGACCACCTTGCCGGTGCTGGCCAATTTGCTCGTCGAGACCACCGATCGCGGCATCCGGTTCTCGGCGACCGACCTCGACATCGCCGTCAGCACCGAAGTGAGCGCCGACGTCGAGACGCCGGGGGCGATCACCATTCCCGCCAAGAAGCTCAGCGAAATCGCGCGCGAGCTGCCTCCGTCACCGGTAAAAATCGCGGCGAGTGGCGAACAGCGCGTCACCCTCGAGTGCGGACGCTCCAAGTTCAAGCTCCTCGGTTTGCCGCGCGACGAGTTTCCGACCTTCCCCCAGGTGCGCTTCAGCGATTCGTGGCGCGTGAAGTCGGGGGAGTTGCAGAAGCTCATTTCGCATACGGCGTTCGCCGTGAGCACCGAGGAGTCGCGCCCGATTCTCAACGGCGTGCTCTGGGAGCTGCGCGAAGAGCGCATGCGCATGGTGGCCACCAACGGGCATCGTCTGGCGAAGATGGAGCTGCCGGTGGAAGCCAGCAGCGCGCCGCCGGGCGATCTCATCGTGCCTCCCAAGGCGCTCGAGCAGATTCGCCGGCTCTTCCCGGCCGAAGAGGAGCTCGAGATCGCGCGCGGCGAAAACCACCTGGGTTTCCGTTCGCCGTTCACGTCGGTGTTCACGCGCCTCGTCGAAGGCCCGTACCCGAACTACGAGCAGGTCATCCCGAAGGACAACGACCGCTACGCGATCGCCGACAAGGCGTCGCTCACGCAGGCGCTCAAGCGCATGAGCGTCATCGCGAGCGATCAGACGCATCGCATCAAGATGTCGTTCAACACGGGCATGCTGAAGTTCAGCGTGACGACGCCCGATCTGGGCGAGGCGAGCGACGAACTGCCGGTGAACTACACGGGCGATCAGCTCGACATCGGCTTCAACGCCACGTACTTGCTCGAAATTCTGCGCTTCATGCCCACCGAACAGGTGCGCCTGACCTTCAAGGCGCCCGAGCGCGCAGCGACCATCGAGCCCGAAGGGTGGGACGACGGGGCGAAGTACCTCTGCCTGGTAATGCCACTGCGCCTGATGGACTGACGGCTCGCCCCGCAGGAACAGACAACCCGAAACCCGAGCCCACACCCGGAACCGATCAGTTCTTGGTGCGGGGTTCGGGTTTCGCGCTTCGGGTTGCCATGTCCGCCATCGTGGCGCGGACCGTCAGGAGCGGGGCCCGTGAGGAACTCACACCCCGCTGACGCCGCGGACTCAGCGCCGGACGGCCGTGAGCTCCGTGCGCTGCGTGATCTGCTGGGTACGCACGGGAGCGCCCGGCAGCCGTTCGGTGGCAGTGAGGGTGAGCGTGCCAGACCCCTCCAAACGCTCCACCGTGCCCCGCAGAGGCGCGATCTCGACCAGTTGCGACCCCTGAGCTGTTCCCGCCAGTTCGAGGGCCCTGAAGGCCGAACCGCCCTTCCCCTCAAGCCGCGAGGTCAGCTCCCGCCGCACCACCAGCCGGTCTTCCGCCAGCCGCTCGAGCCGGGAAACGATCGTCGTATACACCGTCAACGGAACACCACTGCGACAAATCAGCGCCACAAAGCTGTCTTTCCAGCGGTCTCCAGCCACAAGCCCGTTCGGCACCCGAACCAACAAATCGCGGGCCAGCGACGCCGCGCCAGCCTCCGGCCGGTCGCATTCGTTGATCAGCGGCGGACGCGTGGATATGCGCGTGAGCGTGCTGTCGAGGGTTCCCTCCAGCAACACCATGGCAGTCGACGAGGGCACCATTGCCCCGCGCTGCGCGCCGAAGCTGGTGCGGACGGTGAACGAATCCACCAGGCCGGTAGCCCGGAGTGCGCCTGACGGCTGCCGCTCCGCCGACCACGACACGAGGCCCGTGCTCTCTACGCCCTGCTCGTCAGTGGCGGCCCCTGTGACACCGCTGCCGGTCAACGTCCCCCGGGCCACCGACCGGACCCGCCACGTCGTCGTCGGCAGCCG
>DCZC01000098.1:0-14477 GCA_002331565.1 Gemmatimonas sp. UBA2094
GTGCGCTCACGCGTGTCGCCGGCAGACGGCGCCGATGCTCCGGCGCCGAGGCCGCGCGTGGCGGTGCGACGCGAAGACTTCCGCATCCGCCGCTTCATCGAGAAGACGGGGACCACGGTGCTCTTCGTGGTGGACGCGTCGGGGTCGTCGGCGCTGTATCGCCTCGCGGAGGCGAAGGGCGCCGTGGAGCTGTTGCTCGCCGAAACGTACGCCCGGCGCGACCGCGTGAGTCTCATCGCGTTCCGCGGCCAGGGGACCGACGTGCTGCTGCCACCCACGCGGGCGCTCGCACGTGCCAAAAAGGTGCTGGCGGCACTTCCTGGCGGCGGCGGCACGCCGATGGCGCACGCCATCGACGCGGCCGTTGCGCAGGCCATTGCCACCCGACGCGGCGGCAGTTCACCGCTCGTGGTGATGATGTCCGACGGCCGGGCGAACATCGCCCGGGACGGGACGCCGGGCCGCAAACAGGCGGAACTGGACGCGCTGGCCGCCGGAGCGCGCTTTGCGTCGCAGCACATTCCGGCGATGTTCGTCGACACGTCGCCGCGCGGTGAAGTGATGGCCCGGCGGCTCGCCGAGTCGATGCAGGCACGATATCTCCTGCTGCCGTCAGCCGATGCGAAGGCGCTGGGCGGCCTGGTGAAGACGGCGATGCAGATGGCGGAGGGGAACGGATGAACGGGGCTGGCGTAGACGCCGTGCGTGCGACAGGCGTGGTGACGCCCCGCGTCGCCGCCCCGCTCACGGGGTGGCGACAGCGTTTGCACGTGCTGGTGCGGGCGCGGCATCCGGCGATGGTGCACACCACCGACATCGCCACGCGCGAAACAATGATGCGCGTGGCGCTGCGCTCGTTCCTCGTCGTGGTGGCATTCTGGTGGAGCACCACCGGCATCGTGTTCGCACTCGAGCGTACTCCCGCCACGCGTCTCCTCGGGCTGGTCGTGGCGAGCGCCTTGGCGCTCTGGGGCGTGGCCCTCGTCTTCCTCGAGCGCGATCGTGACACCCCCTCGGCGGCGCGCCGCAGTTTCCTGGGCGGGGCGTTCCTGTGGACGTGGGCGCAGGTGACCTTCTACGGCGCGTGGATCGTCGGCCCCGAATCACTCCGGCGGCACATCCCCGCACAGCCGGCGTCGTGGGAATTCGCGGTACAGGCGGTCCTGTCGATGTTCTGGTACCAGCTGGTCATGCTGGCGGTACTGGCCACGACGGCGTTCATCACGCACCGGCGTGCCAATCGCGTGGGCTGGTGGACGGCCGCGCTGTTCTGGTGCGTGCACCAGATCGCGAGCGTCAACATCTTCCTCGGGGTGGAGAACAGCGGACGCGGGTTCTTTCCCGAGCCGCTGGTGTTTCTCGAGAGTTATTTCGGGCCGGCGGTGAACAGCTGGTTCCTGCCGTTTACCATGGCCTGCGTGATCGCCTACACGCTGTACGCCGCGCTGTTCGCGATTCGTGGCCGCACGCCGGGGCGTCGGCAATCGATGATGCTGCTGGCGGTAATCGGGACGCTGTCGGTGTTCGAGCTGGCGGTGCTGGGGGCGCCGATTCAGCTGCCGCTGTGGGAGGCGTTTCTGGCGGTGAGGGGGTACTGACCACCGGACGCAGCGGGTTCACGCGGCGCTGACCGAAGGCCAGACACACGACGTCCTCGGAGCGCACGCCGCACGCGACGGATGCGTATCTGGCGTGGAGAGCAGGGGAAACACGGACGCGGCCGTGGTCTCCCCCGCGTCACTCGTAGCGCAGGGCTTCGACGGGGTCGAGGTTCGACGCCTTGACCGCCGGGAGCATGCCGAACGCAACGCCGGTAATGGCACTGGCGACCAGCGCGGTGACGACGATGCTGGTGGGCAGCTCCGCCGGGATGCTCGTGTTGCTGCGGATAACCCACGCCAACAGTGCGCCGACGGCGAGGCCGAGGATGGCCCCGATGCTCGTGAGCGTGGCCGCCTCCACGAGGAACTGCCAGCGGATCGTACCGGCGGTGGCCCCCAGCGCCTTGCGCACGCCGATCTCCCGCGTGCGTTCAGTGACGGAGATCATCATGATCGCCACGACGCCCACGCCACCCACGAGCAGCGCGACGGCCGAGAGGGCGAGGCCCACGGCGAATATGGCGCCGAAGAGTTGGTTGAACGTGTCGAGCAGACGATCCTGCTCGACCAAGTAGAAGTTGTCACGATCACCGGGTTTGAGTCCGCGACGGGAGCGGATCATGGCGGTGACTTCGTCCATCACTTCATCCTGCCGCGCCGTGGGCAGTGGCCGTACCGTGAGCTGGAGGCCGCTGCGGAACGCCTGCAGCTGTCGCACCGCCGTCTGCAACGGAATGATCGCCCGTGGCGTATCAGGCCCCTTGCCCTCGAGCGAACGCAGGAAGCCGGCTTTCGGCGAATAGACGCCGATCACCGTAAACGATTGGCCGTTGAGCGTGATCTGCTTGCCGATGGCTTCCGACTGACCGAACAGCTGGGCCTTGAGCGTGTCGTTCACGAGCACCACCGGCGAGCCGGCGGCGTCCTCGGTGCGCGTGAAGTTGCGGCCGGGGGCGATATCCGAGGCGTTCACTTTGGGCCAATCGACGCTGTACGCGTCGTAGCCCACGTTGTCCACCCGGCTGTTCTTGTATGCGAAGTTGGCCGACCCACCGAGCGTGGCGATGACCGTTTCCACGCCGGGCAACCGCTTGATGAGGTTCCACTCTTCGAAGCTGATGGGCGGATTGCGGCGGTCGGGACACTTCTCGTCGGTGCCGTCACAGCCGCTGATGCCATTGCTGCGGCGCTGCACGAAGAAACTCGTGGCGCCGATTTGTTCGAGGTCCGACTGAAACGACGAACGGATGCCGTTCACCACCGCGCCCATGGCCACCACGACGAACACGCCAATGGCGACGCCGGCGATGGTGAGACCGGCGCGCACCTTGTTGCCCCGGATGGCTTCGATCGCCATGCCCACGCCTTCGAGCACGAGCAGCAGACTATTCATGCGAAGGGCTCCTCAGTCGGCGCGCAGCGCGGCAATAGGGTCGAGTTGCGAGGCGCGGCTGGCCGGATACAGCCCGGCCCCGATCCCCACGCCTGCGCCGGTCACCAGCGCCGCGGCGATGGACCACGGGGCAACGGCGGCGGGGAGCGGCGTGAACACGGCGACCAGCTTGGCGAGGCCGATGCCGAGGCCGATGCCGATGGCCGCCCCTAGCGTACTCAGGGTGGCCGCCTCGACCAGGAACTGCGACAGGATGTCCTTGCGCTTGGCGCCCAGCGCCTTGCGCACGCCGATTTCCCGGGTGCGTTCGGCCACGGCCACGAGCATGATGTTCATGATCACCATGGCACCCACGATGAGGCTGATGGCCGGCAGCGCGGTGCCGAAGAGCACCAGGCGCCCCTTGAGCTGCTTGATGAAACCGAAGGCGGCGTCCTGCGTCACGATGCCGAAGTTGTCGGGCTCACCGGCGCGCAGCCCGCGGAAGGCGCGCAGGGCGCCACGGGCAAGTTCGATGCCTTCGGCGAGGTCGGCCTGCGTAGGCGCCTGTACGATGAGCGAACTGAAGTCGCGCTGGGGGCGGATGATGCGCTGCATGGGCGACGTGTACGGCGCGATCGCAAGGCGATCGAGTGAGAAGCCGAATACCGAACCCTGCTTCTCCACCACGCCGATCACCGTGAATGGCACGCCCGACACGCGGAGTGTACGCCCGACGGGGTTGAGCCCGGGGAAGAAGTGGTCGGCGACATCCACGCCGATCACCAGTACGGGCGACCCGGCGCGCGTCTCCTGGTCGGTGAAGGCGCGTCCCTGATCGACGGCGAACTTCTTGACGGCGAAATAATTCGCGTCCGTGGCGACGGCCTGCACCTGACGCGGACGCGCCCCGGGGGCCGACGCATACTTGAACGTCTCGCTGGAGACCGTGGCGTTCATCGACGGGGGGAGCGCAGCGCGCACCGCATCGATGTCGGTCATCCGCAGCAGCGGCCGACGCTGCGCCGCCCGCGATTCCTGCCCGCGGTTGCCACCCGGACCGCCGCCCACATTGTCGAAGCGGCGCACGGTGAAGGTGTTCGTGCCGATGAGGCGTGACGCGAAGTCTTCTTCGACGTACTTGCCCATGCCCTCGACGATGGATACCACGGCGATGAGGAACATCACGCCGATGGTGACGCCGAGCAGGGTGAAGGCACTTTTCAGTTTCTGGACGCGGAGCTGAGCCAGCGCCAGCAGAATGGCATCAAAGGTTCTCACCCCTGAAGCTTAATGCCTCCCGCCCCCTACTCGTAGCGCAGCGCTTCCACCGGGTCGAGACGGGCGGCCCGGCTGGCCGGCAGCATCCCGAACAGGATCCCCGTAATCGCGCTCGCAGCCAGAGCGGCCACCACCGCCATGGGCGGGATGCTGGCGTCGATGGGAGTGACGTTGCGGATGATCACCGTCCCGACCCACCCCACGAACAGCCCGATGGCGCCGCCGATTCCGGTGAGCGTGGCGGCTTCCACCAGAAACTGCCACAGGATCGTCGCCCTGGTGGCGCCCAGCGCCTTGCGTACACCGATCTCGCGGGTCCGCTCGGTCACCGAAATCATCATGATGGCCACCACCCCGACGCCACCCACGATGAGTCCCACCCCGGAGAGGGCGATCATCACCAGAAAGAACATCCCGAAGATCTTGTCGTAGGTCTCCAGCAGCTTGTCCTGGGTAATGATGGCAAAGCTCGACTCTTCGGCTGGCCGCGAGCCCCGCAGCCCGCGCAGTGTGGCGGTCACGTCATCGATCGCGACTTCACGGGCCAGCGTCGGGTCGAGGTTCTCGCGCGGCTTCACGGCGAGTGCCACATCGCCTTCGCGAGCCCCGATGTGGCGGATGAGCGCGGTAATGGGGACCACAGCTTTCGGACGTTCGCCGCCAGTCAGAAAACTGCTGTTGTCCTTGAATACGCCGATCACCTCGAAGGGCGCGTTGTTCATGCTGATACTCTTGCCGATGGGATCCGATTCGCCGAAGAGGCGCTCGGCCATGAGCGTGCTGATCACCGCCACGCGTGCGCCGGTACGCGCTTCGCTCTGCGTGAAGGCGCGTCCCGGATACACCTCTGGGGCGCTGATGAGGGTCCATTCGGCCGAGTACCCTTCAACGCTCGTGTTCGACAGCACGGTGTTGCGGTAGCTCACCCGCGCGCCCCAGTCGAGGCGTTCGCCGACGACCTCGACGGTGGGGAGCCTCCGGATCGCCTCCACTTCGCCCGAGCGGATGGGCGGGTTGCGCAGCCATTGGCAGCTGTTCTCGCTGCCGTCGCAGTTCTCGAAGCTGATGGGATAGCGCGACACGAAGAAGGTGGTGGGGCCGGTGCTGGCGAAATCCTTGGCTACCGACTGGTTGATGCCATGAACGGCGGCCGAAATGGCCACCACCACGAACACCCCGACGGCGATGCCGAGGATGGTCAAACCGGCGCGCACCTTGTTGGCGCCGATGGCGTCGATCGCGATGCGTACGCCCTCGCTGACGGCGGACAGGCGGGTGGAAAGAGCGCGCACCACTTACTCCTGACGCAGCGCGAGAATGGGATCGAGGCGCGAGGCCCGGCTGGCCGGGTACACCCCCGAGATGATGCCCACGCCCGCGCCGAGGGCGACGCCCACGACGATGGACCATGGGGCGACGCTGGCGGGCAATGGCGAGACGGCGGCAATGAGTTGCGCGAGTCCGACGCCCAGCGCCACGCCGATAGCTGAACCCAGCGTGCCGAGCGTGGAGGCCTCGATGAGGAACTGCAGCAGAATATCGCGCCGCTTGGCGCCGAGGGCCTTGCGGATGCCGATCTCCCGCGTGCGTTCGGCCACGGCTACGAGCATGATGTTCATGATCACGATGGCGCCCACCACGAGGCCGATGGCCGGCAGGGCTACCCCGGCGAGCACGAGATAGCCCTTGATCTTGTTCCAGAACTCGAGCGCCGAGTCGGCCGTCTGCAGCGAGAAGTTGTCCTTCTGCGCCGGCCGCAGTTTGCGCTGCGCGCGCATCGCCGCGCGCACCAGTTCCATGTTCTCCGTCATCGCCGTGGCGCTCGGGCTTTGCACGACGACGGCGTCGACGATGTTCGGACGCGAATTGAGCAGACGTCGCGCCGGCGACCGGAACGACGCGATCACGAAGTTGTCGAACGACATGCCCAGCGCCTTGCCCTGCGACTCACCGAGTCCGACCACGCGGTAGGGCACGCCACCCATCTTGAGATCGCGGCCGATCGGGTCGAGTCCCGGGAACAGGCGATCGGCGGCGTCGGGGCCGATCACGACCACCTTCTCGCCGCGGTCGAGCTCCTGCTCGGTGAGCAGGCGGCCACGGGTGACCGCCATCTTCTTGACGTTGAAGTAGTCCCCCTGCACGGCGAGCGCCCGCACCTGCCGGGGCTTCCCGCTGGTACTGCTCGTGGCCGTGGTCATGTCCTCGCTGTAGAGGTACCACCGCGCGTCGGCCGGAAGGGTCGCAGTCGCCGGTGCCACGTCGGTCACATCGAGCCGCGGGCGCTTCCGGTACTCTTCCCAGGTCGCCTCGTCCATGTCGCCCATGTTGATGTTGGGGCGATGGCGCAGTTCGAAGGTGTTCACGGCAATGAGCTTGCCGATCAGGTCCTCCTCCATGTAGCGACCCATCCCTTCGACGATGGACACCACGGAGATCAGGAACATGACGCCGATGCACACCCCGAGGAGGGTGAAGGCGCTCTTCAGTTTCTGGGTGCGGATGGTGCGCAACGCCAAACGGATGGCATCGAAAAACGGCACGGGGCCTCGCGGTGAGCGGTGACCCCGTGCCGTACGGTTCCTGCGAGCGGAGGTTTCAGTGCGCGGCGTGCGTGAGCCCCACGCGTTCGATGAACTGTTCCCGCGTTTCGTCGCTCGCGATGACGCCGTCGCGCAGCACCACCACGCGACGCGCGTGGGCGGCGATGTCGGGCTCGTGCGTGACCATCACCACGGTCTGCCCCTGCTGCGCGAGCTCTTCGAACACGCGCATGATCTCCTCGGACGTCGTGGAATCGAGGTTGCCAGTGGGTTCGTCGGCGAGCAAAATGGACGGTCGGTTCACCAGCGCCCGCGCAATAGCGACACGCTGACGCTGGCCACCGGAGAGTTCGTTGGGACGATGGTGCATGCGCTCACCGAGCTGCACGCGCTCGAGGGCCTCCGTGGCCCGTTTCTTCCGCTCGTCGGCCGAGACACCGGCGTACACGAGCGGGAGCTCCACGTTCTGCAGCGCCGAGGCGCGGGGCAGCAGGTTGAATGTCTGGAAGACGAACCCGATCTCCCGGTTGCGCACCCGCGCCAGCTGGTCGTCGCTCATTTCGCTCACCAGCTGGCCGCTGAGCCAGTACTCACCGGCGTTGGGGGTATCGAGGCAACCGATGAGGTTCATGAGCGTGGACTTCCCGGAGCCCGACGGTCCCATGATGGCCACGTACTCGTTGCGACGGATGGCGAGATCGACACCACGCAGGGCACGCACGATTTCGCCGCCCATGTCGTACTGACGCGTGAGCTGACGGGTGACGATCACCCAGTCCTTGCTGGGCGCGGCGCCTTGGGTGGTCGTGACCACCGCACGCTCCGCCGTGGTGCTCAGCCCGATGTCGGGCGTGCTCACGACTTCTTCTCCGCCGGTTTCTTGTCGGCCACGGCTTCCTTCACGAGCGCGCCGTCCTTGAGCTCGCGGATGGCCTGATAGGTGCCGGCGACAATCTTCTCACCCGCCTTGAGGCCGTCGAGTACTTCGAAGTGCCGCTCACCGGCGATACCGACCTTCACCGGGCGGAAGCTCACCTTGTTGTCAGCCCCCACGATGAACACGCCTTCCACATCACGCTTGCCGACCTGCTTCGTGGGCTGACGGCCCACGGTCACGGCCGAGTCGCCGCTGGGCAGATCTTCGTTCTCACGCACGGTGAGTGCGATGATGGGAATGCTCAGCACCTTCGAGCGCTTTGCCGTGACGATCTTGGCGGTGGCCGAGAAATCGGGTCGCGTCTCCGTCGGCGGATTCACGAGCTGCACCCGCACTTCGTAGTCGATGGCCTGATCGCCAGACGCGGCGGTCGTGGCGGTCTTGTTCACGGAGCTGTTCGAGATTTCCACCACCTTGCCCACGAACGCGGTGTCGGGGAAGGCGTCGATCTGAATGAGCGCCGAGTCGCCCACGGTGATGCGCGCGACGTCGGTCTCGTCGACCTTGACCTTGGTCTCCAGCACGCTCATGTCGCTGATGGTGAGCAGGGTGGCGGCGTCCTTGTTGAGCGTACCCATGATGGCGGTTTCGCCCTCTTCCACGTTGAGGCGAGTGACCTTGCCGCTCATGGGCGCCGTGATCGTGGTGCGGCTCAACGCCTGGCGGGCGTCTCGCACCGAGGCCTGCGCCTGCTCGACCGAATAGTTGGCCGCCTCGGCCAGTGCCTTGTTCACTTCCGCCTGCGTGCGCAGCTGCTCGAGCTGCTCTTCGCTGACCAGGGCGGGCGACTGCTTCTGGATGGAGAGCGAGCGTTCGTAGTTGCGCTGGGCCTGGATGAGGTTGGCCTTCGCCTGCGCCGCCTGGGCCCGCGTCGACGCGAGGCTCGCCTCGGCGCGCTGCAGGGCGGCCGTGGCCTGCTCGGGGTCGATCTGGAGGAGCAGCTGGCCCCTGGTCACCATCTCGCCTTCCTTCACGACGAGGCGTACGATCTTGCCCGTGACGTCGGCCGACACGTCGACCTTCGTGCGCGGCTGGATCTGCCCGCTCGCCGTGACGGAGGCCACGAGATCACGGGCTTCCACACCTTCGATGCGGACCTCGGTCGGCTTCGTCTTGTTCCTGTTGGCGGCGACCACCGCAAGCGCGATCACGCCGACGAGGACGCCGCCACCGATGATGTATTTGGCTTTCGTGTTCATGTGTGGGCTCTGTTAGCGAAGCGGACGGCCGACGGCGTTCTCGAGCGCCGCGAAGGCGCGCTGCACGTCGTAGACGGCGGTGATGCGATCGGTCTCGGCGCGCTCATAGTCACCGCGCGCCTGCACCAGATCGACGATACTGATGGCCCCCACCCGATAGCGCTCCTGCGCCAGCGAGAGCGCCGTGCGCGCCGTGCGCACGTTCTGTTCCTGCAGGGTCACGGTCTGCTGTGCGGTGTTGAGTTGCAGCCATGCGGCGGTGACGTCGGCGGTGACGCGCAGGTCCTGCGTGCGCGTGTTGTTCTCGGCGTTGCGGCGCTGCACGGCGGCCTGCTCGATCTGCTGTTCCCGCCGGAACCCGTTGAAGATCGGCAGCGAGAGGCTGGCCGACACGCTGTACGGATTGCGCGTGAAGTCGAACGGGTACTTGCCCTGCGAATCGCGGATCGCCTGCTCCTGCGCCGGCGTGAAGCTGATGCCTTCGCAAACGGCGAGGATGTTGGCGAGCTGCAGGCGGGCGCGGACTTCCTCGGTCCGGATACACGAGGCGCGCGAGTTCAGCGTGCTGGTGCGCGACTGGTCGATGAGCAGCTGCGTGTTGGTAAAGCGGTTCGTGAAGGCGGAGACACCGGCCTGCAGGGAGAGCGAAGGGTAGTAGCCGCTTCTGGCCGAGGAGAGCTGGCGGCGGGCCGTTTCCTCGCGCTGCTTGAGCGCGCCGAGGGCCGGATTCGCGCGCTTGGCCATATCGAGCACGCCCTGAAGTTCGAGCGCCGGCGGGGCAGGAAGGTTCGGATCGAGCGTGGTCCCCGCGACCGGCGGCATGCCGATCTGCTGGAAGAGCCGCACGATTTCCACCTGGGCCGTGTTCTTGGCGCGCAGCGACGCGACGCGCTGCTGGCCATCGGCCACTTCGGCGCGCTGCACGTCGAGTTGCGTACCGGAGCCCACCTGCAGGCGCGCGCGGGCGAGTTGCAACTGCGCGGTGGTGGTGGCGAGCAGGGTATCCTGCAGGTTGGCGTTGGCCTGAGCCTGCAGCGCGGTGAGGTACTGCGTGATGACGTTGTTGCGAACGTTCACCTCGGCCGCGGCGATGTCGGACTCCACCGCTTCCTGCTCGGACTTCACGGCGCGGCGATCATTGAGCGCGCCCATTGAAAGATTGAGGTTGGCGGATGCGCTGGCGTCGGTCGAAAGCTGGTCGTTGGTGGAACCGAAGCCCTGACCCTGGAAGAACGTTTGGCGCCCTTCGCGATAGCCGCCACCGAAGCTGCTGTTGACATTGGGCAGGAAGGCGCCGTTCGCCGCGCGGACGTTCGCAGCCGCCGTGCGGCGCGCGTTCACGGAGTTGGCGAGCGCGGGATTGTTGCGGCGGGCCAGCGTCAGGGCGTCGGTGAGCGTCAGGACGTTCCCCTGCGCGGCCGATGGCGTCTGGGCGACGAGTGCCGCGGGGGCGACGACCCCACCGGCACAGCCGATCGCGACCGCGAACGCGAGCACGTGAAGTCTCACGGGAATTGTCATGGCGTTGGTACGAAGGAGAGAAATGAGGCCTGGGGGGCGTACGGGCCTCGTCCGGAAATGGTTTCAAGGTCGGCCGGAATCGTCATCCGGCTGTCAGCCCGGTGCGTCATCGCGGGACATCGTCGCGCACGGCCTCGAGACTGCGCGAGGGGATACTGAGGCGCAGCAGGAGGCCGTCGCCGTCGGCCCACACCATGCGGGCCTCGCCGTTGGCGGTCACGATGCGGTAGCGCCGGGCCGTTCGCCTCGCGCCGGCGATCACCACGACGTCACGTTCCGCCTCGAGGACAATGCGTACTGCCCCCTGCGCGTTGGCCGTGGGCGTCAGCGAGGGCAAGGTCACGCCGGCGCCTTCGACGAGTTGCCGCCGCAGCAGCAGTGCATACTGCACGATGCCGTCGTCTTCCACCACCACCGCGCCGGGTCGCAGCAAGTACTCCCGCGCGGATTCGCCGGTGATGCTTCGGGCAAGCGTGGCGAACCGCCCGCGCACGCGCTGCCCGCCGAGGCGGAGCGTCTCTTCGGCTCCGCGACGCGCTTCCACCGAAAAACGGACCGGGGTCCCCGCCGAGTCGGCCTCGAGGCGCATGGCCGTGCGCGTGTCGCCCACGGCCGATTCGGCCCGCACCTCGATGGTACCGCCATCGTTCGTACTGA
Source organism: Gemmatimonas sp. UBA2094 (assembly GCA_002331565.1). Taxonomy (GTDB): domain Bacteria; phylum Gemmatimonadota; class Gemmatimonadetes; order Gemmatimonadales; family Gemmatimonadaceae; genus Gemmatimonas. The sequence continues at coordinate 11,112 of DCZC01000098.1, forward strand.
TCCGTTGTACGGAGAACTGCTCACGGCCGGCCCGTTGGCCATTCACCGTGATCGTGAAGCTTCCTTCGTCGAGCCGCACTGGTTGGGCGCCGCCTGTGAACAGGGGGACGGACGACATGGCGGTGAAAGCCATGCCCACCATGGCACTCCGAACTCCGGGGACGGGACGCGCAGCGGGGCGAGGCATCACTAGAACATAACCAAGACCGCGTCCCCCTTCGCCTCCGGGAACACCAAAGGGTATTGTGGGGCATGGATTCGCGCGCGGCTTTCCTTTCCCCTTCTGCCGGCCGGGTCGCCAACGCTGCCCGGTGGCCGACCGCGTGGGTGCTCAGCACCACGGTGGCCATGGTGGCGCTGGCTTGGTGGCAGCAGGAGCCCGGGTGGTGGCGGCTCGTTCCGGTTGTCGTTGGGACCATCGCCTCGGCGGGGTTCCTTCGCCGGGTGCCTCGCCCGCGCCCCTTTGCGGGGCTTGCCGTCGCCGCGCTCATCGCGGCCTGCCTGACGGGGGCCAGCGAATCGGCGACCCTCGAAACGGCCCGGCGGGACTGGGCGTCGTGGTCGGCCGGAGAGCGGGAGGATCGGGCGCGCCGCGTGGCCGAGCGTGTCGAGAACATTGCCGTGATGCTCGGGCGCTCCGCAGACGCCGTCGTTCAGGACACCGGGCAGCTGTCCGCGATTCTTGCCCGACGGGAGGTCGTGTTGTCGCCACCATTGGCGGCGAATATCGAGTCGGCGATGCTCGTGTTCCGCGGAGGCATGCTGGTGGCGCGCGCCGGCCAGATGCATACGCCCGTGAGCCCCGGCGGCTCGAAAGTGATCGAAGTGGTTGCGGGGCCATTCCATACGGCTCTCGTCGCACGGCGTCGGTCCGCCGACCGTCTGGTCGAAGTCGTGAGCGTGGCGCTCGTCGCCTCGGCTCCGCCGGCTGACCGCTTCACTCGCAACATGCTACAGGCCATGCCCGGTGGCATCGACATCGCGCACACGAGGGTCGAACCGCTGGACGTGCCGTCGACGGCACAAGACGAAACGACGGTCACCGTTGGCGCCGGAAACAATGGCTTTGCCCGCGTGGTGGCACTGGCGTATTCGGAGGGGGAGCGGACCCTCGCGTTGCGGGAGCGTGCTCGCCTGCGCAGCATCGCGGCGCTGTGCGTGGCGCTCTGCTGCTTCGTGGTCGTGGCGTGGCGGCGTCCTGCCGGCGATCTCCAGCGCGTCGGCGCCGGCGCGGTCGCCCTCGTAGCCGTCGCACTCGCCCCGCTGCCAGCCCTGTCGAACGTGTCGAGTCTGTTCGATCCACGAAGCTACTTCTACGCGATGGGCGGACCGCTCACGTCGACGGTGGCTGGGTTCCTGTTGACCACGACCGTGCTGTTCACGGTTCTCCTGTTTGTGAACCGGGGGCCTTCGCGCCGACGTTCTCGCGTCGTCGCCGTGTTCGTCGTACTGGCTGGGGCGGCGAGTGGCCCGTTCCTGTTGCGTGACCTCGCGCGCGGTATTTCGCTGCCACCGACCGGCGCTGGTTTTGTGCTGTGGGCGTCCTGGCAGTTGGCCATTGCGCTGGCCGGTGCGGCGCTCCTGCTCGCCATTGCATCGGTGGGGCGGGCAGCCATTGCGAGCCATCGGGGGGTACCGGCCCGCTGGCCCGTTGCGCTTTCGTTGGCGAGCGCTGGCCTGGCACCCGTCCTGCTCACGGGGGCGGGGATCTGGTCACTCTGGTACCTGATTCCGTGGAGCGCGGCAATCGGTTTGACGGCGCTCATGCGCCGCGGCTTACCGCACGTGCTGACGGTCGCCGTCGTTGCCGGGGCCGGCGCGTCCACGCTCACGTGGGAAGCGACGGTCCGCGCACGGACGGCGCTCGCTGAACACGATACGCGCAACATCGGCTCCAGCGATCGAGATGCCCAGCGCTTGCTCGAGCGCTTCGCGATCGGTTTGCGTGACGATACCGAGCGCGTGCGGACCAGCGAGGCCTTGTTGCAGCGATTTGCCGCGAGCGAGCTCGCTCGGGCGGGGTACGCGGCCCGGCTCGCACGCTGGGTCCCGCAAGCGATGGACGCACCCGTCTCGGCGATCGATCTCACACCGGTCGCCGATTCACTGAACGCGCAGGCGTACGTCGCATCGATAGCCCACGATAGCGGGACCGTCGAGTTTCGCGAGGTCCGTGATGGTATCCGTCGGATTCTCCTCGCGGCGGTTCCCGAGGCCGACGGCAGTGTCACGACCGTCGCGCTGCCACCGCGCACCAGCCTGTTGCCGGCCGATCCGTTTTCGACGTTCCTCGGACTGACCAGTGATTCGTGGCGTGAACCGCCGTACCGGTTGTCGCTCAGCGCGGCCATCCTCGGGGATGTGCCGGGTAACAGGCTGACTTGGCGACGGCTTGGCAACGCGTTGCATGGAGATGGTGTCGCCGGTGATGGCAGCACTCTCAATCGCATCCACGCGGAAGTCGACCTCGGTGGGCTCGATGTGCTGCTGCCGCGTGGGGCCCTGCTTGTCATGCTCGATGTGTGCTTCGTGCTTCTCCTCTGGGGCAGTAGCGCGGTCGTCGACGGCTCGCTCGGGCGATGGATCGCCATACGGCGGGCACGATGGTCACGCTCGTATCGGTTGCAGCTTTCGGCGGCCATGCTCGGGTTCTTCATCGCACCGGCCTCGATCTTCGCGTTGTGGGCCTGGTACCGTTTGCAGGGCGACGATCGAGCTACCCGGGAATTGCTGGTACGTGAGACGCTGCGTGTCGCTGCGGCGGAACAGGAACGACGCCCGCTGGGGGCGGCCCCTTCGAGTACAGGAGCGCCGCTCTTTCTCTACAACGATGGCGTGCTGCGCGAGGCGAGCAACCCGCTGCTCGAAGCGTTGGCGCCGCTCGGTCGCCTGCTCCCCGTCGAGTTCAGCGACGAGGAGTTGGAGAACGACGATACGTTCGTGTCGCGCCGAATGTCGGTTGGACGCGTACGGGCGCTGGTGGGATTCCGGCTGCTGTCACGGCCTGGTGCGGTGAACCGGCCGGGTGCAACCATTGGAGTGCTTTCCACGCCGGCGCGTGGTAACGAGTTTGCGCTCGACGATCGCCGCGAGGATCTCGGCATTCTCGTGCTGTTCGCCACCATGCTTGGCGCACTGGCGGCCATCTGGTCGAGTGGTATCGCCGCGCGCGCTTTGGCCCGTCCCGTCGGCGCGCTGCGCGAGGCGGCGCTCGACATCGCGGCAGGACGCCCGGCGCCCACACTGGGAACGGCGCCCGCCACCGAGTTCGCGCCGGTGTATCAGGCGTTCACGCGCATGGCCGACGATCTGCAGACCAGCCGTTCGGCGCTCGAGGCAGCCCAGCGCCGCACCGAGGCGGTCCTG
>DCZC01000098.1:14644-15020 GCA_002331565.1 Gemmatimonas sp. UBA2094
GCCGCACCGAGGCGGTCCTGCAGAATGTGGCGAGCGGTGTCGTGGCGCTGTTGCGCGACGGTGACATCATTCTCGCCAATCCGCGGGCGGGGGCGTTGCTGGGCGCCGAGGTCCGGCGCGCCCCAGCGATGCTCTCGCAACTGCCCGCCCGCCTGTCGGCGCTCGTGGCGCAGTGCACCGCGTTCCTCGCGCGCGACGACGATGAGGAAGCGTTCGGCCTCCTTCTGAACGGCCGCCAGTTGCAGGCCCGGCTCACCCGGCTGCCCACCGGTGCTGTGCTCACAGTGGACGACATCACCGAGCTCGCGAGCGCCCAGCGGGTGCTGGCATGGGGGGAAATGGCGCGGCAGGTCGCCCACGAAATCAAGAATCCGCT
>DCZC01000098.1:15187-25968 GCA_002331565.1 Gemmatimonas sp. UBA2094
CCCACGAAATCAAGAATCCGCTCACACCGATCCGACTTGGCGTGCAGCACCTGCGTCGCGCGTATCGCGACAGACGCGGAGATTTTGGCGAGATCCTCGATCGCAACGTGAGTCGCGTGCTGGAGGAGATCGATCATCTCGACGAGATCGCCCGGGCGTTCAGCCGGTACGGTACGGCCCCTTCCGAGCGCGCTCCGGGCGTGCCGGTGAACGTGGCCGCGGTGGTCCACGATGTGGTTGCGCTCGAGAAGCTCGGCGATCACGCCGAGCCGAGGCAGCGTGTGCGCTGGGAGGTGGTGGCGCCCGACGATGCGTCGATGTTCGCACTGGCGCAGCGGGACGAGCTGCGCGAGGTGCTCATCAACGTGCTCGAGAACGCGCGGTTGGCAGGGGCCACCGCGGTCGCCGTGGCGCTGCGGCCGAGCGAAACGGCCGTGGTCATCGACGTCGCCGACAACGGGAGTGGTATCGCCCCGGACGTGCTGCCGCACGTGTTCGAACCACACTTCTCGACCCGCACCAGTGGAAGCGGGCTCGGTCTCGCGATCAGTCGACGACTCATCGAAGGATGGGGCGGTACCATCGGGGTGACGAGCGCACCGGGGCAGGGGACGGTGGTGCACATCACCCTCGTGCGCACGGCGGGCGTGTCGGAGGACGCAGCCGAGGCCGGGCGGCGTTAAACTGGGGTATGGCAGAATCGACTCCGACCACGGACCAGACGCTCACGGCATCGCCACCGCCGCATCTCGAGAATTGGCAGCTGCCGCCGGGCTGGTCGTGGGGGGACGAAGCCATCCGTCGCGAACATCGCCATTATCAGGAAGTGGTGGATGCGCTCGGCCGCTCGCTGTCGCTCGTCAGCATTCCGGAGCGGGCATACGCCGACTGGTTGCGCTACGAGGCCCGGGCTCTCGCGCACCGGAACCACCCGTCGATTCCCACCACGTACCACTACTGGGCATCGTACGAGGAGAGCCGGCGCGGGCCTGGTTACCTGCGCCGCTGGATCAGCGGCGAAACCGTGCATTCGCGGGTGTCGCGTCTTGGTCCCGAATCCATTCAGGTGGGCTTTCAGGTCCTGCGCGAGGCGGGAAGCACGCTGGCCTATCTGCACGACACCGCGGCGGCCCACGGGGCGGTGTCGGCGAGTACCGTGTGGCTCACGCCGGGGGGCCGGCTGTGGTTGCTGGGGTGGGAGTGGGTGCTGCCGAAGGAGTACCTGCCCGCGGGGCTCACGCCCGATCCGCGCTTCACGCCTTGGGCACCTGAGTGGCATACGACCGGGTGGAAGCCCACGGCGGCCTCGGATCAGTGGCAACTCGCGGCGATCCTGTTCTTCATGCTGACCGGCGAAACGCCACCGGAGCGTGATGTGCCGCCGCTGCAATTGCTGCGCAGCGACTGTCCACAGGCCTTGGCCGTGGTGCTGGAGCGCGCGCTCTCGGTGGACCCCGGGGATCGTTTCCCGAGCATTGCGACGATGCTGCGCGAGCTCGATCGCAACGTGTCCGTGCGGTCCACGCTCATCGCGCCCGAGGGCGACGAACTGCCTGGGACGCTCGACAGTGCCGAAGGACGGTTGCGTTGGGCCACTTCCGACGACTACGAGATTCTCGCCCCGCTCGGTACGGGGCAGTTCGGCAGCGTGTGGCGCGCGCGGGACCTGTCGCTCTCGCGGGAAGTGGCGATCAAGGTGCTGCATCCGCACATCGCCAGGGACGACGTGGCCGTGTCGCGTTTCCGGCGCGAGGCGCGAATGGCCGCGCAGCTGGCGCATGCGGCCATCGTGCCGATCTACGACAGCGACGGTCGCGGGGGTGTCGTGTGGTACACCATGGAGCTCGCCGAAGGCGGCTCGGTGGCCAACCTCGTGGCGCGCAGTGGGATACGCCCGTTCGAGGAGATCGCGCCGCAGGTGGATGAAGTACTGGAGGCGCTGCACGTTGCCCATAGCAGCGCCATCATCCATCGCGATCTCAAGCCCGAGAACATCCTCATCGACCGGTATCGCCGTTGGCGCATCGGCGACTTCGGCATTGCGTACGCCCTGGGCGACGAGAAGGCGGGGACGTCGGGGACGCCGGCGTTCGCCGCCCCAGAGCAGTTGCTTGGCGAGGCACAGGGACCTTCCACCGATCTCTATGCCTTGGCCAGCATCGTGTATTTCGTGTTGACCGGACGCCCGCCCTTCGGTGACGGGCCGGCCGAGTTCATTCTTGCCCGGCAGCTCTCGGATGCCTTGCCAGAGCAACTGCTGCGGGACGGCTTTCCCGAGGAACTCGGGTCGTGGATCGCCCGCGGCCTCGCACAGCGGGTCGAAGACCGGTTCGCCGATGCGCAGGAAATGCGCGCGGCGTGGCGCCAAGTGGTAAGGGCGACACGCCGTGCCGAAGATCAGCGTCCTTGGTGGCGCCGCCTCATCGAGGGGATCACCGAGGAAGCGCCGGCGGATCCGGTTACGCCAGACTGGTAATCCCGCGCTCCCAAAGACCGTTTACGCCTCGTCAGTCGGCGCCGAGCAGCAGTCGCCGCTCGAGGGCCGTGTACCGCTCGTCGCCCCCTTTGTCGGGGGCGAGGAGTGACACCACGATACCGGTGAGGAACGAGAGCGGGATCGTGACCAGCGCCGGGTTCTTGAGCGGGAAGATGGCGCTGGCCTTGTGCAGCAGATCCACCTGCACGGCCGGCGACAGCGTGATGAGCAGGAGGGTAGTCGTGGTGCCCACCACCATACTCGATGCGGCGCCGATCGTGCTGGTGCGGCGCCAGAACACGCTAAGCACGAGGGCCGGGAAGTTGGCGCTGGCGGCGATCGCGAAGGCCAATCCCACCATGAAGGCGACGTTCTGTCCCTTGAAGGCCACGCCGAGCGCGATGGCGACGAGGGCGAGGGCGATGGTGGCGAGGCGCGCAACCTTGAGTTCCTCACCCGGCTTGGGGTGCCCTTTGCGCACGACGCTCGACCAGAGGTCGTGCGAGATGGCGGCGGCGCCGGAGAGCGCGAGCCCGGCGACGACGGCAAGGATGGTGGCGAAGGCCACGGCGGCGATGAAGCCCAGAAAGGGACGCCCGCCCAGCAACTCGGCGAGCATGGGCGCCGCCATGTTGCCACCGGCATCGATGCCTTTGATGACCGTGGGGCCCACGAGCACCATCGCGCCGAAACCGAGAATGAAGGTCATCAGGTAGAACAGGCCGATGAGCCCCGTGGCGATGAACACGGATTTGCGCGCGGCGACGGCGTCGGGCACCGTGTAGAAGCGCATGAGGATGTGCGGCAGCCCGGCGGTCCCGAACATCAGCGCGAGGCCGAGGGAGATGGCGTCGAGCGGGTTGGAAACCAGCTTGCCCGGCGCGAGGACGCCTGCGCCCTGCTGGGCGGCGGCCGCGGCGAAAAGCGCGCGCGGGTCGAAGCCAAATTTCGCGAGGACCATGAGCGCCAGCAGCGCCGCCCCCCCCAGCAGCAGCACCGCCTTCACGATTTGCACCCAGGTGGTGGCGAGCATGCCGCCGAAGAGCACGTACGCCATCATGGCGGCGCCCACGATCAGTACGGCCGTCTCGTACGGGATGCCGAAGAGCAGCCGGATGAGGCTCCCCGCGCCCACCATCTGGGCGATGAGATAGAAGGCGATGGTGGCCAGCGTACCGTAGGCGGCGCTGATGCGCACGGGCACTGGATTGAGCCGCGCCGCGACCACGTCAGCGAAGGTGTAGCGCCCGAGGTTGCGCAGCGGTTCGGCGATGAGGAAGAGTACCACGGGCCAACCGACCAACCAGCCGGTGGAGTAGATGAGTCCATCGAACCCGCTGGTCGACACCAGGCCGGCGATACCGAGAAACGACGCGGCGCTCATGTAGTCGCCGGCCAGTGCGAAACCGTTCTGCCCCGCCGTCACCGAGCGGCCGGCGGCATAGAAGTGCTCGGCGGTTTGTGTGCGGCGGGCCGCCCACCAGGTGATGCCGAGCGTGATGCAGATGAAGACGGCGAAGAAGCCGATGGCGACCGGATCGGGGGTGCCGAAGCTCGTGTTCACTGCCGGGGAGGCGGCCACGGTGGCCGGCGCGGCCGCCTGCAGCAGGAGGATCGATGCCGGCATCAGGCCCGCCCGTGGTCGGTGGGCTCGCCGTGCCCGTGGGCGGCCTTGAGTGCGGCCAGCGCGGGATCGTACACGCGGTTGGCCCACGAGATGTACAGCCACGTGAGCACCCACGCCGACACGATGACGCACGCGCCAAGCACGATGCCGATGGAGAGGCCGTCGCTCACGAGGGTGGCCAGGAATTGCGGCTGAAATGCCACCAGGGCGATAAAGCCGAAGTAGACGAGCACCATGCCCGTCGTGAGCAGGGCGGCGATGCGCCAGCGCTGGGCGGCCACCACCCGGGTGGCCTGCAGGGCGTCGGAAATCGGAGAGCCGTGAACTGGTGTCATAGCGCGCGAAGCTACGGCGCGGTGCGCTTATCCGCGAGCGTGCACCTGCCTAGCATTAAGTTGGCTTGTCCGTGACCGTGTCCGGATCTGGCATCGCTGCCCCGTCTTCCCGTCGAGCGTTCCGTGAGTCTTCGCAAGTTCATTGCCGTTCTCGCCCTGCTGAATGCCCTCGTGGCCACCTATCTCCACTTGTGGAAGATCGGGCTGGCCGGGTCGCTCGCGTGCGGCGGCGGACACGGCTGCGAATACATCCAGGGCAGCCAGTACGGGTGGTTCCTCGGCGTGGACGTGGCGCTCATCGGCGCCGTGGGCTACGCCGTGGTCTCCGTTGTCGCCACCATCGGCGCCCTCGAGCCGTTCGAAGATGCGGTGTGGCCGGCCCGTGTGCTGCAACTGCTGATCTTCGCCGCATTCTTCTTCACGCTGCGGCTCAAGTACGCCGAGTTCGTGATTCTGAAGGGCTTCTGCCCGTGGTGCGCGATTTCGGCCGTGTCGATCACCGCGATGACGGTCGTGATGGTAATCGAAGGGAAGCGGGTGGGGCGGGTGAGCTGAGAAAGGAGTCGTCGGTCTTCGGTGCTCGGACGCTTACGGCACATCCGCCTCCCGCACCATCACGGCGAACAGGCGAGCGAGTTCCGGTTGGACGGGATAGCCGGGAATGGTGTGCACCACGCGGCCGTTGCGATCGAAGGCGATGAACGTGGGCGTGCCGGGATACGTGAACAGTCGCTCGGCTTCTTCGCGGGTGCCGGCGGGACCCACGAAACGGGCACCGTGAAGCTTCTCCCGCTCCAGCATAGGCACGCCGTCGGCCGCGCCTTCGAGCGTGAACAGCGTGAGTCCCGGAATCGGCCGACCGTTGGCCATGCGGCCGAAGTCGGCGAGCGCCTTCTTGCACCACGGACACGTACGCGAGCTCACCATGACCACGGTGGGCTGTCCCTTGGGCACGAGCGCGACGCGCTGTCCGCCGAGATCGCGCACCAGGGCGGTGGCGAGCCGGTCCGGCGCACTGCGCGCGTAGACTCGCCCGCCCACGAGTGCGGCGCAGGCGAAGGCCACGACGAGCAGCACGATCGTGCTGAGACTGACGGTTCCGGAGCGGTGACGCGTCACGACGGGGAGATCACGGGTTACACTTCCTGAGATGGCTGAATATACCCCCACCCCGGAAGCGGTGCTCCGCACGCTCGACGTGGACGAGCATCTGGCAGACCCGTCGATCAAACAGGCGTTCGTGACGCCGATGTTCGACATCATCGCGCCGCGCTACGACCGCTTTACGCGCTGGTTTTCCTTCGGCATGGATGCTGCGTGGAAGCGGCAGGCGATGGACGCGGTGCGCGAGGCAATGGGCCGCAGCCGGCCGGTGGAGCGCGCGCTCGATCTTGCCACTGGAACCGGCGACTTCGCCGTGGCGCTCGCGAGGCTGTGGGAAGGCGTGCAGGTAGATGCACTCGATGCATCGCCGCGCATGATCGAGCAGGCACGGCAGCGGCTTTCGGGGCGCGACGCCGACGTTGCGACGTTCGTGACGCCGATGATCGGCGACATGATGACGCTGCCACAGGCCGACGCGACGGTAGACGTGATCACTGCGAGTTACGCGGTGCGCAACGTACCCGATGCGCGCGGCGCCGTGCGCGAGATGGCGCGCGTAATGCGCGCGGGTGGCGTGCTCGTGACGCTCGACTTCTACAAGCCGGGCTTCGCGCCGTGGCGGGCAGTGTTCCTGGGTTATCTGCAGGTGGCCGGCGACCTGGTGGGGTACGCTTGGCATCGCGACCCAGTGGTGTACGGCTACATCGCTCGCAGCATTGCCCACTTCATGACCGAGGCGGAGTTCAGCGCGCTGCTGCACGACGAAGGATTCGACGTGGTGAGCGTGCAGCGCCATCTGTTCGGCGGGGTGGCGAGGCACGTGGCGCGGCGGCGTTAGGGCGTGGTTGAACGCGCTTACCCCCGCCGTTACCCCCGCGCCGTCACCGATGACTCCCCGCCCACGCCACGATCCACCTCTCCTCGAGCGCCCACCCCGCCTCAATGCGCACCTCGGCCACGGATGTCTCCGGCAGGTGCAGCGTCACACGCGGGCGTTCGTCGGTGAACTCGAGTTCCACTTCCGTGAAGCCTACGTAGCGTTCCACATACGGATCGATGGCCTTGTACACCGCCTCCTTGAGGGCGAAGTGCAGTAGTATGCGCTCTCGCCCCTCGATGGTGTCTTCGCCCCACTGCTGCACGTACGCGAACTCACGCGCGGTGAGGATCTTCCGGGCAATCGACCGCGAATGCAGGTCGCGCTCGACCGGCCGTCTCTCGAGATCGATACCTACGTGCTGCAATGACGTACCGCGCGGTGCGACGGCTGCCATCGCCAGCGTGTCCTTGTGCGTCACCGACCCGGCGACATGCGAAGGGAGCTGCGGGGCGCCGCGCGCGGTCCGCAGGATGGCGAAGTCGCGGTACGAGTCGCCATCGCCGCGATCGGGCAACTGACCGAGCGCCGAGCGCAGCGCTTCGCGCCCCGCCACGAAGGTCGCGCGACGGGCCATCGGCAACCGCCGCGCGAAGTCGGCTTCCGCCGCGTGCAGGGTACCGGCGGCGACTGCGGCGTGGAGCGCATTGTCCCAGGCAAGCTCGGGCCACTCTCGAACGGCGGCGCGGGTGACCACGGCGGAAGGGTGAAGCATTATCAAAAGTACGGTGGCCCGGTGCATTTGCGTGAGTCGTGCTTCAGTTTTCGGGGGTGACCAGTCCTTCCAATTCTGACAACGACACGGCGTCCGGGCCGAACCTCGCGCGCGCGTGGTACGCGGTCGCGGTGCTGACGCTGGCCAACGTGTCCGGGTTTGTCGATCGGCAGATCCTGTCCCTGCTGGTGGAGCCCATCAAGCGCGACCTCGGTATCACCGACACGCAGGTGAGCCTCCTGGCGGGGTTGGGCTTCGTGCTCTTCTACTCCGTGCTGGGGCTTCCCATCGGCCGCTGGGTCGATCGGGGCATCCGCCCGCGCATCGTCGCCGTCGGCGTGGCCGTGTGGAGTCTCATGACGGCGGCCACCGGCACGGCACGCACGTTCGGGCAACTCTTCGCGGCGCGCATCGGTGTGGGCGTGGGCGAGGCCACGCTGGGGCCCGCGGCCGTCTCCATCATCGCCGATCAGTTTCCCCGCCGGCTGCTGGGGACGGCCATGAGCACGTACATGGTGGGGACATTTGCCGGCTCGGGCGTGGCGTACGCGCTCGGTGCCTACGTGGTGGGGCGCGTGGATACATCGGGCTTCGTCACATGGCCCTTCGTCGGCGCCATTCATCCGTGGCAGACGGTGTTCTTCTGGGTGGGGCTGCCGGGACTCCTGGTCGCATTGCTGGCGCTCACCATGTACGAGCCGCGCGCGGTGACCGCATCGGCTCCGCTCCGTACGCCAGCGCACGGCGATGCCACGTTCGGTGAAGTCATGGCATACGTGCGCCGCAACGCGCGTACCGTGGGCGCCATCTCGTTCGGGTTCGCCGCGTCGGCGAGCGTGAACTACGCCATCGGGTTCTGGCTCGCCACGTTTCTCATCCGCACGCACGGGTGGACGGTACAGCAGGCCGGGACGCTGCAGGGTGTCCTCACCTTCACCATCGGTCCCATCGGCGTCATGACCGGTGGTCGACTCAACGACTACTGGGCACGCCGGGGCCGCGTCGATGCGCCACTGCGCGTGGGCATGCTGGGTGCCCTCGCGATGCTGCTCTTCGCCGGGGCGTATCCGTTGGTGCCCAGCGCCACCCTGGTGGCGGCGCTGTTGGTGCCGGTGAACCTGTTCGCCGCGATGCCGTGGGGCGCCGCCAATGCCGCGATCGCCGAGGCCATGCCCAGCCGGATGCGCGGACAGGGCAGCGCCATCTATCAGCTGGTAGTGAATCTTGTGTCGGGCGCCCTCGGGCCTACCGCCGTGGCGCTGCTCACCGACCAGGTCTTTGGCGACCCGATGTCACTCCGCTGGAGTCTGGCAGTCACCACCGTGTCCGGCATGACGCTCGCCGCCGCGCTGCTGGCGTGGGCACGGCCGGCCTTCGTTCGCACGGTGTCGTCGCTGCGCGAGACCGCCGTTGACCAGTAACTGAAGACTGCCACTACGAACTACGAACTCCTTGCCGGACCCGGATCTCGTTGAGGCGAGGAGTTCGTAGTGTGTAGTGACAGTTCTTGGTGTTCAGTCTGTTCCGCTTACGTCCGCATCCGGTTTGCTGCTCTCGTCACCACGTTGCCGGCGAGAATCCCCGCTGCCAGCGAGATGCCCACGATCGCCACGCGGAAACCGGCCTGAATGCCGCTCTCCACTTCCTGCCCCAGCAGCGACGTGACGCTGCGGAACCCGATGCTACCGGGCACGAGGATGAGCAACCCGGGGACCTGCGTCACCATGGCCACGCGCCGGCGCGCGCGGGCAAGCACGTTGCTGCCGGCGCTCACCACGAACGCGCCGAGGAAGGCCCCAAGTTCTTCGCCCACGGCGGCCCCGGCGAGCTTGCTTGTGATGTACGCCGCGACGCAGGCAATGACGATGAACGGCGCGTCCTGACGCCGCGCACTGAGCAGCACGGTGAACGCGAGCGGCGCCACGAGCAGACCGGCCCATTCGGCCCACGACGGCAGCACCGCGCGGGGCAGGGCGCCATCGAGCATCGGAAACAGATGGTGCAGGGCCTGGCCTGCAGCCCCACCGGCCTTGGCGCCCAGCGCGAGACCGAAGCCGAGCCCTAGGAAGGTGACGATGGCGCCGCTCAACCGTGCCGTACCGCTGGCGAGATGGCGCGTGGAGAGCTCGGTCAGCGCCACCGTGAACGTGAGGCCGGGGAGCAGAATGGCGAGCCCCGCGAGACTGGTGGCGTAGCCGGTGCGTGTGCCCAGCACGCCGTCGAGCGTGAACGCGAGCGTCGTGACTACGAACCCGGCCAGCGGTTCGGTGACGTGGCGGGTGTTTTCCCAGCGGTTGGCGGTGAGGACGGTGATGGCGGTCACGAGCCCCAGTCCGGCCGCGACGATGGCATCGCCCGCCCGCACCTCGAGAAAACAGGCGATGGCGGTGGAGGCCAGCACGAACGCGACCAGCACCAGCCACCGTGGGTATGCCGGCGGCGCCGCGTCCATTACGTCGATCCGCCGCAGCCCCTCCGCCGCGGTGATCGTCCCCGCCATCACTTCGCGGGTGATGGCGCCCAGTTGCGAGAGGTGGCCAAGGTTGGGCTCCCCCGGTTCCACGCGCAGCAGGTGCACGCGCTGCTGTTCGAGTTCACCGATCCCCACCATGATGCTTGTGGGGGTGGAGAAGAACTCCGCCTGGATGCCCAGCCGGTTGGCCAGCACGGACAGGGTGGCTTCGAGCCGGTGGGCCGGCGTCCCATGCCGGTGCAGCTGCTTGGCCAGCTGCAGCATGAAGCGCCGGGCCGACGCCTCGTCTGGTGTTTCGGGGATGCCGGTCGGCGGTCCGAAGGGCCGCCCCGGGTGAGGCGGTGCATCGAGGGAGGCGAAATCGGCTCCGTCGGGTGAGGACGACTGGTCGGCGGGACTCATGGACTCGTGAGCGTAAGCGCTTCGCGAGGGTTCGCGCAACCGCCGGGCCGTGTGGCCCATTGGCGCAGCCGATATGTTTCTTCCGTCAGTCTTCGGAGACGGGCGCCCGTGGCGCCCCGGTAACCCCCAGCCGTCAGGCCATGTCGCATACTTCGTCGTTCCGCTCGCTCGCTCGCCAGTTCACGCTCGGCGCGGCCTCCGTCGCGCTGTTTGCCGCCTGCGGCACCGACAGCAGCACGTCGCCCAACATCCCGTCCAATCCGGGTGTCGAAGCGTACGCGGCGTCCACGGGCGTGGTGATCGCGCAAATGACCAAGGTCAACGACAACCTTTACCGCAGCGATAATCCGGTGGGCACCGGCGCCACCGCCGCCAACGGGGATTCGCTGACGGTGACGTACAAAGGCATGCTCACCAACGGCGCCGTGTTCGATCAGGGCTCGTTCTCCTACAAGCTCGGCTCGGGGCTGGTGATTCCCGGGTGGGAGCAGGGCATCCCCGGCATGCGGGTGGGGGGTAAGCGGAAGCTCGTCATCGGTTCGGCACTCGGCTACCAGAACCAGCGCACGGGCTCCATTCCGCCCAACTCTACGCTGGTATTCGATGTGACGCTCGACCGCATCGCCGGCAAATGAGCGGCGTTGCCCGTACCCTGATTCCCGTCGGCCTTCTGGCCGGCGGGATTTTCTTTGCCCGTCAGGCCGCAGCGCGCGGCACGCCGCAGCCGCCGGCGCCGCAGGCGGCCGACGTGCTCATCGTCAATGGCCTCGTC
>DCZC01000032.1 GCA_002331565.1 Gemmatimonas sp. UBA2094
GCCCGGCGGCGGGCGGCGGCGCTCGAGGCGCGGCGCGTACGCAGCGGACGATTCCAGTCTTGGGCCAGATCAGCGCGGAAGCTCGCCGGCATGGCGAGCACGCCACCCGGATCGTCCATTACGGCCAAGACGGCGGCGTCGGCGAGGTCATTCCGCACGTCAGCGATGACCTTGCCGGGGCGCCGCGCCCGTGCCGCGTGCACGCGGTTGGTCAGGAGCACCACGAACATCTGGCGGTCGGGGTCGATCCAGAGCGAGGTGCCGGTGAAACCGGTATGCCCGAACGCGCGCGCACTCATGAACTGGCCACACCCCGCGCCGCCGTCACAGGTATCCCAGCCCAGCGCCCGATGGCCGGCGGCCCGGCGCGTGAACAGTTGCACGGTGCTGTCGGCCACCACGCGCACGCCGTTGTATACGCCACCGTCGAGCAGCATCTGGGCGAACACCGAGAGATCGGCCGCCGTGCTGAAGAGCCCCGCATGGCCGGCGACGCCGCCCAGCGCAAAGGCATTCTCGTCGTGCACTTCGCCGCGCAGGGGATAGCCGCGGGGTGGGGCGATTTCGGTGGGCGCCGTGCGGAACACGTCGGCGTTCGAGACACGATACCGCGTGTCGGTCATGCCGAGCTTGCGGAACACCGCCTTCTGCAGCAACGCGTCGAGGTTCTCGCCGCTCACGGCCTCGGCGATGAAACCGAGCAGGTCGGCGCCGAGGTCGGAGTATTCGTAGCAGGCGCCGGGCGTGCAGTTGATGGGCGACGCAAGGACCGCTGCCCGCGCCTCGGCCGGCGTGCCGGCGATGCGCCACAGCTCACGTCCCGCCGATAGACCGGCGCGATGGGTGAGCAGATGCCGCACGGTGACCTGATCCTTGAGGCCACCGGTGAACTCGGGGAGGTAGCGGGAGACCGGCGCATCGAGTGCCACCTTGCCCTGGTCGTACAGCACCATGAGGGCCGTGGTGGTGGCCACCACCTTCGTGAGCGATGCGAGGTCGTAAATGCTCTCGTCGGTGGTGACACGCGACTTGCGGGTCCAGTCGAGGGTGCCGAAGCCGCGCTGCCACACGGAATAGCCCTTCCGGCCCACGACCAGTGAGGCGCCAGGATAGCCACCGGCCTCGATGCCACGTTGCACGACCCGATCGATGGTCGCCAGCCGTTCGCCGGACATGCCGACGGCTGCGGGCTCCCGTTCGGGGAGACCGCCGGGAGCGGACCGCGCCACGGCAGTGACGTCGGCCGCGGCAATGGCCAGCGCGGCAGTGAGCAGGAACAACGAGGAAGTCCGGCCGGAGGAGGAGGCGCGAGTCGAGCATCACCGACGGTGCTGGTGATGCGACGGGCTCTCCACAGGGCATCTAAGGCGACGGCTCGTGCCCGTCAATACCCCTTCCGGACGAATGGGTCCGAGGGCCACGGGTAAACCATCCGACGCCGTCCCGTGACAGATTTTACAGCCCCCATGGAAACCGACGCCGCCATCGTTCGACGGGCGATCGACGGGGATGAACGCGCCATGCGGCTGCTGTGGAACCAGCATGCCCCGCACGTGGAGGCGGTCGTCCGCCGGCTCGCCGGAGATCCCGACCTCGCCGAGGATATCGCGCAGGAGGTCTGGATTCAGATTTTCCGCGCCCTCCCGTCGTGGCGGGGTGACGCCAAGTTCAGCACGTGGATTCACCGGGTGGCCATCAACCGCACGCTCAACGCGCTGCGCCGGGTGAAGCGACTCGCTGCCACGGAAACGGGGATCGAAGAGGATTCGGCGGTGGTGGAGCAGGATGCGGAGCGCCGCATGCTGGCGCAAACCATCGAGAGCGCGGCGCGCCAGTTGAGCCCCGGCGCGCGCACGGTGTTTCTGCTGCACGACGTAGAAGGGTACACGCACGAGGAGATCGCGACGGAGCTGGGGATCACGCCCGGCGGTTCGAAGTCGCAGCTGTTCAAGGCGCGCGCAAAGCTGCGTCGATTGCTGGCGCCGCTGATGGAGCAGCGCGCGTCCAACGGGGGGGTCGATGGCGAAAACGGCGGGAACTATGAAGGACACTATGCAGCCCAGTAAGGCACCCGGTACACATCTCCCGCTCGAGCGGCTGGCCGCATTCGACGACGCGCCGTTCACGACGGACGAGGTCGCGCATCTGTCAGTATGCGCCTGGTGCCGCGCGGAGCGCGATGCGCTGGCCGAGGTGGTGGCCATGGCCGCTGCGCTTGGTGATCGTGCGCCGGCCGCCGATGCGCCGCGGCTGGTGGAATTCGAACAGATCCTCGCTGGCCTGGGGCGCGAGTCCGTGCCCGACGTGAGTCAGGAGGCAACGACGGCTCGCGTCGAGGCGGCATCCGTGCCGCGTCCGCGCCGGTCGTTCGCCCCGATGTTGCGTCGTGCGGCTGCGGCGCTGCTGCTCGTCGGCGGCGGCGCCATGCTTGGCCGAATGAGTGGTGCCTTGAGCGGCGCGGTGGGTGCGGGACCGCTGGTGTCGTCCGGGGCGATGCGCGCCTCGGCGACACCGGCGTCGCTCACCGACCGGCCGTTCGCCGATCGGTCGTTCGCCACAGTGGACGAAGCCACCGCGGCACTCAATCAGGCGCAGCGGGACTACGAACGCGCCTCGCTGTGGCTGGCCTCCAACGACAGCACGGTGCGCGATCCGGAAGTGTTCCGCGCCCGCCTCGCGGCGCTCGACCAGATGATGGCGGCGTCGCGGGTGGCGCTCCGGGATGCGCCACAGGATCCGGTGATCAATCACTACTATCTCGCCGCCTACAGTGCGCGCGAGGCCACGCTGCAGGCGCTCCTTGGCGCACTGCCGGTGGACAAGACGATCGAGCGGTACTGAGCAATGGCACGCAAGGTCAAGCGAACCGGTCTGGCACTGAGCGGGGTCGTCGGCGGCGTGTTGGCGGCGCTGTCGCTGCCCGCCGCGCTCGAGGCGCAGCAGAGCGCCACGCCGGCCTCGTCGCGCGC
>DCZC01000197.1 GCA_002331565.1 Gemmatimonas sp. UBA2094
CCCTTGGTGACGCCGAGCTGCTTGAGCATGTTCGCCGCGAGATTGACCTCGCGGTACAGGTCCCAGTACGTCCAGGTACGGCGGTCGCCCGGCTCGCCCTCCCAGACGAGCGCGGCCTTGTTGCGGCGCGGGCCGTGGATGTGCCGGTCGATGCAGTTCACGCTCACGTTGAGCGTGCCGCCGGTAAACCATTTCGCGTGCGGCGGCGTCCACTCGCACACCGTGTCCCACGGCTTCATCCAGTCCAGCGTGCCGGCTTCCTGCGCCCAGAAGGCTTGCGGCGACGCGGCCGCATCGTCGTGCAGCCGGGAGTCGTGCACGAGCGCCTTGGCCTTGAACGCGGGCGGGGGCGGGAACGAACGGGTTTCCTGCAGCAGGACGTCGAAATCGCTCATGGGCCTGATGCCGGCGTGGCCGGCGGTGGAGAGAACAGCAGGACGAAACGGGGGGAGGCCGCGGCACCCGCCCGGCCCCGAATGGGAATCCGTCGCGGCTCGCGGCCCGTTCCGCTAATGTAGAGCGATGCCGATCCCTCCCGAAACCGCCGCGACCATCGTTGCGACCGGCCCCGTGCTGCGTTCACCCGCCCCGGCCGTGGAAGCCGAGGGGCTGGTGCGGGCGTTCGGGGGGAAGCGAGCGGTCGACGGCGTGTCGCTCATCTTGAGCAGCGGCAACTGCCTGGCCCTGTTCGGCCCCAACGGCGCCGGCAAGACCACCCTGCTGCGGCTGCTGGGTGGGCTGCTCAAGCCCACCAAGGGCACGACTCGGCTGCACGGCGTGCCGCTGCCGGGACCGGCCGAAACGCGCCGGCTGGTGGGGCTCATCAGCCACCACTCCATGCTCTATCCCGCGCTCACCGTGCGCGAGAACGTCCGCTTCGCGGCGGAGTGCCAGGGCGTGATGGACGCCGACGCGGCCACCAGCGACGTGCTCCGCCGGCTCCGGGTGCTCGACCGCGAACACCAGCCGGTGCGCTTCCTCAGTCGCGGGCTGCAGCAGCGCGTGAGCATCGCCCGGGCACTGGTGCATGGGCCGCAGCTGGTGCTGCTCGACGAGCCCTACACAGGGCTCGACGAAGTGGGCGCCCTCGCCTTCACTGACGCATTGCGCGAGCTCAAGGCCGGTGGTGCCACGCTGGTTCTCGTGACGCACAACCTCGTGGAAGGGATCGCCCTCGCCACCCGCGCCGTGATCATGCGCGGCGGGCGGTTCGTGCACGACGAACAGACGCCCGACAGGGGCTTCGACCTGCCGGCGTTTCAGGCCCGCTACCGCGCGCTGGTGCACGAGGGGTTGGCGTGAGCGCGGCCACCTCGAAACCGGCATCGCTCGCGCCCGCGTTCCTCGCCGACGCCCTGCGCATCGCCCGCAAGGATCTCCTCATCGAGTTCCGCACCCGCAGCGCCTTCATGGCCGCCACGGTGTTCGCGGTACTGAGTGTGGTGATTTTCCGGTTCACCTGGGACCCCACCGCCATTCCGGCCTTCGATCTGGCGCCGGGCGTGTTGTGGGTGATCTTCACCTTCTCGGGGCTGCTGGGACTCAACCGCAGCTTCGGGTTGGAACTGTCGGACCGCGCCTACGACGGGCTGCTGGCCAGTCAGGTGAGCCGCGAAAGCCTCTTCGTGGGAAAGGTGCTGGCCAACCTGGCGTTCGTGAGCGGGGTACAGGCGCTGGCGCTTCCGGCGGTGGCGCTGTTCTTCGATCTTCATGTGGGGAGTGCATGGGGCGTGCTCATCGGCATCGTGCTCTGTGCGTCGCTGGGGCTTGCCGCGGTGGGCACGCTGTTCGCCGCCATCGCGAGCAACACGCGACTGGCCGAGCTGCTGCTCCCCATGATGACGTTGCCGTTCTTCGTGCCGCTGGTGATTCCGGCGGCGCAGACCTCGGCGGTGATTCTCCGCGGCCAGCCGCTGGACGACGCCCTGCCGTGGTTCAAGCTGTTGCTCGCGTTCGACCTGGTCTTCGTGACGGCGTGCATCGTCGTCTTTCCGTACACGATCGAGGAGTAGTGCACATGGCGATTTCGGCCGCCACTCTCGCGCCGGGCACACTGCCCGAAGCCAAGCCGGTCGACGGCTTCCTCGCGATTTCACTCGTCGCGGTGCTGGCCGTGTGCGTGCGGGCGATCTGGTTCACGCCGGTCGACGCGATGCTCGGCGCTGCGCAGAAGATCTTCTACGTGCACGTGCCATCGGCCATCGCCGGCCTGTACGTGGCGTGTGGGCTGCTCGCGATCAGCAGCATCCTGTATCTGTGGCTCAAGGACGACCGGCTCGACCGGCTCGCCGAGGCGAGCGCGGAAGTGGGACTGCTGTTCATGGGCATCGTGCTCGTCACGGGGCCCATCTGGGCGCGCACCAGCTGGGGTACCTGGTGGGTCTGGGAAGCCCGCATCACCAGCACGTTGTTCCTCTGGTTGCTGGTGCTGGGCTATCTCGTACTGCGCGGTGCGGTAGAGAGCTCGGAGAATCGGGCGCGCCTCTCGGCGGTCATGGGTTCGCTGGCTGCGCTGCTGGTGCCGTTCATCCATCTCACGGTGCGGCTCTTCCGTGGCATGCACCCCGGCCCCGTGGTGCTGAAGCCCGAGAAGCCGTCGCTCCCGCCCGAGATGCTCGCCACGTTCCTCATGGCGATCGCCGCGTTCATGATGCTGTTCTTCGCGCTGCTGCGGGTGCGCATGCGTTGGGCTGCACTGCGTGATGCGCGCGCGGCGATGGAGGCGGCATGAGCATGCCCGTGCTGACGCTGCTCGGTGCGGCGCAGGACAGTGTGGCCTACGTCGCGCAGCGCAGCGGCCCGCCGGCCACCGAGCCCTACATGTGGGCGGGATACGCCATCACCATCGGCGTGCTGTTCGGCTACATCGCGCTCATGGCCAGCCGCATTTCCAAGTCGAAAAACGGCTGAGGGGGCAGCGTGCAGGGAGCGGGAAGCCGGGGGAAGGTGCCACTCGCGGAACTGCTGCGCGGGGTGCGTATCGCCGTCACGCGCGCCGGTGAACGTGGCGGCCCGTTGGCCGAAGCGCTGCGCCGTGTGGGCGCCACGGTGCACGAGATTCCGCTCACGCGCATCGAAACGCTCGACTTGGCACCGCTGCGCACCGCGGTAGGGCGGCTCGCCGACTACGATTGGATTTTGCTCACCAGCGTCAATGCGGTGGAGCATCTCGCGCGCGTGGTGAAGGAACGTGGCGCCGAAGCGGCGATGGCCACACGCCGGCTCGCCGTGGTGGGCACCGCCACCGCGCAGGCCTGTGAAGCGCACGAGTGGCGTACGCCCACCGTGCAGCCGGAGAAGATGCAGGCCGAGGGGATGCTCGACCTCATGGCCGAACGTTCGGACATCGACCGGTCGCGCATGCTGTACCCTGCCGCCGCCGGTGCGCGAGATGTGCTCCCCGAGGGCCTTCGCGCCCTCGGCGCGACGGTGGACGTGATCCCCTGCTATCAGAGCGCTGCCGATCCCGACGGGCAGGCGCGCATTCGTGCGCTCGCCGCCGCCGGTGAAATCGACCTCGTGACCGTCGCGGCCCCGAGCGCCGTGGACTCGCTGCTCGATGCGCTGCCCCCGGAGCACGCCAGTCGGTTGCCCGTGGCCGCGATCGGCCCAGTCACCGCGCGGGCTGCGCGGGTGGCGGGCTTTCCGGTGAAGGTGGAAAGCACGGCGGCCACGATGGAAGGCTGGGTGAAGGCGATCGTGGGGGCGTGCCGGGGCGGCTCGCACTGAGAGCTGACGACGGAGAGCTGAAAGCTCCCCCCGCGGATCTCGTAATGCCTGAGGGGAGCTTTCAGCTTTCGGTCTTCCGCTCTCGGTTTGTCGCCGTCCCCGTGCCTCCCCTTCTCCAAAGCTCTATGTTATTGGAATGACCGCTCCCCTCCGTATAGGCACCCGCAGTTCCGAACTCGCGCTCTTTCAGGCCCGCCTCGTGGCGTCGCTGCTGAAGGACATCGGCGTCGATTCGGAGCTCGTGACATACACCACCATCGGTGATCGCATTCTCGACAAGCCGCTGTCGGCGATCGGCGAGAAGGGGCTCTTCACCGCCGAACTCGAGGCCGACCTGCTGGCGGGGCGCACTGACTGCGCGGTGCACTCGCTCAAGGACCTGCCCACCGCTGATCCGGCGGGGCTGTTCGTGGTGGCCATGCTCGAGCGCGAAGATCCGCGCGATGCCTTCGTTACCCGTCCGGGTATCACGGCGACGAGCATTACCGAACTGCCTGAGGGCGCGAAGGTGGGTACGAGCTCGCTGCGCCGCCGCGCGCAGCTGCGCGCACTGCGCCCCGATCTCGAGGTGTGCGAGCTGCGCGGCAACGTGGGCACGCGTCTCCGCAAAATCGATGAAGGGCAGGTGGATGCGGCGCTGCTCGCCGCTGCCGGTCTGCGTCGACTCGGTCTGGGCCATCGCATCGTGTCGCTGCTCGACGCGCCCGAGTGGCTCGGTGCGCCGGGCCAGGGGGCCATTGCGGTGCAGGCGCGTGAGCACGACGAGCAGATGCTCTCCATTCTGCGTCAGCTCGATCACGCCCCCACGCGGCTCGCCGTGAGCGCCGAGCGCGCGCTGCTCGCGAGTCTCGAAGGCGGGTGCCAGGTGCCCATCGGCGCGGCCACGCTCGACGAACCCGAATACGGCCTCATGCTGCACGGCATCGTCGCCAGCATCGACGGGGCCACCGTGGTGCGTGGTGGATTGCCCATCGACGTGCAGGATCCCGCCGCCAGCGGCCGCGAACTCGCGCGTCAGCTGCACGCGGCGGGCGGGGCCGGCATCCTCGCCGAGTTGCGTGAGGCGCTGGCGCACAAAAACTCCTCCACCGAGAGTGCGACGTGAGTGACGGTATGACCGAAGGCACGTTCACCACCGAAGCGTTCGACCCGGGCGACTTCGGCATGGCACGGCCGCATCCGGTGCGCCCGCGCCGCTTGCGTCGTACCGAAGCGCTGCGCCGTGCGGTGCGCGAGACGCGTCTCGACCCGGCCCAGTTCATCTGGCCGCTCTTCGTGCGGTCGGGGCAGGGGTTTCGTCAGCCCATCGGCAGCATGCCGGGCGTGTACCAGACGAGTGTCGACGAGCTGCTGAAGGACGCGCAAAAGGCGGTGGACGCGCGCATCGGCGGCATCCTGCTCTTCGGTATCCCCGACACCAAGGACGCCATCGGCAGCTCGGCGTGGGATCCGCATGGTCCGGTGGTGGAAGCGATACGCGCGGTGAAGCAGGCCTTCCCGCAGCTGCTCGTCATCACCGACGTGTGCATGTGCGAGTACACCGATCACGGCCACTGCGGTGTGCTCACCAGCGACGGCGACGTGGACAATGACGCCACGCTGCTGCTGCTGGCCAAGGAAGCCATCGCCCACGCCGAGGCGGGCGCCGACATGGTGGCACCCAGCGACATGATGGACCATCGCATCGGGCATCTGCGCGCGGCGCTCGACGACGAGGGGTACTCGCACGTGCCCATCATGAGCTACGCCGCCAAGTATGCCTCGGCGTTCTACGGTCCGTTCCGCGAGGCGGCGGAGAGCACGCCCACCTTCGGCGACCGCCGCAGCTACCAGATGGATCCTTCGAACGCCCGTGAAGCGTTACGTGAAGTACGGCTGGATGTGGAGGAAGGGGCGGACATCCTGATGGTGAAGCCCGCCGGTGCCTACCTCGACATCATCGCCGCCGTGAAGCGTGACACCGGGCTCCCGCTCTGCGCCTATCAGGTGAGTGGGGAGTACTCGATGATCAGGGCGGCGGCCGAACGCGGATGGATCGATGGCGAGCGCGCGATGATGGAATCGCTCGTGGCCATCGCGCGTGCCGGGGCAGATCTCATCATCACCTACTTCGCGCTCGACGCGGCCGCCGTTCTGGCGCGCCGCTGACGGCTGGCAAGACACATTCCGAGTACCCCCATGCTGCACAATCCATGGCATGACATCGCACCGGGCCCCAATCCGCCCGAGCAGGTCACGGCCATTGTCGAAATCCCGTCGGGCTCCCGCAACAAGTACGAGTTGGACAAGGACACCGGGCATTTCAAGCTCGATCGCGTGCTGTACTCGGCCGTGCACTATCCGGGCGACTACGGGTTCATTCCGCGCACGCTGCACGAAGACGGCGACCCGCTCGACGTGCTGGTGAAGATCAACGAGCCCACCTTTCCGGGGTGTCAGATTTCGGCGCGTCCGATCGGCGTGCTGATGATGCTCGACAAGGGCGAACCCGACGACAAGATCCTCGCCGTGCCGGCCGACGATCCGTATTACCAGGACGTGTTCGATATTGCTGATCTCTCCCCGCACTACCTCAAGGAAGTCGAGCACTTCTTCCAGATCTACAAGGATCTCGAGGGGAAGCGCATGGAGATCATGGGGTGGAAAAAGAGCGAGGCGGCGATGGAGATCGTGAAGGAGTCGATCGTGCGCTATGCGGAGAAGTACGCGGCGCGATGAGCGTTAATCGGTGAGTGTGGGAGACGCGCGGTGAGGGGCCCGGAACACCAACGCCGCGTTGATTCCCCCAAACCCGAACGAGTTCGACAGCACTACGTTGGGCGACAG
The DNA here is from genome assembly GCA_002331565.1 of Gemmatimonas sp. UBA2094. Lineage (GTDB taxonomy): Bacteria > Gemmatimonadota > Gemmatimonadetes > Gemmatimonadales > Gemmatimonadaceae > Gemmatimonas. Next base: position 6,556 of record DCZC01000197.1, read on the forward strand.
CTCGCGCCCGCTACCCGGTACGTAGTCCAGATCGCACGCGGCATCGGGGGTCTCCAGCCCGACCGTAGGCGGAATCCACCCGCGGGCGATGGCGAGCGAACAGATTGCCGCTTCGAATGCCCCGCTCGCGCCGAGCGCGTGGCCGTAGTAGCCCTTGGTGCTGGAGATCGGCACGCGATACGCGTGCGCGCCGAAGACGCGCTTGATCGCGTCGGTCTCGGTGGGGTCGTTGAGCGGCGTGCTGCTGCCGTGCGCGTTGATGTACGCCACGTCGGCTGGTTGCGCCTGCGCGTCACGCAGGGCCATCGTCACGCACCGTGCCGCCTGCGCCCCGCCGGGCAGCGGCGCCGTCATGTGGTGCGCGTCGTTGGTGGTGCCGTAACCCGACAGCTCGGCGTAGATCCGCGCGCCGCGGCGCGTGGCGTGCTCCCATTCCTCGAGCAGCAGCACCGCCGCGCCTTCCCCCATCACGAAGCCGTCGCGGTCGGCGTCGAAGGGCCGCGAGGCGTGCGTCGGATCGTCGTTGCGCGTGCTCATGGCCCGGATGAGCGCGAACGCTCCGAAACACAACGTGGCCAGCGGCGCTTCGCTGCCGCCGGCGAGCATCACGTCGGCGTACCCATCGCGGATCTGCCGGAACGCTTCACCGATGGCCATGCTGCCGCTCGCGCAGCTCATGGCGTTGGTGGAGTTGGGGCCGCTGATGCCGAATTCGATCGCCATGTTGCAGCTTGCACTACCGCCGAACACCGCGAGTGCGAGTGTCGCATCGACCGCACGCAGCCCCGCCTGCGCGAAGCGCGCGGCCTGCGCTTCGGCGTACCCCACGCCCCCGAGCGCCGTGCCCATCATCGCGCCCGCGCGGTCGCGGTCGACCGTACCCAGGTCGAGCCCGCCGTCCTCGAGCGCGAGCATCCCGCTCACCACCGCAAACTGGCTGAATCGGTCGAGCCGCTTCACACGCTTGGCGTCGATCCAGCGCGTCGCATCGAAACCGTTCACCTGCGCCGCGCACCGCGACCGATAGATGCTCGAGTCGAAGCGGTCGAGCCGCTGCACCACCGAACGCTCCGCGCGCAGCCCGGCCCACAGCCCCTCGACCCCCACACCGATCGGCGTCACGCACCCGATGCCCGTGACCGCCACCCGCCGCCTCATACCCCCTTCTCCGCCACCTTCGCCAGCCCCGCCAACGTGCGTGACGCGATGCCGTGCACGAACACCGGCGCAATCACCTGGGTTGCCGCGAACGGCCCGATCAGCGGCCACGACGGGCCATTCCACACGTGCACGATGCGCGTGAGCGTTCCGCCCTCGACCGGCGTGAAGCTCCACTCCACGTCCATGCGTGTCGTCACGCCGCCGATGTGCCGGAATCGTACCCACGGTTCGTCGCGATTCACGGCCATTTCCGAGAGCCACCACGTGGGCCAGTTGAAGAGGCCGAACGGTCGGTTGGCGGCCATTTCCACGATCCCGCCGCCGTCGCGACGCTGCTCCCGGAAGCGCACGTACCGGTAATGGGGCAGATACGCGGGCCAATGCTCGACGGCGGCGGCAATCTCGAAGATACGCTGGGCAGGCGCGCGCACCACGAGCTCGTCGACGGTGGTGACGAGGCGGCCGGAGGGCGGCGCCGCTAGAGCGAACGGTTCGGCAGACGACATCATGCGCATTCGGCGGGAGACAGGCACACTCGGCAATTCACGCGCCAGGGGTGGTTCGCGAACGGCTCACACTCCACGTTAACGCCCGGACCACACCGCCGTTATGCGGAACCCCAGCCGGTGATGCACAGTGCACCGGCAGCCGGTGGCCTGCTCCACGAGCTGCCGGAGTTCGGGCTTCGTGTAGCCACGCAGCACCGACAGCACCCCGTCGTGGCGGCTCACTGGATGGAACCCGAGAGCGAACGAGGACGCCCACAGCCCCGCGACCGCGAGCCAGCTTCGTCGCAGGTCGCCGACCACCACCGCCGTGCGGGCCACACGCGTGCACTCGCGCAGTAGCTGCGCCGCCTCTTCTCCGTCGAAATGATGCAGGACCTGCGAGCAGGTGATCAGGTCGATGCTGCCGTCGGCGAACGGCAACCGCATCGCGTTGCCGGCCAGCGTACTCGAACAGTGCGGCGCTGCCGCCCGCGCGAGGTGCGGCGCGAGTTCCATGCCCACGGTGTGCAGCGTGAGCCCGCGCCGCCGTGCCATCGCTGCTGCGGCGGCGGGAATGTCGCCGAGACCGGTGCCCACGTCGAGCAGCGTGAGCGCACGGCCGGTGGGATACGCGCGAAGGAGTCCACGCAGTTCGTGCAGCACCGCCCGACGGCCACCGAACAGGCGGTTGGCCAGCGCCACGTCGCGCAGCGAACGCAGCGACAGCGCGGCGTCCGCCGTGGGATCGTCGAGAATCTCCGCACCGCGGCGCCGCGCCGGCGTGAACATGCGAGCCTACCGCTCGAGCACCGCGTACCCGCCGCGGTAGTAGAGCAGCGGCTTGCCTTCGTGGACGGCGGCGTCTTCCACCTGCCCCACCACGATCACGTGGTCGCCGGCCGGATGACGCGCCACGATGCGACACTCGAGCGACGCGAGCACGTCCTCGAGAATCGGATCGCCAAGCGTGCCGCCATGATAGCCCACGCCGGCGAAACGGTCGTCGATCTTGCCCGCGAAGCGGCGCGACACCGCCTCCTGCCCGGCGCTGAGCACGTTCACGGCGAAGGTCTCGGTGGCGGCGAGCAGCGGCGCCATGGTCGCATCGTTCGCCACGCACACGAGGATGAGCGGCGGGTCGAGACTGAGCGACGAGAACGCGCTCACGGTCATGCCGTGCGGGGTGCCGGCGGTATCCCGCGTGGTGATGACGGTGATGCCCGAGGCGAAGCGGCCGAGGACGGCGCGGAAGAGATCGGAATCAATCACGGACGGAGCAGTCGGGGTCGGAAACAGGAAGTCGGGGGCAGGGTGCACCGTACCCCCCTGCTCCCTGAACGCCCCAGCCGCCAAAGCGATCCCACCTACGCCCCCAGCAGCCGCAAAAGCGTTCTCGGACGGAGCACCACGCTCGCCGGCACGAAGTCGCCGGTTACCCCGATGAGCAGATCGGCAAGGTCCCGGTCGCGCGAGAGCACGCGCGCCGCGTGGTTGAGCAGCGGCGCCCACCCCACGGCGAGACCGATCAGTTGCTCGACGCGCCACTTGCCGCCGAACACCGTCTTGCGCTCCCCCTCGTACGCTCGCAGCGCCTGCACGTGCCGCTCCAGCGAGGGCGCACCCACCGCCGCCTGCGCGAACTCGGCCAGCAGTTCGCCGCCGCGCAGCGCTGCGTAGATGCCTTCGCCGGTGAACGGATCGAAGAAGTCGGCGGCGTCGCCGGTGAGCATCGCGCCGGGGTGCCACGGGCGTTTGGCCCGCGATGCAAATGGTCCCGTCGCACGCACCGGTGTCACGCGGGTAGCGTTCGCAAAGCGGGGGCCCAGCTGTGGGTGGGCGTGCAACCAGCGCTCGAGGAACGCCTCGGTCCCCTCGCGCATGCCACCGGCCCTCGATTTGGGCACCACCAGCGCCACGTTCACGAGACCATCGCTCACGCGCGCGAGCCCCACGTATCCGTTTCGTGTCACGTGCATCTCGCCGAGGGCGCCGACCCCCTCCACGTCACGATAGTGCGTCACGAGTGCGACACGGCGGGGGACGCGCGCGGCGCGCGCGAGATCGAGCCGTCGCGACACCACGCTGCGCAGCCCGTCGGCGCCAATCACGAGGTCAGCCCGCACCGTGTACGCCCCGTCCGGTGTGCGCAGCACGGCCCCATGCACGCGGCCGTCGGTGCCGGTGAGCAGCGACTCCACCTTGGCCTGTTCGTGCACCCTCACACCGGCGTGGCGCGCGCGATCGAGCAGTACGGTGTCGAGGATCTCACGGCGCACGCCCAGACCGCGATCGCGAAATCCGCGGAAGCCGTGGCGCGCCACGAATTCGCCGTGGATGCGATCGCCCGACGGGGCATGCACCACCATGCCGCTGAGCTGCGCCGCGCGTGCTTCGAGCGCCTCGAGGGCGCCCATGGCGTGAAGGATGCGCGAACCCTCGGGGCTCACGTACTCCGCGCACGGCTTCGCCCGCGGGAAGCGGGCACGATCCGCCACACAGACGTCGAGGCCGGCCTGCGCGCAGTGCCACGCGGCCGAACTGCCCGCCGGGCCACCACCCACCACCAGCACCTGCACGCGCATGTCGTCGCGACTCATGAGACGATTCTAACCCCCGCCACGAGCACGGCGCCGGTCACGGTGCACACGAAGTTCACCACGTCGTTGCTCAGCCATGGTACGCCCCGCCACGCCTGTGTCGGCGTACCGCAACGATGCACATCCTGCTCCGTCTCGCGCTGGCAGGCGGGGCACCACCGCCGGAGCTGCCAGAAGGCGCCAATCACGGTATCCGCTACGGCGCCCGCAACACCAGCCAGGGCTACCACGGTCACGTCCGACGGGTCGATCAGCCCGCACACCGCCGCCGAAAGTGCCAACAGCACCGCCCCCGCCGTCATGCCCACGGTGCCCGCCAGGCTCACCGCCCCCGAGGTGCCGGAGGGTACCGGCGCGAAGGTGCGCAGCGACCACGGCTGCCCGCGCCATAGCGTGCCGGTCTCGGTGGCCAACGTGTCGGCACCGGCCGCCACCAGCGC
>DCZC01000126.1 GCA_002331565.1 Gemmatimonas sp. UBA2094
CGTGCGTGGCGCGTCGGCGGCGGTGATCCTCGCCGACGGGCGCGAATGGCGCGGCGTGGCCGGGGCGTCGGCGCCCAATACCCCCATGGATCCGGAGATGCGCCTCGGGATGGGGAGCGTCTCCAAGAACGTGCTCGCCACCTTGCTCGTGCTGCAGGCGGAACGCGGACGGCTGTCGCTCGATGATCCGCTGGGGCGGTGGCTGCCGCCCATGACGCACGTCGACCCGGCGATCACGGTGCGCCAGCTGCTGAACCATACGAGCGGGGTGTTCGACATCACCGATGCCCCGGGGTATCGGGATTCGATTCTTGCCGATGTGTCGGCCCGCTGGACGCCGCAGCGGGCGCTGGCGCTGCTGCGGGCACCGCTGTTTTCCCGCGGCGCCGGGTGGAGCTACTCCAACTCGAATTACCTGCTGGCTGGGCTGGTGGCCGAGTCGGTGCTGAAGCGCCCGGTGCACGAGGCGGTGCGCAGCGACCTGCTGACGCCACAAGGGTTGTCGACGTTCTTCCTCGATCAGGCCGAGCCGTCCACGGGGCCGCTGGCGAGCGGGTGGGTGGGGGGCACGTTGAACGTGATGACGACGCGCACGTCGACGTACAGCGCCGCGTGGACAGCGGGTGCATGGTTTGCTACTGCCGGCGATTTAGCGCGTTGGTGGCAGGCGTTGATGACCGGACGGCTGGTGAATGCGACATCGCTCGCCGCGATGATGACGCCGGTTGGCACCGAGACCTACGGGCTGGGGATGAGCCGGCGGGTCGTGGCGGGGCGTACGGTGTGGGCGCACACCGGGGAGATTCGCGGATTCTCGTCGATCGGTCTGCACGACCCGGCCAAACGGGCCACGGTGGTGGTGTTGATCAACGAGAATCCGGCGCCGGTGGTGGGGATCGCGACGGCGCTGTTGGCGATCGTGGGCGGCCTCTGAGCGGGGCGGGGCGCCTCCCACGCGCTCGTGTCTCACTGCATACTCCCCCTGACCCCGACCCGCCCGCGGAGGCGAGCCGGTCGCGCGCGAAGCGTCCCGCCGATCGCCGATCACCCCCGGAATGCGTCCGATGTCCTGCCGATCCCAGATGCTTCGTTCCCGCCTCGCCCGCGTGATGCGTCCGCTCGCGCTACCGGCGACGTCCAAGTGACGACCGATCCGCTGGTCCGCCGCACCGCGTCTCGTGCGGCGTGGGCGGCGGCCGTCGCGAGTGTTCTGTTCGGTGCCTCCGTTGTGGCCACCCGGTACGTCGTGCCGCAGACGACGCCCGTGGTGCTGGCGTTTCTGCGCTACCTGCTTGCCACGGCGAGTCTGCTGCTGGTGCTGGGGCGCCGCGCCTTCCCGCCGATGCCGCGCCGCGATCGGGTGCAGGTGGCGCTGCTCGGCGTGCTGTTCTTCGGGGTGTTTCCGTGGAGCTTCAGCGCGTCGCTCACGCATCTGCCGGCGGCGCAGGTGGCACTCATCGTGGCCACCAACCCGCTCGTGACCCTCGCGCTTTCGGTGTGGCGCGGCATCGAACCGCTGCGGACGCGCGCGGTAATGGGGCAGCTGCTGGCGTTCGCCGGGCTTGCCGTTGCCCTCGCGCCGTCGGGCGCCGTGCTGGCGGTCGATGCCTCCCCGCCGCTGATCGGCTACGTGGAGATCGGCATCACGGTGTTGACCGGCGCCATGTACAACGTGTGGTCGCGACCGCTGCTCGCGCGCTACGACGCCGTGGCCATCTCCGCGCAATCGATGCTGGCCGGTGCCGTCGCGCTCGCCCCACTGGCCTTCGCGCAGGGCCTCACCGTTCGCCTGCCGATGATCACCGGATTGGGGTGGCTGACGGTGGTGTTCCTCGGCGTGTGCGGCGGCGCCATGGCCTTCGGGCTCTGGATCTGGGCGCTGCGCCACTCCACGCCGTCACGCGTGGCGGTGTTTCTCGCGCTCAATCCCATCACGGCGATCGCGCTCGGTGTACTGCTGCTCGGCGAACCGGTCACCGCACGGCATGTGATCGCGCTGGGGCTGGTGTTTGCGGGGATCCAGCTGGCGTCCAGGCGGTAACGCGCGCCGGCGGGCAACGTGGGCATGGCGCCATCGCTCCCTGTACCCGTACGGCGCCGCGGGTCCACGGTACTAGATTGCCCATGTGAACTCTTCTTCGAGCTTTCTGCGCACCCTTGGTGGTGTCGGCGGCCTTGCGGTCGCACTGTCGATCTGTGGCCTCGTGACGGGTCCGCTGGCGGCGCAGCAACCGGCGTCGCCGACGGCGGCGGTGGCCGCGGCTCACGCGCCGCTCCGCATTCTCTGGATCGGCAACAGCTACACGTACGTAAACGATTTGCCGCGCACACTCACGCTGCTGTCGCTGGCGGCGGGCGAGAATCGCGTGCCCGCCATCACGACCGTACTCCGGGGTGGCCAGTTCCTGCGCGGGCACATGGCGCGCAAGGACATGGCGGCGCTGATGGCGAAGGGGTGGGACTACGTGGTGCTGCAGGATCAGAGTCTCGCGCCCATTCAGCAGCCCGATACGGTGCTCCACTACGGCACGCAGCTCGGTACGATGGCGAAGCAGGCCGGCGCCAAGGTGCTGCTGTATGTCACGTGGCCGCGTCGTGACACGCCGCAGACGGCGGGTACGATCCTTTCCGTGTACACCAGGCTTGCGCAGTCGCTCGGCGCCACCCTCGTCCCGGTGGGGCCCGCGTGGATGGCGATGCGCGACGAAGCCCCCGCGACCGATCTGTACATCGAGGATGGCAGTCATCCCGCGCCGATCGGGACGTACATCGCCGCGAGCGTGTTTTACGGCGTGCTGTACGGCAAGTCGCCGGTGGGATTGGCGCCGCAGGCGTTCTCCGTGCGGGGCAACCGCTACGTCGCCGACACGCTGCCTATGGCGGTGATGCCACTGACGCTGTCGCCATCGGACGTCCTCGCTGCGCAGCGGGCGGCCGAGCGCGCGCTCAAATCCCCGTCGCGCTAACGGCACCGCCATGCGCGTCGCCATCGTGGGTGGACCCGGCATCGGGAAGAGCACCCTCGTGCGTCAGCTGGGCGATCTGTATCGCAACGGATCGTACGGCGAGGGTGAGCAGGGGGTGTGGGACCCGCAGGTGCTCGCGGATATCGAAGCGGGGCACAATCCCGTGGGGGTGACGGCGTACTTCGCGCGGCTCTACGACGCGAACTACCGCCACGCGGCGACGCACGACGAGCCGGGGGCGGTGGTGCTCATCGAGGGGGCGCAGATCACGCTCGAAGCGCACATCGCCGAGTATCCGCCGGAGACCCATGCCGCCCTGCGCGGCGTGGTGACGATGGGCGACGGCTGGTCGCCCGATCGTACCATCGTGCTCACGTCGGGGACCGACACGATCGAGAAGCACATCCGCATGCGTCGTCGCCCACATGAAGAGGTGGAGCGCATGGTGGCGCGCTTCCGGCTCATCGATGCGGAGTTCCGCCGGCTCGCGCCGCAGTACCCCGGCGCCGTGGTGGTGGAGCGAGACGGCATGGAATTTCATACGCGCGAGGGGTTGCTCGCGGTGGCGCAGGCGGCCGGGCTGCCGTCGTTCCCCGAAATCGCCTACGAACAGCTCGGCTGAACGCTCACTTCCGCAATGATGTGTGCTTCCAGACGAGCCGCGCGCCCGTGGCCGGATCGAGCCCCGGCACGAGGGTGCTCTCGAGGGCCGGCGTGCTCACGGTAACCGCACGTCCGAGTTCGGCGTGGAACCGGGCGGTGGCGAGATCGGTCACGGCGGGGATGTCGCGCACGCTGCTGTAGATACGCAGCGGCCCGGTGGGCGCGAGGTTGAGCTGTGTCCAGGTGGCCGAGCGATCGGCGATGAGCGTGGGTGCGGAGCTGCTGCTCGTCGGGGCGGCGTACCCCATGTCGCCCCCTGTCACGAAGCTGCGTGCCTTGGTGGCACGCGGAATCACCCATGCTTCGGTGGCGCCGTTCGCGCCGGACACGGGGACCACGTTGAAGGGTCGGGCGCGCTTCTTCCACGCGGGTGACACCAGCACGGAGACCTCGCGCGCGAGTCGCGCGGCGCGCAGGATGCCCGCCGTGTCCACGGGTTCGGTGTATTTGGGGCGCGCGCCGTCGAGCCGCACCATCTGCAGGCGGCGGAGGCCGGTGAACGCGCTGTCGACATCGTAGACGCCGCCCACCGGCACACCGTCGGCGGTGCGCTGGCACACCATGGCGCGCGGGGGGCGGGCGGCCG
>DCZC01000194.1:0-8173 GCA_002331565.1 Gemmatimonas sp. UBA2094
GCGTGCCGGTCACCACGGCCACGGGCGCGAGGCCCAGCACGCGGCGGGCGCGGACGGCGCCCGTTACCGGCACCACACGTACTGAAGGGTCGGCGAGCAGGTGGCGGGCCTGGTCGGCCGCGGTCATCGCCTGTTCGATGGTGGGCGTGATCACGAGGCACACGGGAGCCCCGGCCTGGCCGCCTTCGCGGCTCCGTTCCACACCGGGGCGCATGGCCGCGGTCATCGTACGCAAATCTGCGGGGCCCTCGACCACCACGTGCTGGCTCCGCGTCGCCCCTGGCGACGTCTCTTCCCGATCCTGCTCGCTCACCACCCACCCCTTCAGTTGTTAGTCAGCCCGGCAGCCCAACTGCCGGTTTTTGCGCGCCCGCATGGCGCTCTGTCCTGCATGGCGCGTGCTCCCGGAGCACGCTTAATTGCGGTGCAACCCATGTAACTTAGTCGGTTCCGGCCCCAAATCCACTCCGCATCCGATCGACATGCCGCTGTCATTCGTTCCCTCCCCGAACATTGCCCGGCTGAAGGAGTCGGCAACTCTCGCCGTGGCTGCCAAGGCGCGGGCCCTCAAGGCCCAGGGGATTCCGGTGATCGATCTCGGGGCCGGGGAGCCGGATTTCGACACCCCGGTGTTCATCCGGCAGGCGGCGGCGCGGGCCATGGAGAGCGGGGCCACCCGCTACACCAACACCGAGGGCATCCTGCCCCTGCGTGAGGCGATCGCCGCCGATGCCAATCGCATCCAGGTGCAGGGCACGCCGGTGACCCCCGCCGAAGTCGTGGTGTCCAACGGCTCCAAGCAGTCGCTCTACAACGCCTGTGTGTGCTGTTTCGGACCGGGCGACGAGGTGCTCATCCCCATCCCGTCGTGGACGAGCTACTTCGAGATGGTGGAGCTGGCGCGCGCCACGGCGGTGCCGGTGATGGGCGATCCGGCCAACTCGCTCAAGGTGACGGCCGACATGCTGGCCGCCGCCGCCACGCCACGCACCAAGGGGCTGATGCTCAATTCGCCGAGCAACCCGACCGGTGCGGTGTACTCGCGCGAGGAGCTCGCGGCCATTCTCGCGCTCGCCGCCACGCAGGGCTGGTGGGTGATCGCCGACGAGATCTACATGCGCATCGCGTACGAGCAGCGTGCGGAGTCGGTGCTCGAGATCGCCCCCGCGCGCGACAACATCATCGTGGTGAACGGCGTAGCCAAGGCGTATGCCATGACCGGCTGGCGTATCGGCTGGACCATCGCCCCGGCGGCCGTGTCGAAGGCGATGACGAACTTCCAGGGGCATACCACGTCCAACGCCGCCGCCGTGTCGCAGCATGCGGCGCTGGCGGCCCTCGCGCAGCGCGACGAAGCCGATGCTGCGGTGAACGACATGGTGAAAGCGTTCCGGCAGCGCCGTGATGCCGTGGTGCACGCACTCTCGGCGTTCCCCGGCGTGCGGTACGTGCACCCGGCCGGCGCGTTCTACATCTACGTGAACGTGGCGGGCTTCCGCGGCGCCGCCGACCCCGGCGCGGCCTTCGCTTCGGCCGTGCTGGAAGAGCAGCAGGTGGCGATCGTGCCGGGTAGCGCGTTCGGCACCCCCGACTGGATCCGTGCGAGCTACGCCACCACCGAGAGCATTGCGGTGGAAGGCGTCACGCGCATCGCGCGCTGTCTCACCGCTTGAGCAGGAGCACACACCCCGTGATCACCACCATCGTACTCGTGCAGGTCGACCCCAAGGGCATCCCGGTGTGCGCCACGGCACTCACCGCCATCGAAGGCGTGGCCGAAGTGTATTCGGTATCCGGCGCGTGGGATCTCGTGGCCATCGTGCGCGTCCCCGATCTCGAGAAAATCGCGACCGTGGTCACGCAGGAGTTCGCCAAGGTACCGGGCATTCAGCGCACGCAGACGCTCACCGCGTTCCGGCAGTACAGCAAGGGCGATCTCGAACAGGCGTGGGACATCGGCGTCGAGTGATCAGCGGATGCAGTAGTTAGGTTAGGGCATGCGTCTCGTCCATCTCGCCGATCTCCACCTCGGCTTCCGCCAGTACCAGCGTCTCACCGCCGCCGGCATCAACCAGCGCGAGGCCGATGTCGCAGCCACGCTGCAGCGGGCGGCGATGCAGATCGTGGACGTGGCGCCCGACCTGATCGTGATCGGTGGTGACGTCTTCCACACGGTGCGTCCGTCCAATCCCGCCATCCTGCACGCCTTTCGCGTGCTCAGCATGTTGCGCGACCGGCTGCCGGAGACGCCGGTCGTGATGGTGGCCGGCAACCACGACGCGCCGCGCACGGCGGAGACGGGGTGCATCCTGCGGCTCTTCCGCGAAATCGGCGTACACGTCGCCGACGCCAAGCCCGAGGTGTTCACCTTCCCCGACCGCTCATTGGCCGTGCTGGCCGTGCCCGACGTACCGGGCATCGAACGCCCGCCGCTGGTGCCGCCCGAGGGGTTCGACCACCGAGTGTTGCTGTTGCACGGCGAAATTGCGGGGATGCTTCCGCCGCACGTGGCAACGGCCGACCGCGCGGCCATCGAGATCAGGCCGGAGGAATTGCACGCCGAGGCGTGGAGCTACCTGGCCCTCGGGCACTATCACGTGTATCGCGAAGTGGCGCCGCGTGCGTATTACAGCGGCTCCCTCGACTACACGAGCAGCAACCCATGGGGTGAGCTGCGCGAGGAGCGTGAGCAGGGCATTCCCGGCAAGGGCTTCATCGAGCACGATCTCGTACAGGGCGCGCATCGCTTCCACCCGGTGGCACCCACGCGGCCACTGCTCGATCTCGAACCGGTCGACGCCAGTGGCATGGGGGCGCAGGAACTCGACAGCGCCATCCGCGCGCGTGTCGACACGGCGCCCGGCGGTATCGATGATCGCATCGTGCGGGTCACCGTGCGCAACGTGGCGCGCCATGTGGTGCGCGAGCTCGATCACGGGGCCCTGCGCGAGTACCGCAAGCGCGCGACGCACTTTCATCTCGACACGCGCCGCCCCGAGCCGCTACCGCGGCGCACGGGCAGCGGTGGCGGCGGCACGCACCAGCGTCGTGCGACGTTGCCGGAGTTCGTCGGCGAACGCTTGCGCGAACGCCCGCTGCCGGCCGGCGTCGATCGCGAGCAGTTCGTCACCCTCGGCCTGCGCTATCTGCAACAGGCCGAGGAGGCCGTGATGGCGGCCATGCCCGTGCTGGAGCACTGAAGGTGCGACTGCATTCACTGCGCCTGCAGAACTTCCGGCAGCACGCCGACACCCGCCTCGCGTTCGACAAGGGACTCACGGGGATCATCGGGCCCAACGGCTCGGGCAAGTCCACCATCCTCGAGGCCATCGCCTGGGCCTTGTACGGCAACGCAGCGGCCCGCGGCACGCGCGACGGCATCCGCTTCTCGCGGGCCACGAGTCGCGCGACGGTGAAGGTGGAGCTCGACTTCGAGTTGGCGGGGCATCGCTATCGCGTCATCCGCGGACTCACCAACGCCGAGGTGTACCTCGACGGCGGTGAGACGCCGATCGCCAGTACCATCACCGGCGCCACCGAGTTGCTGCAGCGTCGTCTGGGCATGACGCGGTCGGAGTTCTTCCATACGTACTTCACGGGGCAGAAGGAACTCGACGTGATGGCGGCGCTCGGCGCGGCGGAACGCGCCCGGTTCCTCTCCCGCGTCCTGGGCTACGACCGGCTGAGCGGGGCGCAGGAGCTGGCCCGCGAGCGCCGTCGGTCGCTGTTGGCGGAGATCAACGGGCTCAAGCAGGGGATGCCCGACCCCGACGCCATCTGGCGAGCGGTGGCCGACGCGGAAGCGCGCGTGGCAGTGGCACGGACGCGCGCCGTCGAGGCCGAAGCGGCGCATCAAGTCGCGGCCGAGCGCCTGCAGTTCATCGTACCGCAGTGGCAGGACGCTCAGACGCAGCGGGATCGTCGCATGCAGCTCACGTCGGAGCTGCGCGTGGCCGAGAGCGAGGCCACGGGATACGCCCGCGAACTCGAGCGGCTCGACCAGGAACTCGAAATGATCGCGCGGGCGCACGACGAGGTCGTGCCGCTGCGGGCGCGCATGGCCGCCTTGTCTGCCGTGCGCGACGCGTTGGTGGCGCAGGAGCAGCTGGCCGTAGCGGAGTCGCGTCGTCAGGCGTTGATGGAGCGCGTGTCGGCGTACGCCGAGGAAGAGGCCAAGCTGGCCGAACGCGCCGCGCGCCTCGAAACGGCGCCGGCACTCGAGCGCGAAACCACCGCCCAGCTGCAGACGCTCCGCAACACGCTCGCCGAAACGGAGCGCGCGCTCGATCAGGAGCGCACCGCGTGGGCGCGCGACCGGCAGGAAGCGGAGACCCGGCTCGAGGCCCTGCGCACGCAGTATGCCGAGCTGTCGCAGCAGCGCGAAACGCTCGAGGGCCTGGGCGAGGAAAGTCCGTGCCCCACGTGCGGACGCCCGCTGGGAGGCAATTTCGCCACGGTGCGCGATCAGCTCACCGAACAGCTGGAGATGGTGCGCGTCGACGGCAACTACTATCGCCAGCGCGCCGAGCAGTTGGGCAAGATCCCCGCGGGTATCGAAGGGCTCGAGGAAACGCGCCGGTCGACACAGGCGGAGGTCGCGGCGGCGGAACGGCGTCTCGCCCGCATTCAGGCCGCGCTCAACGACGCGGGGGCGGTCACCACGCAGCGCGCGCACCTCGCCGCACGGTTGCAGGACGCCACCACGCAGCTGGCCGCGTTGCCCACGGGCTACGATGCGGCGGTGCATGCCGCACTCAAGGGCGACGCCACGGAATTGCAGGAACTCGAGACGCGTGTGGCGCGCGTGAGTGGCCTGGTCGATCGCGAACTCACCACGCGCACCGAGCGGACGCGAGTGCTGGCCGCGCGGGATGTGGCGCGCGCCCGCATGATATCGCTCGAAGCGCAATGTGCGTCACTTGGTATGGATGACGGCGTCTACGGGACCGTCCGCGAGCGGTACGAGGCGGCGGCCACCGAGGCCCGGCGCGCGGAGGTGGAAGCCGTGTCGGCCATCGGCGAAGCCGATCGCGCGCGCGCCGCGCTCGACAGCGCGGAGCAGGCGCGTCGCGAATTGTCACGGCTGCAGGGCACGCTCGAGACGCTCGAAACGGAAAAGCGACTGCACGACGAACTCGATCGCGCCCTCACCGACCTGCGCACCGATCTCAACTTCCAGTTGCGACCGGAGCTCGCGGAGATCGCCAGCCGTTTCCTCGATGACCTCACGGACGGCCGGTACACCCATCTCGAGTTCGACGAGGACTACCGGCTCACGGTGATGGAGGACGGCCTCCCCAAGTCCGTCATCTCGGGCGGCGAGGAGGATCTCTGCAACCTCGTGCTGCGGCTCGCGATCTCCCAGATGATCGCCGAACGCGCCGGCCAGGCGTTCTCGCTGCTGATCCTCGACGAGGTGTTCGGTTCGTTGGATGAGGCGCGCCGGGCGAATGTGGTGGAGCTCTTGCGTCGCCTGAACGATCGCTTCGAACAGGTCGTCGTGATCACGCACATCGAACAGGTGCGTGAAGGGCTCGACCGGTTGCTGCTGGTACGCTTCGACGAAGCGCGCGGTTGCAGTGTGGTGAGCGGCGCCACCGTTGCCCCCATGGCCGACGAGGCCGATACGGCCGCGGCCGTCGTCTCCGACATGCTCACCCTGTCGGAGGCGTGAAGGCATGACCGCATCCTCGCGTTCGTATCGGTTGGCCCGGCCGATGGAAGGCCCACAGATCGCGACGGTGCATGACATCCCGCAGCTCAACGAGGTGTTCACCGAGGCGTTCACCCAGCGCTACCGCAACGACGGCATGGCCGGTGTGCGGGTCCCGCCGCTCAACCCGGCAATCTGGCAGTATGCCATCGAAGACGCCGGCGACGGGGCGCTGTGCTGGCGCGACGACCGCGGGCGGGTGGTGGCCTTCAACATGGCGCACCACTCGGGGAGTGAAGGATGGATGGGGCCGCTCTGCGTGCGCCCCGATCAGCAGGGGGCCGGGCTCGGCAAGATCATCGTGCAAACCGGCATGCGTTGGCTACGCCTGCAGCACGCGAAAGTCATCGGCCTCGAGACGATGCCGCGGACGATGGACAACATCGGCTTCTACTCGAACCTCGGGTTCATCCCCGGTCATCTCACCGTCACGCTCACCCTCGATGCTGCCGCCGGTGACCGTGCGGCGCATTGTCTGTCGCAGCTGCCACCGAACGACCGAACGGCGGCCATGGCGGCCTGTCTGGCGCTCACCACCCGTCTTCAGCCCGGCTACGACTTCACGCGAGAACTGGAGCTCACCGACCGGTTGGGACTCGGCGATACGTTGCTGCTCGGTCCGCCGGAGGCGCCCGCCGGGTTTGCGGTGTGTCATACGGTACCGCTGGTCGAGGGCCGCGCGCGGGACGAACTGCGGGTTCTCAAGCTGGTACTCGAGCGTCGCGCCGAATTGCCGCAGATGCTCGGCGCGCTCATGGACTATGCCAAACGGTCAGGGACACGACGGCTCGCCATCCGGCTGCAGGGCGATTATCCCGAGGCGTATCGCGCCTGCATGGCGCTCGGCGCGCGGGTGCGCTGGACCGATCTGCGCATGAGCGCCGACGGATGGAACGAGGTGCCCCCCAGTGAGGGTATGATCCTCTCGAACTGGGAGATCTGAGTCCGGCCGCTACTTCTTGGCGGGTCCGTCGGGGGTGTCGCGCACGACGATGCGCCAGATGACGACGAACACCCCGGCCGTCAGCAGCAGATGTACCCATCCGGGTGCTTCGGTGGCCACGGTGAGCCCGCCCCAGACCACGAGCATCACGATTCCGGCGAGGAGAGTGAGATCCATGCCACAATGTAGTCGAAATCGTGATTGCATGTTTCGTCACCGTTCCCTACAATACGCGTCGTCACGGTAGTCGCGGGGCGGAGAGGCTTTACTTCTTGAGCCGATAAGTCCTTGGAAGGGATTCAACACACGGGTGAACGTCATGCCCCAGTGCGGGGAAGGCGGTAGCGCGGTGAGAGTCTTAATTTTTTCTTTGGGCTTCAAGATCACCCTCTTCGTTCCCGTATTTTTCGAAGGCCCCGCCCACTGTGGCGGGGCTTTCGTTTTCCGGACAGATTCCGGAAGAGGACGGCACCCCGGGGTCCGGCACGTCGTCGCCGGCGGGGCGCGATCCGGCCGCCGGAACCATTCCCCTTGCCGGGGCCTTGATCTGGTATGCCGATCGTCACCGCCACGCGCCGCCTGCGATTCAACGCGGCGCACCGTGTCCACAATCCCGCGCTGTCCGACGCCGAAAACACCCGGCTGTTCGGCAAGTGCAACAACCCCAATTGGCACGGCCACAACTACGAGTTGGAAGTGTCCGTGAAGGGGCCCGTGGATGAGCGGACCGGCTACGTGATCGACCTGGGGCACCTACGGGACGTCGTGGAACGCGAGGTGATCGACCAAACCGATCACCGCAATTTCAATATCGATGTGCCTTATATGCAGGGAATCAACCCGAC
This sequence comes from Gemmatimonas sp. UBA2094, assembly GCA_002331565.1. Lineage (GTDB taxonomy): Bacteria > Gemmatimonadota > Gemmatimonadetes > Gemmatimonadales > Gemmatimonadaceae > Gemmatimonas. The sequence continues at coordinate 7,502 of DCZC01000194.1, forward strand.
CACCGAAAACGTGGTGGTAGCCATGTGGCGTGTGCTCGCTCCCGCGATCGCTCCCGCCCAACTGGTTCGACTGCGGCTCTGGGAAACGGAGAACAACTATGTCGACTACCAAGGGGAGTAAGGACGTGATCCGACCTGTATCGGGCGTGTCGTCGGGACGTGCAGCCGTGACTGTGGTGGACCCGGACGATTTCGCCGTGGACGGCAATCTTGCCGAATACGAAACCATGGTGCGCCGCCAGCTCGAGCTGATCGGGGAGGATCCCGATCGCGAAGGCTTGCTCAAGACGCCCAGCCGCGTGGCCAAGGCGCAGATGTGGCTCACCCGCGGATACGGCCTCACGGCCGCCGGCGTCATCGGTGATGCGCTGTTCGCCGAAGATCACGAGAACATGGTGATGGTCCGTGACATCGAGATGTACTCGATGTGCGAGCATCACATGCTGCCGTTCTTCGGCAAGGTGCACATCGCCTACATCCCCGACGGCAAGATCGTGGGGCTGTCGAAGTTGCCGCGAGTCGTGGAGGTATTCGCCCGCCGCCTGCAGGTGCAGGAGCGTCTCGGCGAGCAGATCGCCGATGCGCTCGAGGAAGTGCTGCAGCCCAAGGGCGTCGGTGTCGTCATCGAAGCGGTTCACCTGTGCATGATGATGCGCGGCGTGGAAAAGCAGA
>DCZC01000194.1:8339-8552 GCA_002331565.1 Gemmatimonas sp. UBA2094
ATGATGCGCGGCGTGGAAAAGCAGAGCTCGCGCACCATCACCTCCAGCATGCGCGGCCTCTTCCGTGACGACGCGAAGACGCGGAGTGAATTCCTGCGGCTGGCTCACGCGCCCACGTCGTACTGACCACGGGTGATGGCCGCATGAACAGCCCCGGGGCGCTGCGTGGCCGGTCGGCCCTCGTGACTGGCGCCTCGCGCGGCATCGGCCGCG
>DCZC01000106.1:0-5101 GCA_002331565.1 Gemmatimonas sp. UBA2094
CCGCCGTCAGCACGGCGGTGCGCTGCTCTGCCGTGGCGCGGGCGAACGACACGCGCTGGGACTTGCGGCTCAGCGCATCGAGCGCGTCGAGTTGCGCGCGCCACGCCGGCGCCGGGTCGGCCGGCAGATAGCGGATGTCGGAATACCCGTAGCCGTGCATCTCTTCCGCCACGGGGTCGTACCCGTCGGCCCAGGCGACGAACCGTTCGGTCGCGGTACGCACGCCGGCTGCGCCGAGACTGGCCGGCAACACGGTCGCGGCAAGCGCATCGAGCAGCGTACGGTCGAACCCCAGCGTGCGGGCAGCCGACGACTCGTCCACCTGGGCCGGCTCCTTCACCTGGCAGGCGGTGCTGCCCACGGCTGCCGTCCCCACCGCCAGCACGCCGGCCGTCTTGAGAAACTGACGGCGGGCCGAGGGCCCTTCGTTTCGCGACGTCATTCAGCGACCCCCCGCGGCGATGCTGTGTCCGTCGAACCGATACACCACGCCACTACGCATCACGAAGTTTACGCGCAGCGAGGCCTCGATCTCCTGCGACGGGTCACCCGCCGTCGCAATGATGTCGGCCATGTATCCCGGCGCGATACGCCCCACCTCCTTGCCCAGCTGCAGCGACTCGGCGGCTCGGCTCGTGGCACTCACGATGGCATCACTCGCAGGCTGCCCGCCGCGTCGCACGCGACACACCAGTTCCTCGGCGTTGCGGCCGTGCGCTCCGGCCACGGCGTCGGTGCCGAAGACCAGCTTCACCCCCTTCGTGCGCGCGGCGCGACCGATGCCGGCTTCGGCCAGCGGGATGGCCTTCTCCATCGCCGCGAAGCCCACGGCGTTGTAGTTGCCGATGCCATCGAACCACGGCTTGTGGTCGAGATAATTGCGGAACACGAGGCCACACTGCGGATCGAACCACGTGCCCCGCTCGGCGAACAGCGCGAGCGTCGTGTCGTCGGCGAAGACGCCGTGCTCCACCTGCGTGCACCCCGCGCGCGCGGCGCGCTGTGCCGACTCGGCCGAGTGCGCATGCACGACGCTGCGCAGCCCCAGCGCCGTGGACTCGCCACACGCGGCCTGCAACTGTTCCGGCGTCATTGTGGCCTCACCACCGTCGCGGATGCTCTTCGAGGCGAAGATCTTGATCACATCTGCGCCCATCTGCTTGAAGCGCCGCACGGCCGCCCGCAGCGAATCGGGACTCCCGCCGCGCGTGCGCTCGTTCAGAGAACCGAGCGACGTGAGCACCCGCGGGCCGGGGATATGCCCGCGGGTGATGGCGTCGCGCAGCGGGGCATTGTCGGCTTCGCCGATGCTCTGCACCGTGGTGAAGCCGGCGCGCAGCGTGGCCCATGCGTTGGCCGCATGCGCCAGCGCACTCACGCCGGGCGCATCGCCGTCACCATCGGTGTGCATCTTGTCCTGGCTGTTGATGTACCAGCCGAGGTGCACATGGGTGTCGATGAGTCCGGGGAGTACGGTACGATCGCCGAGATCGATGCCCCCCGCGGGGAGCGGGCCAACGGAAGGCTTGATCGCCGTAATGCGTCCCCCCTGCAGCACGATGTCCTGACGGACGAGTACGCGCCCGGTGCCGTCGAGGACGCGGGCGGCGCGCAGTACGCGCGGGGCGTTGGGCGCGACGGTCGGGGCGGGAACGGATTGCGCCGACAGGGTCGAGGCGAGGCCCGCGAGGAGGGGAAGGAAACGCACAGTGAGCATGGCCGGTGTGGAGGGGGCAGCAGACCTGGGGAAATGATCGCCAACCGCAGGGCCTCGCAAGGCGTGGCGCGGGTTACCGGGCGACTGCCGCCGCTTGCCCTCGGCCGTTCAAGCGGCGAGCGTTCGGCGACGCGTTTCACCATGGGGCAACCGGCCGGCGCGCGTCGGTCGCCCCCACCCATCCGACCCGACACTCTCCGAGGCAATTCGATGATCCGTCATGGCTCCGCCGTCTGGAACGGCACCATCAAGGAAGGCAGCGGCACCGTCACCACGCCGAGCGGCGTGCTGAACAACACGCCGTACTCCTTCAAGCTCCGGTTCGAGGACGAGAGCGGCACCAACGGGACGAACCCGGAAGAGCTGATCGCGGCCGCCCACGCGGGCTGCTTCTCGATGGCGCTCTCGGGTCAGCTCACCCGTGCGGGCTTTACGGCCGAATCGCTGGCCACCTCGGCTGCGCTCACCCTCGAGCAGAAGGACGGCGGGTTCGCCATCACGACGGTGCATCTCACGCTCGACGCCAAGGTGCCGGGCATCTCGGCCGAGCAGTTCCACGAACTGGCCAACGCCGCCAAGGCCGGCTGCCCCGTGTCGAAGGTGCTGAACGCCGAGATCACGCTGACGGCGACGCTCGGCTGATCCGGTCGGGTTCGCGGCATCGGGCGCGTCTCCCGCACGGGTGGCGCGCCCGCTTTCGTTCGTTATATATTCATACTTGTGTAAGTCTGAATAGTGTTCACTCCGGAGACGCAGCATGGCCGCGAAGCGGATGGGTCCCGAACTGTTGGAAATGGTCGCCGAGCGCTTCAAGGCGCTGAGTGATCGGGCGCGCCTGAGTCTGCTGCAGGAGCTGCGCGGTGGGCCGCGTACGGTGAACGAGCTCGTGGAGGCCACGCAGATGGGGCAGGCGAACGTCTCGCGGCACCTGTCGCAGCTGTTCGCCGCCGGCCTGGTGTCGCGCGAGCGCGACGGCGTGTACGTGCGTTACGAACTGGCCGACAAGGACGTGCTCAAGCTGTGCGAGCTGGTGTGCGGCCGTATCGAGACGGAGCTGACGGAGCGGCGGAGGGTGATCGCGGGGAGGTGACCGCGGAGGACTGCGCACGCAGACCAGCCGCGACGAACGAAGCGCGAGCTTGCGTAAAGCAAGCTCGCGCTTTTCCGTTGCGGTGTCGGCTGGCATAGTTCAGCCGCAGTTCACCCCCCCACCATCTGCTCCAGCGCCGCCATCGGCACTGCGCCCACCTGCCGTGCCACTTCCTGACCGCCCCGCATCACGGTGAGCGTGGGAATGCTGCGGATCCCGAAGCGCATGCTCACGCCGGGGTTCTCGTCGGTGTTCACCTTGGCCACCAGCACCCGCCCCTTCTGGCGGCGGGCGAAATCGGCGAACACCGGCGCCATCATCTTGCACGGGCCGCACCAGTCGGCGTAGAAGTCGATCATCACCGGCACGGTGCTGCGCGATACCACCACATCGAAGGTCGCATCGGTGAGTACCACCGGGGCGTCCACCTGCAGCGCACTCTTGCAGGTGCCACACATGGCAGTGGCGCTCACCTTGTCCATGTTCACGCGGTTCAACTTCCCGCAGGATGCGCACGGCACGATGGCGTGCCGTGCGGAGGTCTCGGTCCCACTCATGCAAGGCTCCGGCTGAAAGGGCTCAGCGTGTAGTCTGAGCAGGGGCACGGCACCCGAACAAGCCCAGCCGCCCCAGGATCTTCTCCAGCGGGCAGAAGTTGGTAAAGCTCGACTGCAACAGGTTGAAGCCCACGAAGGCCGTGAACCAGAAGAAGTTGGGCGATACGGTGAAGCCCAGCACCACCGACAGCAGGATGAACACGCCGGCAAAGCGGCGAATGACGTTGTCGTTGCACATCAGTCCACGGTCTCCGTGTGAAGTGGGGAAAGCGGGAGCGCCGGCGCCTGCTTGCGCAGCTCCCAGTAGAGCAGGGGCACCACGACCATCGTGAGCAGCGTGGCCACCACGGCACCGCTCATGAGCGCCACGGCCAGCCCTTGGAAGATCGGATCGAGCACCATCACCAGGCCGCCCACGACCACCGCCGCCGCGGTGAGCGCAATGGGCCGGAAGCGCACCGCGCCCGCCTCGAGCACGGCATCCACCAGCGTCCGGCCGCGCGCTTCTTCGAGCTGGATGAAGTCCACCAGCAGGATCGAGTTGCGCACGATGATCCCGGCGAGCGCGATCATGCCGATCATGCTCGTGGCGGTGAAGAACGCGCCGCCGATGGCGTGCCCCGGCAGGATGCCGATGAGCGTGAGCGGAATGGGCGCCATGATCACCAGCGGAATGGTGAAGCTCTGGAACCACCCCACCACCAGCACATAGATGAGGATCAGCACGATGGCGAACGCGAGCCCCAGATCGCGGAACACCTCGATCGTCACCTGCCACTCACCGTCCCACTTGATCGCCGTTTCACCGAGCGATTCCGGCTGCACGGCGTTGTAGATCCCCACCGACGCGCCGTTCACGCGAATGGCCTCGATCTCGCGGTTCATGTCGAGGATGGCGTACACCGGGCTTTCGATCTCACGCGCCACATCACCGGTCACGTAGATGGCCGGACGCAGATCCTTGCGGATGCGTGCGCCTTCGCGCGTTCCGTGCACCACGGTGACGAAGCGCCCCAACGGCTGCGGGCCCTGCATGGTGGCGATGGGGAGCGTCAGCAGCGCCTCGACGCTTGAACGCTGCGCCAGCGGTAACCGCGGCACGATCGCCACCGCCTCCTTTGCTGTCGGCGTGCTCGCCAGGCCGGCCGGCGCGCCGCTCAACGCGAGGTACAGCGTCTGCGTGATCTGCTCCACGCTTGCTCCCACCTCGGCGGCCCGCATGCGATCCACGCGGAACGTGCGCTTCTGCTGCGGCGCCTCGACGGTCCAGTCGACGTCCACCACGCCGGGTGTCTTTTCGAAGACCGCCTTCACCGCCTTCGCTGCCCCGAGCCGCGACGCGTCGTCGGCCGCATACACTTCGGCGACGAGCGTACTGAGTACCGGCGGGCCCGGCGGAATCTCCGCCACCTTCGCGCTGGCCGCATACAGGCGGGCGATGGAATCCACCGCCGGGCGCACCGCCACGGCGATGTCGTGTGACTGACGGTCACGTTCGCCCTTCGGCAGCAAGTTCACCTGCACGTCGGCCACATTGGCGCCGCTGCGCATGAAGTAATGGCGCACGAGGCCGTTGAAGTTGAACGGCGCTGCGGTGCCCGCGTACACCTGGTAATCGCGCACCTCGGGTTCGGCGCGGATCGCGGCGGCCATCTCGCGGGCGATGAGCGTCGTCTGCTCGAGCGTGGTGCCCTCGGGGGCGTCGATGATCACCTGGAACTCCGACTTGTTGTCGAA
>DCZC01000106.1:5143-5767 GCA_002331565.1 Gemmatimonas sp. UBA2094
TGAACGGCGCCGCGGTGCCCGCGTACACCTGCGTGCTCACGACCTCCGGCACGGTACCGAGATAGGCTGCGATCTCCGAGGCCGCGCGATTCGACGTTTCGAGCGACGTGCCTTCAGGAAAGTCGAGGACCACCTGGAATTCACTCTTGTTGTCGAACGGCAGCATCTTCACCTGCACGGCCTTGATGCCCACCAGTCCCATGCTCCCGATCAGCAGCGCCAGCACCACGCCGTAGAAGGCGAAGCGCGTGCGGTGCTGCTCGATGAGCGGCGTCATGATGCGGTGGTACAGCTTGTCGGTACGGCTGCCCTCTTCGGGCGGATGCTGGATGGAACCGTGTCCAGCCACCACGTGCCCCTTGAGGAGGCGATACGCGAGGTACGGGGTGACGATGAACGCCACCGCCAGCGACGCCAGCATGGCCACACTCGCGCCCACCGGAATGGGACGCATGTACGGACCCATAAGCCCGCTCACGAACGCCATGGGCACGATGGCCGCGATCACCGTGAAGGTGGCGAGGATCGTGGGGTTGCCCACTTCGTCGACGGCGTCGATGCTCGCGATGTCGGCCGGGCGGTTCCCCATCTGCAGGTGACGGTAGATGTTCTCCACCACCACGA
>DCZC01000106.1:5945-8472 GCA_002331565.1 Gemmatimonas sp. UBA2094
TTCTCCACCACCACGATGGCGTCGTCGACCAGGATGCCGATGGAGAAGATCAGCGCGAACAGCGTGATGCGGTTGAGCGTGTAGCCCAACGCGTAGTACACGAACAGGGTGAGGGCGAGGGTGACCGGCACGGCCACCAGCACCACCAGCGCTTCACGCCAGCCGAGGAACAGCCAGATGAGCAGGGTGACGGAGATCGTGGCGATGAACAGGTGCAGGATGAGTTCCTGCGCCTTCTCGCCGGCGGTCTCGCCGTAATCGCGCGTGACGTCGAGCTGCACGCTGGCCGGCACCAGACGCCCCTTCGCCTGCTCCACGCGTTCGAGCACGGCGTGCGTGACATGGGTGGCGTTGGCGCCCTTTCGCTTGGCGACGGCGATCGTCACCGCGGCCTCTGACGCCCCCTTGCCGGTACGATGCGAGACATAGCTGGTCACGTCGCCGAAGTCGTCGCGCACGTCGGCCACGGCCCGCAGGTACACCGGGGCGCCGCGGCGATTGCTCACCACGATGCTGCCCACCTCACGGGCATTCGTGAGCGGCGCGCCCACGGCGATCTGCGCCACGCTGTCGCGCGCGGTGAGCTCGCCGGCATCGAGGCGCGCGTTGGCCTGCTTGAGCGCCATCGCCACTTCGCCCGGCGTCACGCCGCTCGCCGCGAGGCGCGCCGCATCGAGCACGACCTTCACCTGCTTCGGCGCGCCGCCGGTGACGAACGTTTCCGCCACCTCCGGCACGGTGCGGATCTCGTCCTCGAGATGCACGGCGATCTGACGCAACGTGTTGGCGTCGGTGGTCGTACCGTGCAGCGTGAGCGCCAGTACCGGAACGTCGTCGATGCTGTGCGCCTTCACGATTGGCGGCATGGCACCGGCCGGCGCCTTGTCCATCGCACCGGTTAGTTTCGCCTGCACACGCGTCACACTGCGCTCCTGATCCTCTCCCACCTTGAAGCGCACGGTCACCATGGCATAGCCATCGCCCGACATGGTGTACACGTGATCGACGCCGGGCAGCTCCATCATGCGCTGCTCGATGGGACGGGCCAGCAGATTCTCGGCCTCGGCCGGCGACGCGCCGGGCATGGCCGAGATCACGTCGATCATCGGCACCGAGATCTGCGGCTCCTCCTCACGGGGCGTGGCGATGAGTCCCAGCACACCCACCGCCAGCGACGCGAACGTCACCAGGGGCGTGAGCTTGCTGTTGAGGAACGCCTTCGCGACACGTCCCGAGATGCCCCAGGACTTGATGCTGGTCATGCGCCCGCCTTGGTCGGCGTCGCTGCCGCCGTTTCGGGAATCACGATGACTTCACCGGCCTTGAGCCCGCCGGTCACTTCCGCATGCGTCGCGGTCACCGTGCCCAGTCGCACCCAGCGACGGTCGTCCGCGCCATTGGCACGGACCACCACACCCACGAGGTCGCCATCACGCATCAGCGCCGACACGGGGACCACGATGCCGCTCGTTGCGCCCAGCGGCAACGAGAGGGTCGCCGCGCTTCCGGCGCGCAGCGCACCGTCGCGGTTGCTCACGGTGGCGTTCACGGTGAAGAGATTGCCCGCGTTGGCCGGCACGACGCCTTCGATGGTGGCCGTCACCGGCTGACCATCGATCGTGGCGGTGAGCTTCGCGCCGCGCGCGAGCCCGCGCACTGCGTTGGAGGGCGCGGACACGCTGATGCGGAGACTCGACGCATCCTGCACCGTGACCAGCGGCATGCCCGGCGCCGCGAAGGTACCGGGGTCGGCGTGACGCATGGTCACGATTCCACTGAACGGGGCTCGCACGGTGGCATAGCTGCGCACGGCATCGAGTTCGCCCGCGCCGGCCTTCGCCGCCCGCAGGCCGGCTTCGGCGCGCGCGAGGCCGGTCATGGCCGCATCGTACTGCGCCTTCGTGGCCGCACTGTCGTTGTACAGCGCCGTGAAGCGCGCGGCATGCGCCGTCGCTTCCTTGTGCATCGCTTCCGCGTCGGCGATGGAGGCCGACACCTGTGCTGCCTTGGCCGTGAGGTCGCGGGCGTCGATCTCCGCCAGCACCTGCCCGGCGCGTACCACGTCCCCTTCGTGCACCGGTACGGCGGTCACCGTGCCCATGAGCTTCGTGCTCACCATGGCCTGCTGCATCGGTTCGGCCACACCACTCGCGTCGAAGGTCGTGGCGATGGTGGTGTCCTTCAGCGTGAGGGGCGTGCCGTTCACGCGTGCCGGCACCGCCGATGCGCGTTCGTCCTGCTTCAGTTCACTGCCGCATGCGCCGAGCACCAGAGCACCCGCGGACAGGCCGGTCATCAGCAGCGCCGGTACGCGGCGCGAAGTCTTCGTCGTCATACGGTCGGATCCTCGTTGCGGATATCGTTGGAAGAGGCCCTGGTCGCCGGTTCGAGCTGCGCGAGCGCGCCGGGGTCGGCGCCGAGGGCGCGGCGATGCTGGGCGAGAGCGTCGATGAGCGTGTAGCGGGCGGCGGATTCGGCGAGAGCCGCACCGGTGGCGCCCGTTTCGGCGCCGAGGAGTTCGGCGATG
>DCZC01000144.1 GCA_002331565.1 Gemmatimonas sp. UBA2094
GGGGGCACGGCCGACCCGGGGAATGCGGGTCGCGACGACGGCGCTCCCGGCGGTGAGGCCGCCTATGAGCCCGGCGAGATCCTCGTGCAACTGCGCGCGGGCACACCGAGGGCTGCCTTCCGGTGTCTTCGCCGCGAGCTCGGCGCAGCGCTGGCGGACGGCGGGCCCGGACGCCAGGGCTTCGGGGGAATTCCCGGCCTCATGCTCATCCAGCTGCCCGGGGGGCGGTCGGTCAGCAGCACCGTCCGACTGCTGCGGTCGCCGCGCTACCGGAACCTGATCGCGATGGCACAGCCGAACGGGATCATCGATGGCGCGGCGGATGCCGCCGTCAATGATCCGCTGTTCCCATTCCAGTGGGGGCTGCAGAACGGCAACGTCGTCGCCGGATGGAAGGACGCGGCAGACAAGGCCGCGCGCGGGACTGCCATCACCACCGACTCGGCATTCGCGGACGAGGGTCTTGCCGGGCCAGCCGCCAGCATGCGCCTGCGTCAGGCGTGGCAGAAGACCAAGACCTGGTTCCGCAAGCCGCCGGTGAAGGTGGCGATCATCGACGATTCGCTCACTCCCCACGGCGACCTGCAGGATGACAACACGCGCGCAAGCAACGTGTCGTCCGACGGCAGCCGCGTCATCGAGGCCTCGGCCTTCAGGAACCAGGTGTTCAGCGTGACGGTTCCGCAGGGCGGCGAATATCAGCTGGTGACCGGCGGCGGTGACAGGACGTGCTCGATCGCGGCCGACGCACCGGCTGCGACCATGCAGCACATCCTTGCCCGCAGGGTCATGGCGCTCTGCAACCAGCCCCAGCAGTCGGGGTTCCCGGTAACCCCCTACATGATCGAGGTGAATGGCACGACCGGCAGCCTGGTGGTGACCGACGGCACCGAGCGGGTCGCCGTTGACGTGGCCCGCCTGCAGGGCGGAACGCCCGCCGAGGGCGCGAGCGCGCTGATGAATGCCCTGACGGGACGGCCTGGTGCCGGCGTCGGTGCTGGAACCGCCCGCTTCCGTGCGCTCGACCTGCCGGGTGACCGGTCACTGATCGACGTGCAGCCCATGCAGCCCCATCCGGACTGCACCGGGGCCTGTCGCCGATTCGTGATCGCCCTCGCCGAACCGGCGGGTGTATCACCGCTGGGCGTCCCCCCCGAGGATATCCAGGTGCTCAAGGCGGATGGCACCGCGGGATCTGCGACGGGCAAGCGGCTCGCGGCCCTGGTGACGAATCTGGGCAACCGCCGATTCAGGACGATGCTCGGGGGCACGGGAGAGCCGAAGGCGAGTATCCAGGCGTATCCGGCCTCCGCGATCGCCGATGTCGAGGGCCTTGACGGCTACGTGACGAAGAACCCCGGCTCACAGTGGCCCGGCACGTTGACGAACGCCGCAGGTGAGCGCACCAGCCACGGCCAGATGGTGGCCGGGGTTATCGGCGCGCTGTCCAACAACACTCGGGGGCTCAGCGGAGTGGTCGGTCCCCACGTGCGACTCGCGATGTCGGGAATCGTGACGCCCAGCAACGAGGCAGCGCTGGTCGCCGCGATCGAATACGCCGGCAAGCCCGTCGCCCAGCAGGGCCTGGGGGCAAAGGTCGTCAACATGAGCCTGGGGACGCTGCACCGGGCCGGCGATCAGGTCGTGGACTACGGCACCAACCTGAGCGTGCCGGACCCGCGCCCAGTGGGCCTGGCGCAACTGGCGATCGCGCAGCAACGCGACACGCTCTTCGTCATATCCGCCGGGAATTCCGCCACCGACCTGCGTCGGCCCGCGGCGCGGCTGCAACGTGACGGGGAGGCATCGAAGGGCCTTTGCGCCCCCAAGGGCATGGCGATCACGACGTACCCGGGCAACCTGACCGCTGACGAGCGCACGGCGGGCACCGCACGCGGCGGCGATCTCTCGGAGCGCCCCATGCCGGACGGCACCTACGACCGCGGCAACATCATCTGCGTGGCGTCGATGTCGCCGGTGCGCGCACCGGCGCTCGGGCGCGGCAATCGCCTGATGCTGTCCGACTTCAGCGGATGGGGCAGGGGCATCGTGGACGTCGCCGCGCCCGGCGAGCGCGTGGTGACCACCGGGCTCGACAACACCTACGCGATGGTGGACGGCACGTCGTTCTCCGCGCCCATGGTGGCCGGCGTGGCGGCGATGATCTACCACCTGAACCCCCGCATGGCGCCGTCGCTTGTGAAGTGCGCGATCCTGTCGTCGGCCACCTCCGCGCCCCTCGATCAACCGGTCGCGGGCGACGAGCCGTACGCGCCATATGCGGATGGCTTCTCGCCGCCACTGACGGTAAACGGCATGGTGGTGGCCAGCGAGGCCCTGTCGGCCGCCGCGTCGCTGAAGGGCAGCAGGGGCGCTCCGCGGTACCTCGCCGGGTTCGCGGGAATGCCGGGTAGGTGGCTGCCGCCCACCCGCACGTGCGTCCAGCGGCGGCAGACGCGCCGCTGGGATGCCGCGGAGCAGCGCCTGAGGGTGTCCGGTTCATGGGTCAACACCGACCGCGCCTGGCTGTGGAACCTCAAGGCCGGGGACCCGGCGGCGCCGTGATGCGCCGCGGTTACCTCCTTCGCGGGGCCCTTGTGGCAGTGGCGTGCATCGCGGCTGGCTCAACAGTTGCGCCTGCATCGGCTGGCGCGCGCACCGGAGCGACGGCCGCGCAGACGAATACGGGGCTCGAGGCCCTTGTGCTTCCGGGTGATTCCGTGCGTGCAGGGGGAACCGGCACTGCAATCGTGGACGTGGCCCATCGCTCGACGCCCGGGGTCGACGCCCGCGGGGTGAGCGTGCGCATTCGCGGAGCGAACGGCGTGTCGGTCACGGGCGCCCGAGCACCGCAATGGTCGTGCTCGGCGTCCGAGGGCGTGGCCGAGTGCACGCAGGCACGCATCGGCCCCGACGAGGCCACTGCGCCCATCACGGTGGAACTGGCAGGGGCAGCCGGCCTGCGGAACGGCGCCGCGCCAATCAGGGCCGACATCACGTGGAAGGAACGCCGGGCGGGCACGCGCGGCGGGCTCACGCAGTACGCCGACACCACCTACGGGCAGGCCGCCCCC
>DCZC01000025.1:0-206 GCA_002331565.1 Gemmatimonas sp. UBA2094
CCACCGCGGCGGCGGCCCGTGGGCGTTGCGGCGCGACAGGAACCACCCGGCGGTGCCGACGCCGAGCACGAAGGTGCTGTAACCGCCCACGAGTGCCAGCAGGCCGCCCGTACTCGCCCCCCGCCCGCGGAAGGCGACGGCGAGCACCGTGCACACCAGCACCAGCGACCACATCTCGAGGAACAGTTCGAGAAAGAGCACCAGCA
>DCZC01000025.1:415-1596 GCA_002331565.1 Gemmatimonas sp. UBA2094
GGGCCCGGTGCCGCTTTCGGCCAATACCAGGAAGCGCGATGGCTCCGCCCCCGACCGGGCGGGGGTGATGGCGGCGGCGAAATCGCCGGCGAGACAGACCCGCAGCGCCGTGCCGAATCCGAGGGGGATGCCGCAGGCGCGGGCCGACGCCTGAATCTTGAGCGCCCGCGTGACGATCTCCGCCGTTACCGTGGCCAGCGCGGCCGCGTGGACCGGCCACGCGAGCCACGGCATGCCGCCCGTGGGCCAATGCCGCGACACCACCCACCCGGAGATCCCGAGCATGAGGGTAAACGAGAGGATGGTCACCAGCCAACGTTTCCACGACATGGCGCGCAATGTAGTGGGTCCGGTCGAGCCCGTTCGCCTCTGGCGATCGGCTCGGATTCGCTGTCATTTGCACGGTCGCCGGTGCGGCCGCCGGCACGCCCCTTCCATTCTCCGCGAGGTTCGATCGTGAGCACCGAGTCCCGTTCTGGTCTCTCCCGCCGCCAGTGGCTGCGCAACACCGGCCTTGGTCTCGGCGCTTCCGTGGCCCTGCCCGGCCTGCTGCCGGCGTCGGAGATGTCGCGCGTACTCGGGGGCGGCCTCCCGTACTCGGCGCTGCTCGACCAGATGGAGCGTGACGTCACCACCGCGCGCCGCGCGGCCGGCCCGATCCGCCTGAACTTCAACGAAAACCCCTTCGGCATGTCGCCCAAGGCGAAGGATGCGCTGATGGGCAATTGGGCGCAGCACACGTGGTACGTGCCCCCCATCCGCGAGGAGATCGCCGCCACATTCGCGAAACACGTGGGGGTGCCGGTCGACCACGTGCTCGTGACGCAGGGCTCGAGCGAGGTGCTCTCCATTCTGGCGCTCGCGTACAACATGCACGGCGGGGAGATCGTGGCGCCGTGGCCCACCTTCGAAGACCTGCCGCGCTGGGGCGAAACGCTGGGCGCGACCGTGCACAAGGTGCCGCTCGATCATCGGCTCGACCACGATCTGTACCAGATGGACGCGAAGATCAACGGCAACACGAAGCTGGTGTTCGTGTGCAACCCGAACAATCCCACGTCCAACCTCGGCGACGATCAGGCGCTGCGCGATTTCGTATCGAATGCCGCGAAGCGCAGCACGGTGATCGTCGACGAAGCCTACTACGACTTCGTGACGCACCCGGGCTACAAGAGCATGAC
>DCZC01000025.1:1868-3575 GCA_002331565.1 Gemmatimonas sp. UBA2094
CGCCCCGACATCATCAAGAAGCTCTCGCAGTACGTGACCGGCGACCCCAACGTGTTCGGCCTCACCGCGGCCAACGCCTCGCTCATGGACACCGAGTATCAGGCGTTCGTGAAAGCGAAGAACACCGAAGGGCGCACGATGCTGCTCGACGCGCTCGCCAAGCTCGGCAAGAAGGCCGCGCCGTCGCAAACGAACTTCGTGTTCTTCCAGGCCGGCAAGCCGGTGGAGCAGATGCAGACGTACTTCGCCGGCAAGGGCTTCACCATCGGCCGCGCCTTCCCGCCGTACACCGACTGGTGCCGCGTCTCCATCGGCACACCGGACGAGATGAAGCAGTTCGTGAGTGCGCTGCCGGGGGCGTTCGCGTAAGAGCCGCTTGGGTGAACGGCTCGCCACTCACGTCCCCCGCGGCTTCGCGCGACGCGTCGCTTCGGCGGTGAGCGGATCGTCGGGCCACGGGTGCCGCGGATAGCGGCCGCGCAGTTCCTTGCGCACCTCGAAGTAGCTGTGCTTCCAGAAGCCGGCAAGATCGCGCGTCACCTGCACGGGACGCTGCGCCGGTGAGAGCAGGTGCAGCGTGAGCGGCACGCGCCCGTCGAACACCGTCGGCGTGGTCGTCCACCCGAACACCTCCTGCAGCTTCACCGCGAGCACCGGCGCGGCGGGGTCGCCGTAGTCGATCGCGATGCGCGAGCCGCTGGGAACCTCGATGTGGGTCGGCGCCAGTCGCTCGACGGCCGCGCGCTGTGCCCACGGCACCAGCGAGAAGAGTGCTTCGTACCAATCCACCTGTTCGAACTGGGCCCACGTGCGCACCCCATCGAGATGGGGGCCGAGCCATTCGGCGAGCGTGTGCACCAGCGCGGTATCGGACACATCGGGCCACGTCATCGCGTCGTGACGATGCGCGAACGCCAACCGCTCGCGCAGCCTGAGCGCGCCCTCGCGCCAGGGCCACGCGCCCGCACCCACACGCGGCAGCTGCGCGAGCAGTGCCTCACGCACCGCGTCGGCATCCGGATCGCGCTGCGGTTTTTCCTCGAGGGTGATGGCGCCCAGCGTCGTGCGCTCAACCGCCTTCACGCTGCGTGAACGCTCGTCCCACGCCACGAGACTCTCGCGCACGAGTTGCCCGCCGAAATCGGCGCGAACGTCATCGAGGGACAACGGCGCCGCGCGCACGATGCGGTACTCCGGCGGCTGCCCCTCGAGCTCCGCCACCGCGAGATACGGCTCGTCGAAGAGACTGTCCCCCTTGGGCAGCGCCGCCCCGCTGCCATTGCGCAGCAGATACCGCCCCTCGCTGCCCGCGCGCCGCTGTGCCACCCGATCGGGAAAAGCCAGCGCGAGCAACGTCCCCACATCGGCATCGTCCCAGTGCCCACGTTCCGAGCTTCCGCTGTTCGAGCTGCCGCTGTTCACGCGCTTGACCAACTCCCCCGCATTCTGCCGCACCCGCCTCACGCCGTCACGGTCCGCGCGCGCACCATATGCCGCCACCGAGTCGCGATCGCCGTGCAACAGCTCCGTGCGCAACCGCAGGTCCGCCGGGGCGCGCACGAACCCTTCGCCACGCAACACATCGCGTTCCTCGAGCAGCGCCGCGATGGATGCACCCAACTCCAGCTGCCCGCGCTCGGCGGCCACGAGCAGCAGATGCGCGAGTCGCGGCGCGAGCGGCAACGCGGCCATGCGCTTGCCGTGCGC